>QGUY01000281.1 GCA_003242315.1 Bacteroidota bacterium
ATGTGGGATGCCCTGGCCTGGGGCGGTGAAACGCAGGCACTGATCTACAATCCAAAGACCAGGAAGGTTATCGCGATCAATGCACTGGGCGTCGCACCCTCGGGCGCCACACCCGAATTTTACAGGAGCAAGGGCATGGACTTTCCGCCGGAATACGGACCACTCGCAGCGGTAACACCTGGCACGCCGGGGGGATTGTGCACAATGCTTGCAGAGTTCGGAACGCTGAGTCTCAAAGATGTTCTTGCCCCCGCGATGGAATTGGCCAAAGGATATCCCATTGAAGCTGAGCTGGCAAACAGCATCGAAGGCAGCAAAGCGCGAATTAAAGAATGGCCATACTCGAAGGCTGTGTTCTTGCCACACCTTGGTGAAGAACGGGAAGCGCCAAGTCCTGGTGAGATATTCGTGCAATCCGATCTTCTCCAAACTCTGCAAAAGATGGTGGACGCCGAGCAACAGGCACTGAAAAAAGGAAAGAGCAGAAAGGAGGCCATCTACGCTGCCTATGACCGGTTCTATAAAGGCGATATCGCAAAAGAATTTGCACGTGGATGCCAGGAGCAGGGCGGCCTCATCACTGAAAAAGACCTGGCCAACTGGAAGGTCAAAATTGAAGAGCCGTTATCAACAAACTACAAGGGCATTGAAGTATACAAACTGCAACAGTGGACGCAAGGGCCGGTCATGCTTCAGGCACTAAACATTCTTGAGAACTTCGATCTCAAGGGCATGGGCTATAATTCGGCCCAATACATCCATACGGTCTATCAGGCTATGAACCTGGCCTATGCAGATCGGGACTTCTACTACGGTGATCCGGACTTCGCACCGGATGAACCTATCAAAGGACTGTTGTCGAAAGAATACGCGAAGCAACGTGCCGCTGAAATCAAGAAAGACCAAAACAACGCAAACGCTGGTCCTGGCGACCCCTACCCTTTCGAAGGCAAAACCAATCCGTACACTTCACTGATCGAAAACTGGAGCCACACACGGTTGGCACCCGCAGAAAATCAAGAGGATTATCTCGCCGACTTCCACGCGGGCACAACTTCCATCCAGGCAACAGATGAAGCCGGATGGATCGTCTCTGTGACGCCAAGCGGCGGATGGATGCCTGCATGCATAGCCGGAAGAACCGGCATTGGCATGAGCCAGCGCATGCAGTCTTTCGTTCTCGACGCCGCACAAAATCCGTTCAACGTTCTTGAGCCGGGAAAGAGGCCGCGCGTAACGCTCACACCGGGGATGGCATTCAAAGATGGTAAGCCTTTTCTGTCATTTGCAGTTCAGGGCGGGGACAGCCAGGATCAGGATCTTCTGCAATGCTTCCTGAATGTTGTCGAATTTGGGATGACCATCCAGGAGGCCGTCGAAGCACCCAATATCGTCAGTTATCAAATGCGATCTTCTTTCGGCAACCATGAGCGCAAGCCCGGTCACATCTTGCTAAACACCCAAACCCCCAAGTACGTCATCAAGGAACTTCGCAATATGGGTTACACTGTCACACTCGATGAACGGACCGCCGGTCCCATCAACGCCATATACTTTGATCAAAAACACGGAACGTTTTGGGGTGGATCAGGGAATCATGGCGAAGATTATGGGATTGGATGGTAGTACAGTGGGCAGTTGTGCACAGGGCTGTCGACCCCTTGTAGAACCGTAAATCGAAGCTCGTAAAATCAAATTCGGAATTACAGAGACGCGACCCGCGCGTTCTACTTCTTACTTTTGACTCCTACGATCTCCTTCCCCGCTCTCTCCACATCATACGCCACACCCAGAAACGCCGCGGCCGTTCTGGCGACCTGATTCTGGTATAATTGTCCGGGTGACTTGACCTCACCCAGCGCAGGTGTATCGGGCCCCATCACCGCAATCCAGATCTGATCGGCACCTGAAATATCTTTGCCATGACTTCTCCAGGTATTGATAGGCACAGTTCCGCGTCCATGATCCGTTGTAATAATGAAAGTGGTTTTGTCTTTGTACCCCTCGTGCGACTGTACCCATTCCCATAATTCCTTAATAAATTGATCCGTTTGCCATGCTGACTTGAGGTATGCATCGTAGCGACCATCATGCGCAAAGTCGTCCGTTTCTCCGTAGCTGACAAACAACACACGGGGCTGATGCTTTTTCAGATACTCCAATGCGTAATGGTGGGTAAAGGCGTCGAAACGTACGGAACCCCACTCCTGCGGTATTTGCGACTGCATTGCGTTCAAAAGTTTTTCCCGCTCTGTAAGATCGCCTGTTGCTGTCTCGTATCCGGCATTGACGGGTACTCCGCTTCGCTTCTCATTAATGATAAAAGGAAAAACATCCCATGAAGCAAACGCTGCCACCTTGCCCTTGAACTCCGCTTTGCTGTTCAGAAACTCAAGCAGGGTAACATTGGGATTATCCTCCTTATCATTGCTGTTGATGCGCTTGTCATCCGCAAATCCACACAAGATTTCATTGTAGCCAGGATACGAAAACCACATCTGGTTAGAAACATTAACCTTGTTGTCGTATTTCCTGTTGCCGTACAGCTGACCCTGCTTCGCGATCGTTGTCCAGAAAAAAGGCATGAGCACTTCCCTACGCTGTTCGGGTGTATTGCGCCAAAACCTTTTCTTGAGTCCTTCAGTGTCTTTGACGTATTCCTTGCTATTGATCAACAGCGAATCAGCGCCGTTATACAACTCCTGCCATCGAAAGCCATCTAAGGTGATGATGAATATATTCTCCGTCTTCCACTGTCCCCATAGTGGAATCTGGACAAGCAAAAGGGCAAGTACGAAGGTAGTCCGTAAAGAACAAATGGATTTTGTGAACATGTAGCGCATGTTCAAATCTAGACATTCCTGGCAATATTCCGTCAGGTGACTCGTGCCAAGAACAGTCGTCTGCTATGGCTGGATCCCATAACGATCGGTATGGGGTCTGAAAGTTCTCCAACTGTGCCAGAATTCCTGATACCCCTGGATCCGCTGCAGTCGGCCATTCGCGCTACGCCCGGAAAAATCGTACGTGCCGGTGGGACCGATCAAAGAATTGTTCCGGATCATAAACCGTTCATCCGAAGCGTTTCTGCGCAGGATGGAGAAACTCTGGTTGTCTTCGGCAAGCGCAAGGACGAGGGGCACACCGGCGATGTTGTCGTGAATGACTCGCTCTTCTTTTAGTTGATTCCAGTCGTATGCACGGGCGTTCGTTCCGATTTCCACACCGACCACCCACGACTTATCCCCCCAGGAAAGCGAGTCAGAACGCGTTAGCTTGCCCTTACTCTTTCCACGCTCAAACCGTCCGAGCGAGTCGTAGCTATCGGCCGATGCCGCATCGGCCTGCATCACTTTTCCGAACGGATAGGTATTGAAGAACATACCCAGGGTGAGCTGAGTTGACGGCATCTCCGGAAGTCTCTGGCCAAGAAGTGGTCCTGTAGCCGCTTCACCGTTGACTTGTCGCCACCAGCTCTTTGTTGATTCATCTTCAAACATGGCATTGAAATGGTCCATTCCCACCAGGCGGAAGCGTTCGGGCTTCCCCTCCACGACCGGCTCAAATACGCGACCTGTCCGGCATACACTACAATAAGTAACCATTACCGGCTTTCCTCCCACCGTGTCGCGAACCTGATGATGGTAGACTATATATCTCAGCGGATACGCTTTGGCCTCACCTTCGTGTTCAACAGCGAGCACTACTGTGCTATCGCCCAGCACGTTGGTTGACCGGCCTTCAAATATCAATGCCTCTGGCTCCAGGAATATGCGGTCAGCCATCATTTTCATATTGAAATTGTATACAACCCAACCTGCAAACACTACCAGTACTGCCGGAATCCATTTTCGACGTCCGGAAAAGGCACTGACAGCGCCACCCAAAATCATTAGACCGAACAGTACACGAAGGTACCATCGGTTGCTATGAAGGAAGTATGCGAGATCGAGCGTTTCGGCTTGTTGGCTACCCGGGAAGGGCATAATAAAATAAACTTTTAGAAATTCGAAAGCTGCCAGCAGGATGATACCGAAGTATAACAGTCGTTTCATGGTATTGTACCGTTAGTGGTAAGGATCATAATGGGCATACCTTCTTCCGCACGAGCGGAAGCCCGCTTCACGTAAAACATTCGGTCAGATGGTGCCCACGTACCAAGACCATCGACATACCGATTGAACATGCAGAAAGCCGCAGCGATCAATACCGTATCATGTATCTCGACGTCTGATGCTCCCTCCTTCCTGGACCGTGCAATGTGCTCCTGTGTAACATGCTTCCCGCCCTTTTGAACGACAGCCGCACTAGAAAGCAGCGACTTCCCCATAGGAATCGGCATCCAGCCGACGTGTCATTGCGATCTCATTGCTGTATTGGAGGACAACAAAAAACAAATAATACCCTAAAACATTCAGGAGAAGCAGGAATACAAGTGACCATGACATGGACTTTCTCACTGCAAGGGGGATCAATGAATCTTCAAACTAAGGCATTTGGGCCAACTTTCAAACACATACCTGTACCAACTTCTATTTTCAGCGGTCATGTGACACCGTCACCGTGGAGACGTCAAACAGGCCAGATCAAATCCCACAAAAAACGAACAGTCGAAACTGTTTAATCCCATTATCCATCTTGAACGAACTTTCGTAACTTTTCGGACCACTTCCGGCAAGAGTTACGGCAATGACGGATCACAACTTTGTAACAACATGCCTGCGAGAGATCTTTGAAAGGAATGGTTACGAAGACCCTGACAAGATTACGCAACGCGACTATGAACATATCAGCGCTGAAATCGCCGCGAAGACGTCAATCCTAATCAGCGTTGCAACACTAAAAAGACTCATGCAAGGTCGCTTTGCGCGGCTTCCTCAAACTGCCACTCTTAACGCCATCTCGCAATATCTGGGTTACAACAATTGGCAAGACTACAAGGTGGCAGTCCGTGAGAGAGTGAACAAAACGCCACGGGAAAGCGAATCCGAAAAACCCAAGAAGCCATCTGTTCACGACGTCAAGACCTATCCCTGTCTCTTATACACATTTCAGAGCCCACGAAACCGTATTA
>QGUY01000282.1 GCA_003242315.1 Bacteroidota bacterium
TTGTCCTCTCCCTGCCAGTCGTGTTCTATGCAACGTGGATGTTCTTTGAGCGTGCATGGCGTTCCATTGTGACATGGCATCTCAACATGTTTACGCTGATTGGAATCGGTGCGGGGGTTGCCTGGCTGTTTAGTGTAGTGGCCCTCTTATTTCCAGGTGTGTTCCCGCATGACTTCATGACACATGAGCATACTGTATATGTATACTTTGAGGCGGCAACAGTAATCCTCACCCTTGTATTGGTTGGACAGGTGCTGGAAGCTCGAGCGCATGGCAAGACAAACAGCGCAATCAAAGAGTTGTTAAAACTCGCACCAAGCACGGCGACGAGAATTAAGGACGATAAAGAAGAAGTGGTGCACATCGGCAGCATTCACCCCGGCGACTTGCTTCGCATTCGACCTGGTGAAAGGATTCCGGTTGACGGTTATATCAAGGAAGGTGAAACGTCGATAGATGAGTCGATGATCACCGGTGAGCCCATTCCTGTGAGCAAAAGACAGGGTGATAAGGTCACGTCAGGAACGATTAACGGTAACAGGACTTTCGTTATGGTCGCCGAAAGGGTAGGAGCGCAGACGCTGTTGTCGCGTATCATTGAAATGGTAAACGCCGCGAGTCGTTCCCGTGCGCCAATACAAAACCTTGCAGACAAGATCTCGGGCTATTTCGTTCCCATCGTCGTTATCATTGCTTTGATCACTTTCATCATTTGGTCGATCTATGGCCCGGCTCCGTCATATGTATACGCGTTCGTCAATGCGGTAGCGGTCTTGATTATCGCGTGTCCTTGTGCTTTGGGATTGGCGACACCGATGTCGGTAATGGTCGGCGTTGGAAGAGGGGCACAAGCGGGTGTTCTGATAAAGAACGCGGAAGCGCTGGAGCGCATGGCCGATATCGATGTGGTGATCACCGACAAGACGGGAACGGTCACTGAGGGAAAGCCCTCCGTCGAGAAGGTTTTGGTCGTTGATTCTACCCGCGATGAAAGGGACGTTCTGCGCAAGATGGTCGCCGTGAACTCGGCGAGCGAACATCCACTGGCACAAGCGACCGTGCGTTATGGTCGTGAACAGGGAATCGAACCAGAATCCATTTCTGGCTTTGAAGCCGTCACGGGCAAAGGAGTTACGGGCAGGTTGGGACATAGTGTGCTAGCACTCGGCAATGACAAGCTGATGGAGCAAGTTGGTGCTTCTATACCCCACACCTTCAGACAGCAAATTCAGGAGGAGCAACGCCAGGGTAAAACCGTTTCCTATCTGGCAGAAGGAAATAGGGTGCTTGGTGCTGTCGTCATTACGGATAAGATCAAACCTACGAGCAAGATGGCTGTCGAAACGCTTCACGAAGCTGGAATACGGGTGATCATGCTTACGGGTGACAATCCCGACACGGCGCGGGCGGTAAGCGAAGCTTTGAAGCTCGATGGTTACAAAGCGCAAATGCTTCCTGACGATAAGTTCAACGAGGTAAAACGCCTGCAACAGGAAGGCCACAAGGTTGCCATGGCAGGTGACGGCATCAATGATGCGCCTGCGCTGGCACAAGCTGACATTGGTATCGCAATGGGTACAGGAACGGATGTAGCGATAGAGAGTGCAGGGATAACCCTTGTGAAAGGAGATCTCAACGGCATCGCACGTGCGCGACAGCTTAGCCGCAGCGTAATGCAAAATATCAGACAGAATCTTTTCTTCGCTTTAGGTTATAACGTTCTCGGCATACCCATAGCCGCAGGGGTGCTCTATCCGGCCTTCGGACTATTGCTATCACCCATGATCGCAGCCCTGGCAATGAGCTTCAGTTCTGTTTCAGTCATTGGAAATTCGCTAAGATTGAAAAACGCCAGCCTGGCATGAGATGATATCCTTGACCCCCAGGCTCCTTTGGAGCATGGGGCGTACGTACAGACTCCCGAGGTCGATACTGACAACCAAAAAACCGATAGCTATCGGGGCTTTGTAACCCCGTGTGCTTCCGCGGTGAAAAAAGACGAAATTCTTATCTTGGAAGCACTCTTGCAAAAGCGCTCGAATGATTTACGTTTCATTGGTCTCGGCCTGTTGCTGATACTGATCAGCCAAATCATCAACGTTGACAACGCGAAATTCATGCTTTCGGGCTACAACATGATGTCCGAAGAAAACAGGAAGAAGGTCGACATCCATAACCTCGTACCCTACATCAGGAAATTCCATCTGTTCCTTGGCATTTCACTGATTGCTATCGGCGTGAACCTGACGTGGCTGTTTGGCACGCTGGCGGCGACGCTATTTCTGGCGTTCTACCCGGTACTGGCGTACCTGCATTTCACAATAGCGACCCGTAAATTTTACCCGACATTTCATCGCAAGTGGCACTGGGTTACCATTGTCCTTCTTGTAGCCGTACTTGCCTTTTTGGGATACCTCTTTTACGCAGCCTTGCGTGAGGATCGTATCATCATTGCCAACAACACGCTTGTCGTGGAGGGACAGTATGGTGATGAAATCGCGCTGCAAGACATAAGGAGTGTAAGTCTCGTCGATACACTGCCATCCATCGCCGGGAAGAATGATGGGTTTGATCTGGGAACGGTAATGAAGGGCAACTTCAGGACAAGCGACGGAAGGCAGGTCAAGTTGATTTTCAACGCAGTAAGAACGCCATGCATCCGAATCGAGCTGGCGTCAGGCGAGACCATCTACTACACATCCAAGAAGGTCGAAACGGAGACAATTTATGATCAGATCCGTGGCGCATTTCCTGAGATAGCGGCGGAGTAAAACATGAATCGGTTCCTTCACGTTTGCGCCGCATTATCCGTTCTCCTGGCATGCGAATCCCATCCAGAGAATACTCTCGCGACTTTACTTGCCGAGAGTAGGGATTCGCTGGTTCGTGAGGTGGTCGACCATCCTGATAAGTACAGGCTTCAGATCATCTATACTCAAATCGACCGTGACAAAGACAACAATCCGTCCTTCAGGGATTATTACTTCAATGTCGATAGTACCCTTTACTTTAACCCTGCTTCCACCGTCAAGTTGCCGCTTGCATTGTTGTCGCTCGAGAAGCTCAACACCTTGGATGTGCCGGGTGTAAACAAGTTCACGCCCATACTTTTCGATAGCGCCTTCAGCGGACAAACGCGCAAACATCACGACAGTACCGCGGAGAACTACCTTCCTTCAATTGCTCATTTTATTAAGAAGGCCTTTGTTGTCAGCGATAACGATGCGTACAGTCGCATGTATGAATTTGTCGGGCAGGGTACCATAAACCGGCAGCTGCATGCAAAAGGATATTATGGTGCTCGTATTACCCATCGGTTTGTGAGAATGTCGCCGGAAGAAAACCGTCACACGAATCCCGTGCGGTTTGTCACGGCGGACGGTCGTTTGCTGTACGCCCAGCCGCCGGCATACAACGAGGATACCTTTGATGTCGGCAAGGATGAGGAGGTCGGCGAAGCACATTACGATTCGAACGACAGCCTGGTGTATGGTCCAATGGATTTTTCGCAGCGGAACCGGTTGCCGCTAAAAGACCTTCATCAGATCCTTCGGGCCGTCATGTTTCCTGATGCAGTACCCGAACGACAGCGGTTTCACCTGACGGAGGATGACTATAGCTTCCTCTACCAATATCTTTCCCAATTTCCCGGTGAAACAAATTATCCCAAGTACGATAGTGTAGAGTATTTTGACAGTTATGTCAAGTTCTTCTTCCGCGACAGCCTGCACAGGAAGCTCCCGGAAGGCGTGAGGGTATTCAATAAGGTTGGGTGGGCCTATGGCTTTTTGACGGATGCGTCATACGTCGTCGACTTCCACAATCGAATCGAGTTTATGCTTTCCGCCACGCTATACGTAAACAGTGATGGGGTTATCAACGACAACCGCTACGATTACGACACGATAGGCCATCCCTTTCTGTTCCGGCTGGGCCAGATTATTTACGAATATGAATTAACCAGGACACGAAAGTATACCCCGGACCTGGGTGTATTTGCGATAACGTATGAAAAACAGTTGGTCGACAGCCGGCCTACGATCTGGAACGTGGACAACTAGATTCTTCCCTTTTAATCGCACGGATTTTTCTTATCTTACCATTTTTCCAGAACGTGGCCCTGACTGCCGTCTATGGATATTGTACTCACTGCGGAGAACATTGTGCTCGTCGGCTCCCTGCTGCTTTTTTTAAGCGTGCTGGCGGGCAAGACTTCGTATGAGTTTGGGGTTCCTGTTCTGATCTTCTTCCTTGGAATTGGAATGCTTGCCGGCTCGGAGGGCATTGGCGGCATTTATTTCGACGATCCCAAACTAGCCCAGTTCATTGGCGTCGTCTCCCTTAACGTTATACTTTTTTCGGGGGGTCTTAGTACGCAGTGGACAGCCGTCAAACCCGTGCTATGGCAGGGAATTTCGTTGTCAACACTGGGTGTGATGATCACCGCATTGGTGTTAGGGTTGTTCGTCTACTGGGTGACGGATTTTCATCTCTATGAGGCGCTGCTCCTGGGATCGATTGTATCGTCAACGGATGCGGCCGCCGTCTTTTCTATTCTTCGATCGAAGCGGCTTACGCTGACGAGCAACCTGAAGCCTACGCTTGAGCTGGAAAGCGGTAGTAACGATCCCATGGCATACGTCCTCACGCTGCTGTTCCTGGGTTTGGTTCAGAGTCCGGACAAGAACTTGCTTTCGGTTATCCCGGTGTTTTTTACGCAAATGCTCATAGGTTCATTTGCAGGGTATGGGTTTGGCAGGATAAGCAAATTCGTCGTCAACCGGATTCGACTGGATTACGAGGGTCTTTACCCGGTGCTCGTCATCGCCCTCATGTACGTCACGTTCTCGGCTACGGAATTCATTTCCGGCAACGGCTTTCTCGCTGTATACCTCTGCGCGCTGTACCTCGGGAACCAGGAGTTGATCCATAAGAACACCATACTCAAGATGTTCGATGGTCTTGCATGGCTCATGCAGATCATCTTGTTTCTTACCCTCGGTCTCTGGGCTTTTCTGTCGAAAAAAATCCCCTTTTTGGTGTTGGCCTGGTTT
>QGUY01000023.1 GCA_003242315.1 Bacteroidota bacterium
GGTGCGAGCTTCAGTGCCAAGGTGGCTTCCCTGGAAAATGCGTCGTTGATTAAAGGGTACTGGAGTATTCTCCAGGTTGGAGCAGTACCATCGTGGCTGCCGGATCACGACGTGGCTGCCGGAGATTCTGAAGCCATCGCGACTTTGGCGGAAGCCGGCGCGCTGGTCATGCCCGTCGCGGCCAACAGCAACTTCCTCACGGTAGATTTTCTAAATGTTCGCAGTTTTGGGCAGATAGCAAGACCGTTATCGAGGCTTCGCGATCAGGTAGTGGACCTCCGCGCTGAAGGAAAGGTCCTTCCGGATTCCGTCACCAGCGCAATTTCCGAACTGCACAATCTGCGCAAGCTCAGCCTGGCAAATGCGTCGTTCAACACTGAGCGCATCGATCTTTCTGCGCTGTCGAATCTGATGTACCTGAACCTCGCCGGTACCGGAGTGGGTGAGGAGATGGTTGCCGGCCTAAGCGGGTTAAGGAACTTGAGAAAGTTGTACCTGTTCAGGACCAACCTGACGGACGATGCCGTAGCTCAACTTAAGGCAAACAACCCCGGTCTTGAGGTTGATGTGGGGGGGTACGACTTGCCTGTTTTGGTCACTGATACGCTGGTCTATCGACGATAATCAATTGTGGATGAACAGACGTTCTGCTAATATTGTATAATTGAGGTTGGCCTGAACCGACACCTATGATAACGTTTTTTCTTTCCGTGGTGGCACTGGTCGCCGGGTACTTTATTTATTCCCGGGTTGCCGAAAGAATCTTTGGCGTTGATGCCAACCGTCCGACGCCGGCTGTAGCGCAGGCGGATGGCGTGGATTATGTCGCCATGCCTGTATGGAAAATCTTCCTGATCCAGTTTCTCAACATCGCCGGCTTGGGTCCGATTTTCGGAGCGATCGCGGGAGCGATGTGGGGCCCCGTGGCGTTTCTGTGGATCGTACTCGGAGCAATCTTCGCCGGCGCCGTCCACGATTATTTTTCCGGGATGTTGTCGCTGAGGCATGGCGGAAAAAGTATTACGGAGATTTCAGGTCACTATTTGGGTAACGGTGCAAAACAATTCATGCGCGCATTCACGGTGGTGCTGCTGATCATGGTCGGAGCCGTCTTCATCATGGGGCCGGCGCGGATAATTGACGACATGACCGGGAATACGGCAGGGCTTACCACGTGGGTGGCCATAGTTTTCATATACTATATCGCCTCAACCATTCTGCCCATTGACAAACTTATAGGAAGAATATATCCCGCATTTGGATTCGCCCTCCTGTTCATGGCAGTAGGCATATCGATCATGATGCTGACGGGTAGATTTGCTATTCCCGAACTCACATGGGCGAATCTAAGCAATCAGCACGTGGACTCCGACAAGTTTCCGATCTTTCCCATGGTGTTCATCACCATTGCATGCGGAGCAATATCGGGTTTCCATGCTACTCAGTCGCCCTTGATGGCGAGATGCATGACCAACGAAAAGCAGGGGCGGGTAATCTTCTACGGCGCGATGGTAACCGAGGGGGTAGTTGCGCTTGTCTGGGCCGCCATCGGGATGAGCTTCTATGGTGGTGTGGGTGCGCTCAACCAGACCATGGCCGCGAATCAGGGCAATGCCGCTGTAGTTGTGAATGAAATTTGTAACAGCCTGCTGGGCACTGCAGGTGGCGTTCTCGCCTTGCTTGGCGTTGTGGCTGCGCCGATAACATCGGGGGATACGGCATTTCGAAGTGCGCGCATCATTGTGGCAGATTTTGTCAAACTCAATCAGGGTCCGCTTAAGAATCGATTGATCATCAGTGTGCCACTATTCTTGATTGGCTTTATTCTCACGCGGATTGACTTCGGCATTGTGTGGCGCTACTTTGCCTGGACCAACCAAACACTCGCCGCTATTGTGTTGTGGACCATCACTGCATACCTGATTCGCGAACGGAAGCCGTACTGGATAGCGCTGATACCCTCGGCGTTTATGACAGCCGTTGTCGTGTCATACCTCCTCCTTGCGCCTGAAGGATTTCAACTTTCAACAGGTATATCCTACACTGTAGGCATTATGATGTCTGTCGTGCTTGTCGCGCTGTCGATGGTGACAGTCTACCGAGTGAGGTTACAGGACAGGGCGTTGGTGCAATAGCATCAGACTGCTTCAGCAACCATTGTTACGCCCGGATGGCGTTCCATGGAAAACGCCTCAGCGGGTTGCGCAAAGAGCGTTTTGACCCGTCGCCAGACACTCTTGAAAAGTTCCGACTTACGGTAATTGTTGAGTGCGGTAACGCTTTCCCAATGGCTTACGGTGATCAGCACGTTGGGATTTTCCGCATCGCGCATGAGTTCGAGGTACGTGCATCCCGCCATATTGCGAATGGCAGCCTCGGTACGCCCATAGATGTCGAGGAAATCGTCTACCGCCTCGGGCATGAAATGCATTCTGACAATTCTTACGATCATAGGGGTAGCGGGTAACATCTCTCTAAATTTAACATTTAGAAGGAGAAACCCTACTCCTGGAAGGAAATGTTCACCATGCTGTCGTAGGTGAGCCCAAGGAGTTCTGACGCGTTTCCCTTGTAAATGCCGATTTCGAGAAGTCCCAGGCTATTAAACAGCAGTACACATTCGCCCTCCTCGGCCTGGTTGTAACGCGTATGCAGCCGTCGGAACTTTTCACCCCCAAACTGGATCGTGAAAGGCCGGTCTTGGCGCAGGGCCTCGAACGTCGTTCGCGGGATGTTTGTGATGAGGTTGCCGTAGGAGTCGACGTGAATAACGTTTCCAGAAATGAGTTTTTTCGTGGCTTTCACGTGGCGATCGGTCATCCGTTTCAGCGATTCCAGCGGTTTGCCCAATTCGTGAATCGGAGTTCCGGCGGCTAAACGCGCGGCAGCCGGGGCAAACACGTCACGTTCGGGGAATGTTGCCGACTCCGCATCGCTGGCGTCGAGGACGACGAGTTGCTGCGGTTGTGCTTCGGAAATGAGGCTGAACAGCCCGTTGTCGGTGCCGATGAAAAAGTGGTCCTCTAATTGTAGGGCAATTGGCTGATCGTCACGGTTACCGGTGGAGTGTACACCGGTGAGGTGAACGGTGCCTGGCGGAAACTCGCGGAATACGGAACGGAGTACGAAGGCAGCGTGCGCAATGTCGCACGTCGCAATTCGGTGGGTAAGATCCACGATAACCGCTGCCGGATTTAGCCGCAGTATTCGGGCTTTAATGGCAGCGACGTAATGATCGATTTCGCCGGAATCGGTAAGGAGCGTTACAATTGCCATGAAAAGACTTGACGTACGGCCGAACCGGTTTTTGCCGGATTATACGTATTTTTGTATAGTTAATTCAAATTTTTTTAACGTTGGAATAGTTACAAATAAAAATTCGGATTCATTCTTTGATAGAGAAAGTAGTAACACTGGACAACATCTCACTCGTAGAGTTTCTTGGAGTAGAAAATAAGACCATCGATTCCCTTGCCGCAGCTTTTCCGAAAAGCAAGATCGTTTCGCGAGGCAATCAGATCCTGATCAAGGGTTCGACAGCGGAGATCGTACAGATCGATGACATACTGAATTCGCTCATCCAACATTACCACAAGTACGGTCGGATCACAGAAGAGAATGTACAACAATACATCTCGCGCGAACAGGAAACGGTAATGCCTGCCGGATCGGGTGGACAAGACGATATCATCATCTATGGCACCAAGGGCACACCGATCCGCCCCAAGACTGTGAACCAGCAAAAGCTGGTAGAACTCGTCTCGGCAAATGATCTTGTGTTTGCGTTGGGACCCGCGGGTACCGGAAAGACTTACATTTCGGTCGCCCTGGCCGTAAAGGCCCTCAAGAGTAAAATGGTCAAGAAAATCATCATCTCCCGTCCCGCGGTCGAAGCCGGCGAGAACCTCGGATTCCTTCCCGGCGATCTCAAGGAAAAAATAGATCCATACCTGCGACCCATCTACGATGCGCTCAACGACATGATTCCATACGAGAAGCTGCGCTACTACATGGAACGCGAGATCGTCGAGATCGCGCCCCTCGCGTACATGAGGGGTCGCACCCTGAACAATGCGTTCATCCTCCTCGACGAAGCGCAGAACACTTCGCCCATGCAGATGAAGATGTTCCTCACGCGTATGGGGCCGGACTCCAAAATGATCGTGACCGGCGACGCTACGCAGGTCGACTTACCATCAAAGCAACAGTCAGGCTTGCGGGAAGCCATCCGAATCCTGGAAGGCGTTAAGGGCATAGGCTTCCTCGAACTCGGCGAAAGAGACGTTATCCGGCACAAGCTCGTGCGCGACATTATTGATGCCTATCATCGGGCAGGAGAGAGGGGGAATCGGTGACCCCCCTTCGACAAGCTCAGGAACCCCCTTCGACTGGCTCAGGGACCCCTTCGACAAGCTCAGGGACCCCCCTTCGACGGGCTCAGGGACCACCCTTCGACAAGCTCAGGAACCCCCTTCGACGGGCTCAGGGACCCCCTTCGACAAGCTCAGGGACCCCCTTCGACGGGCTCAGGGACCTACGGAATATTCCGAAAGGAAGATAGTACCCGGCTTCGACGTGCTCAGCCTCCGAGGTCCGCATAAACCATCCCTGGGAAAATAACCGGGCTCTGGGCTTGTCGAAAAAGCGACTATTTTTACCAATAGTCACACCGTTATTTTTTTACCGTCCCTCCCTTTCCTTTTACTCTTCCAACCACTACCTTTTGTCCATGACCCAATGGACCCCCTATGCGTTTGTACGAATTACGGCATTCTACGTAGCTGGTGTTCTCATAGGGAGGTCCTCGTGCGCTGAACCGCTGTGCGTAGTACCCTGGGTGACGATTGTGCTTGTTGCCTATGTGGTGTTGGTGGTGACAAAACGGATTTCAGGAACGCTGTCAGGGATCATCGGACTGTCCATGATTGTACTTCTGGGTTGCGCATCAGGAGGTGAAACACGTCAGCTTGCCAGCGACCATATCGCGTATAGTATTGACAGCATTGGTCATTACGCTGGAGTCGTAAGCTCACCCCCAACACGATCGCCACGTACGTGGAAACTTGTAGTCGATGTGCAAAGCGTCCGAACAACTACCGGATGGGAAACAGCCAGCGGTAAAGTCATGCTGTACCTCGATCAGGAAGCATATCGCAAGCCTTTTCAATATGGTGACGTCCTGCTGATTTCGGGGCGGCCTCAGTCTGTGCCCGGACCCGTTAATCCGGAGGCGTTTGATTACCGGACATTTCTGGCCTTGCGCTACATTTATCATCAGCAATACGCACGGGCAGGTGATGTGGTGATGATCGGTAATGATCCACCATCGGTCATTATGGCGGGTGCCCTCAGAGCCCGTGAGAGGGCGGTAGAAATCTTCAGGCGATATGTTCCAACGACGCGTGAGCACGCAGTTGCCTGTGCGCTGGTGTTGGGATACAAAGACGATCTGGATGACGACCTCAGCGATGCCTTTGCCGCTTCGGGTACTCTGCACGTGCTGGCGGTGTCCGGACTTCACGTAGGCATACTCTACGGAATTGTCATGGTTGCCTTGCGGCCCGTTCGGAAAATGCGCGGAGGAAAATGGATAATCGCCCTGTGCGGCATCGCTATACTGTGGATTTACGCTTTCATCACCGGATTGTCGCCATCGGTATTGCGGGCTGCGGCAATGTGCAGCGTTGCTACTCTTGCTGGTCCGTGGGGTCGTCGTTCCAGTTTATACAACACGTTTGCGGTATCTGCTTTCATACTGCTCATACACAATCCCAACTTGATTTACTCAGTGGGCTTCCAATTGTCGTACGCCGCTGTGTTTGGCATTGTAAAGTTTTATCCTGCCCTGGTGCGACTATGGGAACCTTCATCGTGGATTGTGTCAAAGGTATGGGAAGTATCCTGTGTATCACTCGCCGCTCAATTGGCGACGTTTCCTCTCTCGCTGTTTTACTTTCACCAGTTTCCGGTGTGGTTTCTCCTGGCAAATCTGCTTGCGATACCACTGTCCTTCGTCATTTTGGTTGCAGGACTGATCACATTAACTGCTTCGGTATGGCCTGTTGCAGCAGCAGTCTGTGGCTACGGTTTGCAGATCGCCGTTTGGTTACTCAATCGATCGGTTGAGATGGTCGCGGGTCTTCCATTTAGTGTCATCGAGAATATCCACATATCGGCATTTCAATGCGCCATGCTTGCGGGTATCGTCGCTGTTGTCGCCGTAATGATTACAAATCGGAACTTTGGTCTGGTTTGCGCATGCGCGGTATTTTGCTTTGCCTTTGCTGCAGACGGATGGATTCGCACGTACAGGAATACCTTGGATACGGAAATCGTCATTTATCACGTTCGCAACGGATATGCAATGGACTTCAGAGAAGGGCTTCGCTCATACTTTCTTGCCGACTCCGCCTTCTCGCGAAACAAAGACGCGGTGAGCTTCAACACCGCTGGCTATCGGATGGCTTCGGGCGTTAGGGAAGTGCTGCCGGTATCAGGACAACCCTTTGTTCGGGAGCTTGGGGCAGCCCTACTGATAAGCTGGAACGGGTATACGATAATTCATATTTTTAGCCGGGGCTTCAAATGGCCTTCGTATTTAGATGTAGATTGCATGGTGGTCAGCCGGAACGCGCTTCGAACCCTTAACGATATGCCCGAAGGTGTTTCACTTGCTCAAATCGTTGCAGATGGAAGCAATAGCGCGTATGTGGTGGGACGTCTCGAACGAGAAGCCGCTTCGCGGGACATTCCCTTCCACGCTACGAGTACCTCCGGCGCCTTTATAAAGAAAATCCAATAATCATGGAACTGGTACGCTATTCTCTCGACCGCAATGTGTGTACGATTACGATGAATCGTCCGGAAAAGCGAAACGCACTGAATCCGGAACTGATTGCAGCGTTGCGCGAAGCGTTCACACGCGCGGAATTGGATCCTGAAGCCAGGATTATCGTCCTGGCTGCTGAGGGAGAGGCGTTTTGCGCAGGTGCCGACCTGGCATACCTGCAACAGATGCAGCAGTTTTCCTATGATGAAAATCTCAACGACTCAACGCAGCTCAAGGATCTCCTCTGGCAGATCTACTCGCATCCGAAGGTTGTGATCGCCAAGGTGCAGGGACCCGCCATTGCCGGAGGATGTGGTCTTGTCACCGTTTGTGATTTCTCGTTCGCGATAGCAAAGGCAACGTTTGGATACACCGAAGTTAAGATTGGATTTGTGCCGGCGATCGTCATGGCGTTTCTCATCCGAAAAATTGGTGAAGGAAAGGCACGCCAGCTTCTTCTTACCGGTACGGTGATAGATGCCAGGGAAGCGTATCGAATGGGAATCATCAATTGCGTCAGTGAAAAAAGTATGCTGAGCAAGGATGTGGAAAGCTTTGCTACATCACTGATACAAGCCAATTCGTTTGAGGCAATGAAGACTACAAAGCAGTTGCTGGCGCAAATGCAATCGCTCTCGCTGGAAGCATCCCTCGACCTTGCCGCAGCCACAAACGCCCGGGCGCGCGAGACTGACGATTGCAAACGTGGCATTGCTGCATTTCTCAACAGGGAAAGAATCAACTGGACTAAGGAACGTTAGAATTCCGTGCAGCCTGAAGCGATGTCTCATCCTCCGGATACTCCGCTGTCAGTATTGCAGCGTTACTGGAAATACGACCGTTTCCGGCCGTTGCAGGAAGAGATTATCAATTCTGTGCTTGAGGGACGTGACACCCTCGCCCTGCTTCCTACCGGTGGTGGAAAATCCATATGCTTTCAGGTCCCTGCTCTCATACAGGAAGGTCTGTGTATTGTCGTTACACCCCTGATCGCGCTGATGAACGACCAGGTGAATCAACTGAAGAAACGTGGCATACAGGCAGTGGCGGTACACTCCGCCATGAGCCATGATGAGATTGACCTTTACCTCAGCAACTGCATGTACGGGTCGGTAAAGTTTCTTTACCTGTCGCCCGAGCGCCTTCAAACCGCGATGTTTCAATCGCGCGTCACCCGTATGAATGTTTCGCTCATTGTAGTTGATGAAGCGCATTGCATTTCCCAGTGGGGGCATGATTTTCGTCCGCCCTACTTGAAGATTGCTGACCTCCGCGCACTGGTGCCTGCGGCACCTGTAATAGCACTGACGGCAACGGCCACGCAAAGCGTTTGCGAAGACATCATACGTTACCTGGCGTTTCGCGAAGGGTATTCGGTGTTCCGAAAAACATTCGCGCGTGACAACCTTTCTATTGTTGTTCGCAAGTCGGACGACAAGGTGCGCAAACTTATTGAGGCATTGCAAAGGGTTAACGGACCCGCGATAGTATATGTGCGTTCGAGGAGAGCGACTAAAGAACTTGCTACGCTGCTTAACGGTAAGGGCATCACTGCCACATGGTATCACGCGGGAATGAATTATACTGAACGAACCCGGGCGCAGGAAGCATGGACTGCAGGAAAAGTACGGATAATTGTCGCGACGAATGCTTTTGGAATGGGAATCGACAAGGCGGATGTCCGTATTGTAATTCACTATGATTTGCCGGAAGACCTGGAATCATATTACCAGGAGGCTGGGAGGGCAGGCCGCGACGGGCACCGATCGTATGCAGCGGTCATATACCAGGATGCGGACCTTATTGAACTTCAGGTGAAAGTCGAGCGTTCACATCCTTCTCTCGAGTATCTCAAAACGGTGTACCAGGGACTTGCGAACTACTATCAGATTGCTTATGGCAGTGCAGAAGGAGAGAGCTTTGATTTTGATATTCACCAGTTTTCGTCGCGATTCGGGCTTGCGCCCCAGGAAGTTTTCAATGCTTTGCGGACGCTGGAGGGAGAGGGATTGGTTGCCTTCAGCGAAAGCTTTTATTCGCCGTCACAACTGCATATCCCCATCGAAGCTGTAAAGGTATATGAATTTCAGGTGGCCAACCCCGCGTTCGATCCGTTGATTAAGACCATTTTGCGGATGTACGGTGGTGAACTTTATTCTTCCTACGTGAGCATCTCTGAACCGCTTATCGCCCGCACTATGAAGATGACGGCCCGGGAGGTATCCGCGGCATTGCAGCGGCTCGACGAACTGAAAGTTATGAGTTACCATCCGGCTAAGGATCAGCCCCAGGTTACATTTCTTCTTCCGCGTCAGGATGCGGAACGGTTGCCGGTCGATCGACAACGCCTTGAACATCGACGCCAGCTTGCGCTTTCAAAAGTTCAGGCGATACGATCTTTCATAACCTCTTCCACCGTGTGCCGGATGGTGTACATCCAGGATTATTTCGGTGAGGAAAACGCTGCCGACTGCGGCAAGTGCGACGTATGCGTGGCCCGGCGAAAGAAGAACAACATCCGTCAGATGGAAGAGCTGCGGGAGGAAATACTTCGCGTCCTGAGCACACATCTACTGGGCGTGGAGGAACTCGAAGACTACATCGCCCCCGAGGATCATGAGTTGTTTATTGACGTGGTTAGGGAGATGGTAGATGACGGGGAGTTGAAGTATGACGAGACATGGCGACTGCGAAGAGTGTGAGTGTGAGGTAAAGACGCGACTCGCGCGTCCCGAATGGTGGTAACACTGCCCCTGCCTATTGCCTACTGCCTGCTGAAAAGCTCCCGCGCTCCCGCAATTGCCGTCTCTGACGGTTTCTCTCCGCCAATCATGGCAGCAATTTCGAGGATCCGTTCGTCTTCGTTCAGCAGGCGTATTTTGCTTGAGGCTTTCTTGGATGCGTTGTCCTTGTAAACGTGGTAGTGTACGTTTCCGCGTGCGGCGATTTGAGGGAGGTGTGTGATGGTGATCAGCTGATGTTGTCGCGCCATGCGTTTCATCATCGCGCCAAGCTTTATCGCGATTTCCCCAGACACGCCACTGTCGATTTCATCCAGTATGAGTGTCGGTATTGCCGACCGCTCTGCGAGCACGTATTTGATGCACAGCATGAGACGTGAAAACTCTCCGCCGGACGCTACTTGTGCAAGGGGACGTGGCGGTATACCCTTGTTCGCGCTGAACAGCAGTTCGACGTGATCGCTGCCGGATGCGTCCGGTTCTTTTTCGCGGTGGGCAATCTCCAAACGGGCTGCGGGAATACCGAGGTCTGCGAGTAGCGTTGTGAGTTCCTTTGCAAGCGGGGTGAACACTTTTTTGCGGGTTGTCGACAACTCCGAAGCGCGTGCATGAAGCGTTTGAGTTGCCTTATCCAGTGTACTTTTTGCTTCGGCGAGTTCGGCATCCAGATTCGTCGCCTGGTCGGCCTGTTGCTGTAGTTTTTCCTGAAGGTCGATCAGTTCGGCCACAGTCTGAACCCCGTGTTTTTTCTGGAGGCGATAGATCAGGTCGAGGCGTTCCCGCACGAATACTGCACGTTCGGGATCGAAATCGACCTGCTCACCGATGCGCTCGATCTCCGTTGAGATGTCATCAAGTTCTATCCGCAGGCTGTCGACACGCTCCAGGAGTGAAGCGTACGCTTCACTGTATGATGAAATACTGTGGAGCAGGTTGCGTACCGCGGTGACAGATGTCGATACAGAGTATTCCGACTCCGATAGGATGCTTGTAGCCTGCGCCACCTTCTCGCGTATTTCCGCTGCGTGGTCCATTACCTGTGACTCGGCTTCCAGGGTGGACTGTTCGTCTTCTTGAAGATTTGCCTTTACCAGTTCGTCGAGTTGAAAGCGAATGTAGTCTTCCTCTTTGCGTATCGTTGCCGCCCGTTCTGATAACTCCTCGTAACGTCTTTTTGCGTCGACGTACGCTTTCCAGCTTGCGGTGTATGAATTGCGAATTTTTTCATTGCCGGCGAAAGTGTCGATGAGATTCAGCTGAAAGGTGAGCTGACCGGAGAGGTAATTTTCGTTTTGTGAGTGAATGTCGAGCAGGAGGCTACCGATGTGACGCATAACGTCGAGCGTCACCGGTGTATCGTTGATGAAGGCACGGGATTTTCCGGCGGGGCTTATTTCCCTTCGGATCACCGTGAGGTCATCATAATCGAGTTCATACTGATCGAATATTTCGCGTATGTGGTAAGGGGCGACATCGAAGACGCCTTCGGTAATGCACTTCTCGTTAGGATCCCAAAGTACCTTTGTGTCCGCCCGGTTTCCGGTGAGCAGTCCGATAGCTCCCAGCATGATGGATTTTCCCGCGCCGGTCTCTCCGGTGATGACGTTGAGTCCCTCACCGGGCTCCAGCTCAAGGGAGCGAATCAACGCATAGTTCTTTATGGTAAGGCGCTTGAGCATCAGGGATCGACATCGGTATAAGCCTCGACGATAGTGTCGAACGCAACCCTCATTTTCTTCTTTCTCATATTCGAAACGACAACGTGATCGTCACGAACTTCATCCAAAATCCCGAACACGACCGTGTTGTTGCGTAGCACCAGGTTTACGCTTCGCCTCGTTAGGTTGGGCAGCCGTTTTCTTACCTCGTCGGCGCCCGAAATCCTGATTTGCTTCTTGCTCACGTCGACGGGTACAGGTCAAAAATAGGAGTAAACCAGACTATTTGAAAGGTTAGTTCTGGAGGATTTTAGCGTACAGCGCATTGTTGGTAGGATCGATAGTGGTGATTATATCATAGGCTTGCCGCCGGATTTGGATGTTGCCATCGGAGAAAATATTAGCCACTTCCTTCGACTTGGCATCGAGGAAGCTGACGATGAGAATCGCATTGGGATTGATCTCCCGTATCTCCAGAATTTTGCGCAACCCCTCCAGTATGATCTGCCTGCTGTTGTCCGCGTCTTTGGTAAATGTGTCAAGACCAAGACGATGATAAGAATACATCGCTTTGCGAAGTTCGACCATCTGTGGGTTCATAATGTTTTCGATCAACCAATACCGGTTTCGGTTGCTACCCAACTGCTGCCATCCCGGCCGAAGCGACTGCTGCGCATTGTTGACCACCATCAGGGCCCGTTGAAAGTACGGGGTGCCGCCCAGCTCACTGAACGTGTCATAATCAAACCCCAATATGATGTAGGCATAGAAGGCCAGCATCGATGTGAGATTGCTGGTGAAGGCGTTGTCGTTATACTCAAGGGGGAGCGATTCAATGTACTCGAATTCCCATTCGCGGTCGGCGAAATTGAACACCAGTGACGAATAGTTGGTGTTGAACACAGGTCGTGCGGATTGGATCTGAACGGAAGCGCTGAAGTTGCCTATCGCCGGCATTTTGGTGATGGTAATCAGCAGGCTGCAGTCGATCTTCTCATGATTTCTGAAAGCGTCGTTCGTCCACTTCCTGCCATTCATGAATTGTTCAATCGACACCTTCATATCGTCGAAGATGCCCCGGTCGGATGTGGGAATCTGCGACGCGTTGATGTTTACGATGCAGTTCAGTTCCTGCGCTGATGCAATACCTGGTGATATTGCCAACACGAGCAACAAGGCCAGCTTAATCGATGATCTTCTCAACAATCGCATTGACGATATCCTCCGCAACTTCCTTTTTGCTTTTTAGTCCAAAGCTTGTAGCGTTTTGTTCGCGGTCAATAATGGTGACCTTGTTGGTATCATGACCGAACGCAGCGCCTTCGTCGCGCAGCGAATTCAATACGATCATGTCCAGGTTCTTGCTCGCCAGCTTGCTGATGGCGTTATCCTTTTCATTTTCCGTTTCCAGGGCAAACCCTACTACAAACTGGCCATTCTTTTTCATTCCACCCAGCGCGGCGGCGATATCTTTCGTGGGGACCAACGCCAATGATGTCTCGTCTCCTGATTTCTTGATCTTCTGTTCGTGTTGTACCGCAGGGCGATAGTCGGCTACGGCCGCTGCCAGTACGGCAATGTCTGTTTCGGGAAAGGCCGACACACAGGCGTCGTACATTTCCTGGGCAGAGACTACTTGTGTAACGTTGATATGCGGGTGACTGGTATGCAGGCTGGTTGGTCCGGTGACCAGGTTTACCGTTGCGCCAAGCTGCGCGAGCCGTTCCGCAATGGCAAACCCCATCTTGCCTGAGGAACGATTTCCGATATATCGAACCGGGTCGATGGCCTCCTGTGTGGGCCCTGCCGTAACCAGCGCGCGTTTCCCGCGAAGTTTTTCTGCTGAAGACAGGGCATCTTCCAGGTAACGCACAATCTCTTCGGGTTCCGCCATGCGACCGTCGCCGGTAAGTCCGCTGGCCAACTCGCCGTAACCCGTATCAATGAGGTGGTTGCCAAAGGAACGCAACCTATCCAGGTTGCTGCGCGTGGAGGGATGAGCCAGCATGTCGAGATCCATGGCCGGCGCCAGGAAGACCGGACAGCGTGCTGACAAGTACACCGCCGTAAGGAGGTTGTCGCATATGCCATGCGCAAACTTGGCGAGGGTATTGGCGCTGCACGGGGCCACCACGAGCGCGTCAGCCCACAGGCCAAGTTCAACGTGATTGTTCCATCCGCCGTCTTCGGACTTAATGAATTCGTGGAGGATGGGATGTTTTGATAGCGTGGAAAAAGTGAGCGGCCCGACGAAGTCGATAGCAGACCGGGTCATTACAACGCGAACGGAACAGCCTGCCTTAACGAGCAGCCGGGTGAGCACGGCGGCCTTGTATGCGGCGATACTTCCGCACACGCCCAGAACGATCTTTCTGCCATTTAGAACGCTCATGCTCCCAGGCGGGTGAGCCTTCAGTTTTCAGGAACTTCGTCCAATTCGCTGCGATAGCGATAGTTCAGCTTACCTTCCAGGAACTCTTCCGTTGCCGTGCTGGTAGGCTTGGGCATGCGTTCGTAGAACTTCGATATCTCAATCTGCTCGCGGTTTTCGAAAACCTCTTCCAGGTTATCGACTGTCGTAGCGAATTCCGCCAGCTTGTTGTTGAGTTCTTCCTTAAGGTTTACAGCGATTTGCTTCGCGCGCTTCGATATGATTACGACAGTCTCATATATGTTCCCTGTAGGGGCCGCAAGCTTGTCGACGTCTCTGGTTACGATTGACGATTGGATAGCCATACGCTTTCTTGATTATTAAGAATTTTTTTGACTTTTGAATTTACTCAGTTTCTGCAAGCTGTCAGTGTACATTTTCTCCGCTTCGCGGAGATAAACGCTGTTCGGGTACTTGTCTACGAGTTGCTTATACAACTCGACTACTTCGCTGTACCGCTCTTCCTGACGGCTGTAAATGCTTTGCTCTGCGAGCTCATACTGCGATGCCACAATCAAATAGTCCGCCTCCTCAAGGTATTTTGAGTCGGGGAAATTAAGCTTGAAGTTGCCTAACGCTACGATCGCGGCTTTGTAGTTCCGCATCTTGTAGTATTGGCGGGCGTTTTCGAATCCCTTGCGTTCAAGCTTTTGTTGCATGTCCTCAATCGCCTTGATCGCCTGGTCGAGGAACTTGCTGTTGGGATACCGATTCAGGAACTCCTGCATCGCGGCCATCGCCTGAACACTGCTGTTTTGGTCCAGATTGTACGACGGGGAGTGGACATACAAGGAGTAGGCGCTCATGAAGCGAGCCTCTTCCACCATCGGGCTGCGGCCATAGGTTTCATAGAAGGTCTTGAATTGCTCTGACGCCAGCAGGTACAGTTTCTCATAATACTGGCAGTAGGCCAGGTGAAACTGCACTTTTTCGCCCTCCGGCAGGCCCCTCACAATAGGAAGGATTTGCTCGAACAGGGTAGCCGCCTTGTAATAGTCCTTCTTGGCATAATAGTTCATGGCGCCCTCATACTTGACCCGCCAGTCCGGGTTTTTTTCGATCTTCCGGAACTGCCCACAGCCGGCTGCGAGGGACAGAGCCACAACTACCAGTGAAAAACCAAAAATTTTCCGCATAAGCCCGCAAATATAGTGGTTCCGGCCGGTACTGTAAAACGCAAAATCATGGGCCGGGATTCAGGAAAAATGATGCAGGACAGGCAAGAAAAGGCTTAATTCAAATGAAATCACCTGCTCACGATGAGCTTTCGCGTCATTACCGCCTCTCCGTCGATATAGAGGGTGTAAAAATAAATCCCGGGATTCAGGTTTCCGGTCATGATTTTCGCCTGGCTTTCAAAGCTTGGAAGCTCATATTCACCCATAATATTGCCCAGAACGCTGTGTACCACGATTCGGGCCGCCACCTGGTCTTCCAAAATGCGGTAATCGACGTAGGCATACGCGTCGCTTGCGGGGTTAGGATAGACGTCCTGTATGGTAATATACCGGGAGTTGTAGAGCGTCGACTGCCTTTGACGCTCCTCGACGATAAAGTTCAGGTCGAATTCAACCACTTCCGATGGATTGGCGCGGTTGACCGCCATGTACCGCATGGTGCTCAAACCCGGCACCAGCCCTGCTTCAAGGGCGATCTCCAGGTCGGACACCGTCTGACCCGGGTCAAGCTTGAGGATTATATCCTGCACTGCGCCGTCCAGACAGTGACCACCCCGGCAGAAAAAACTCTTCTGCGAGGTGCCAAGCTGGCCACCTGACCGCCGCAAGTAAACCGTGATGGGTTTGTCGGAATGATTGGTAAACCGAAGGGGAGCGCGAACAGTCTCGCCTACGGTTCCCTTGTAAGTATCCTGAACACCAGTGATTTCCAAAGCCTGGGCAGTGAGTTCAAAACAGATCGCGCACAACCATATCAACAAGAGGGTGCCCTTCATAAGGAAGCGAATCGTAGCGTAACAAAATTTAGCACTTTCGGCGCTAAAGTCATAATTGCGATACGATAATTTGAAATTTCAGGACAATAAAATAGTCTCGCTGCCGTTCCCGGTTATTTTCGTGTATCGGCGGTGACTTTCTTGGGAACGACATCGTCCCGTGTCGGACGAATTTCTTCTCTCCAGGTAAATCCCTTGAGTGTTTTCATGTCATCCGTGAGTTCGTGTGGAGGAACGAAACTTGCGTCGGGCTGGACATAAAAATTCAGGTCGTACACGCGCCCCTCCCTGAAACGGATAAGGATGTTGCTGCAGATGATGCGATTTATCCCCGTGAACGTTAGATCATCTTCATCGAAAACGAAGTAGAGGCTTTCGCCATTCCCTCTGACGATCACCTGGTGGATGTTGCCGTCTTTAAAGTCGGCCGTCATATCCCTACCCTTAATCTGGTTGAAGTTCTTTAGTGTGTCTTGTGAGACGACAAAAGCATTCCTTATGAGGAATATTTTGCTGATGGTATTGTTCTTGATCAGCATGCTGACTGAATCTGCGGTCATCTGGTTACCTGTGTTCCAGAGTACCGGATCGCGATAGAAGTGAATGGTTGAGTCCGCGGCGATGTAGACGAGCGAGTCGGCCACGCCCTGCATGTCCTTCTTGTAAATTTTTACATTGTGATACGCCAACAGGCGTTTGTTTTCCGGGATATCGCTCTCAATCGATACGAGCGTGTCCGCAGTGATGAAGAGCGTGTCCTGGTCGTCAGTGATCTTGGCTACCCAGGCGTTGTCGTACACCTTCGTTATTTCCTGGCCTTTGTAGTAGTCGACCGCCTGGCTATAAATAATGAGATTCTCTTCCTTTGAGACCATTTCCACGTCGCCGCGCACCTGGTAAAGCTGTCTAACCCGATCAAGCCTCCAATCATTTCCGCTGAGCTGGTAGCTGGGCGATTCTGCCACACCCTCAGTAAAGTCTGATTGTTTTGTCCTCGTGTCGTATTCTCCGTCTTCGTAAATAAACGTCCTTCCTTCCTTGTCCACCGCCGTAGTGGGTGTTCTGAAGTAAACAACCTTGGTGCGAGTGTTGTACTGAAGGCTGTCCGACGTCATCGTATAGTCCGGGTTGACAACGTGAACGTCGCGTTTAAAGGAGGCCATGTTGGAGTTGACGTCGTAATACCCGCGTACGCTGGTAAGGGTATTGATCGAGTCGACGAGTTTTCCTCCATCGAAGTAGTAGGCAATATTGGACGGCCGGTCATAGTCCAGCCTGTCCGTATACAGCGTTGCCGTCCCCAGCTTTACGAACACGACGTTGTCTCTCAGCCGTGCTTTCTTTGTGTTGCCATCGTATTCCAGCCTTCGACTTGTCACCACCACGGAATCGCCTTCTGTTATGCGTACGCGTCCGAAAGCTTCTACAGAGTTCTGCTCTTTGTACAGATAGGCGGAGTCACAGTAGATTGTCGTCTGGTTTTGCGTAAAGACTACGTTCCCGGTAAGCTTCTGGTAACCCTTGTCGCGTTCAAAACTCAGTTGATCCGCATGCTCAAGTTTGACATTCTTTTGGGCGAATGTGGTGAGGGCCGCGACCAGGCACAATACCGTTAGCGCCAGGATACGAATGGCATCCTGGATGCTTACGACGGGTAATTGATGGCTCGCCTTCATCATCGTGCAAGCTACAGCGTTCGTTCTGAATATAGAAATGGTCGCAAATTTTGGGCCGCACACATCCGTATTTTGGTACATTTGGCTATGCTGGAGCGATTCCTGAAACACATACGCGAAAACCAGCTCTTCCAAAAGGAACACAGGATTCTTCTTGCCGTAAGCGGGGGGCTCGACTCCACTGTTATGGCTCACCTGTTTCACCAGGCTGGCTTTAGTGCGGCCATCGCGCACTGCAACTTTTGCCTGAGGGGAGAAGCGTCCGATGGCGATGAAGCCTTTGTAAAAGGACTTGCCAACGACCTCGGTATGCCATACTATGTTACGCGCTTTGCTACAGAGAAAATTGCAGCCGACCGCGGCATCTCAATCCAGATGGCTGCCCGTGAACTTCGCAGCGCCTGGCTTGAGGAAGTTGTGCGCGAACATCGCTACGACTTTATAGCGACAGCGCACCACCTCAACGATGCTCTCGAAACGATTCTGCTGAATCTCGCACGGGGTACCGGCATCGATGGCCTGACCGGTGTACCCCTTAAACAAAATCGGTTTGTTCGGCCGATGTTGTTTGCCTCCCGTACTGAACTGGAAGCATTTGCGCGCAGCATGTCGTTGACATGGCGAGAGGATGCCTCCAACGCTACTGATGACTACCAACGCAACATCATCCGGCATCACGTCATCCCAGTCTTACGGGACATCAATCCCAACCTTGAGGAGACATTTTCTGATACGCTGATGCGCATTCGCGCAGCACGACGATTTGCGCGCGCCCACCTTCGCGATTTCAGCGGTCGAAATATGTACCACGATGGTACGCACGTGCACATACGAATGAAAGAGTTGGCTGAAGATCCCTATGCGCCCGTGGTCCTTTGGGAATTGCTGAAAGACCTGGGATTCAACTTCGATCAGTGTCGTGCTATGGCAGAGCGACGCCAGCCGGGTGCGGTATTCTTATCGTCAACGCACCAGGTTACCGTCGGACGCGACGAGCTTATCATCGGAGTTCCAACCGGCGAAACCGAGGATCAGACAGAAATCCAGGATGGCAGCCGTGAGGCACATCTTGGCGGACATACCCTTACCCTGGAGGTGCGGGAGGCAGGTGGAGATGTGCGAACGCATCCCTCGGTGGCGATGATAGACCTCGACAAGGTTTCGTTTCCGCTTCTTTGGCGAAGGTGGCGCGAGGGCGACCGCTTCGTGCCTATTGGCATGAAGGCGCACAAAAAGGTGAGCGATTTCCTGATCGATGAGAAGGTATCCAGACCAGCCAAACAAGCCGTCACCGTGGTGGAGTCGGGAGGCGAGATTATCTGGATTGCCGGTTATCGGATATCCGACAAGGTCAAGGTAACCGGGCAGACCCGCAGGGTTCTCGTGCTTCGGCTTCAAAATTAATTTCCATATTCCCTGAGCCTGTCCTAAATTGGCGCCCGGTTCAAAGAAACCGTATCCACTACCTAAAAATCTGGAACACCTATGAAAATTTCAGTTGTCGGTGCTGGTAATGTGGGCGCAACGTGCGCCGACGTTCTTGCTTACCGCGAGATCGCAAATGAGATAGTGCTGGTCGACATTAAAGAAGGCCTTGCCGAAGGCAAGTCGCTTGATATATGGCAGAAGGCCCCCATCGACCTGTATGATTCACGCACGATCGGCGTAACCAACGACTATGCGAAGACGGCAGGATCGTCGGTTGTCGTAATCACTTCGGGCCTCCCGCGCAAACCGGGTATGAGCCGTGATGACCTCATTGGCACCAACGCCGGCATTGTTAAGTCAGTCACTGAAAACGTTATCCGTCATTCACCTGACGCCACCATTATCGTGGTGTCTAATCCGCTTGACGTGATGACATATCAGGCTCACATCACTTCCCGCTTCCCGCGCACGCGTGTGATGGGAATGGCTGGCATCCTGGATACGGCGCGCTATCGCGCATTCCTCGCAGAAGCGCTGAACGTTTCTCCTAAAGACATCCAGGCCATGCTCCTGGGTGGCCACGGTGATACCATGGTACCGCTCCCGCGCTACACTACCGTCGCCGGTATCCCTGTGACGGAGCTTATCGACAAGGATAAACTCAATGCTATCCTGGAACGCACAAAGGTTGGTGGCGGTGAACTGGTGAAGCTGATGGGCACCTCAGCCTGGTATGCCCCTGGTTCCGCTGCAGCGCAAATGGTAGAAGCGATCGTCCGCGATCAGCGCAGAGTCGTCCCCGTTTGCGTAAAGCTCGAAGGCGAATACGGTATCAAGGACTGCTACCTGGGCGTACCCGTGGTGCTTGGCCGGAACGGTATCGAAAAGATCATCGAACTCGACCTCAACAGCGAAGAACGGGCACTCCTGGAAGCCAGCAGAAAGGCCGTGCGCGAGGTGATGGAAGTGCTGGAGAAGCAGGGTCAGTAGGCAGTATCCACCTACCTAACCAACCCTCTCGCAGCGACGGGCCACACCTCATACACCTTCCCATTCTTTAGGCAGACAACTTCATTGACAAGGTTCGTGACCACGCATGCGTGATTGGGAATGACGGTTACCTTTTCGCCGACTTTTGGTTTGACGCTGCAGCGTGAAAAGTCGACATGACCGTGTTCTTCCGACTGGCCGTAGATGCGTGCTTCGGGATATTCGAGGATATATCCAAAACCGTCGAGGTCAAGGGTATCTGATGAAAAGACTTTTGACCCTGCATCGAGTATGCCTCGGTCTGCCGTGGGCCTGCTCACCACGGTGGTGAGCACGTGCATTGCGACTTCATCAAACATCATTGCACCTGTGCTTACGGTCTTGCGGTCGCCATACACGTAAGTACCCGCGCGATGTTCGGTTACCCCTTTCCAGCGATGCGCGTCCCACATTCGGGGTGTGCCACCACCGCTTACACAAGGGATCTCAATACCTTCCGTCTTAAGTAATGCGCGCGTTTTGTCAACAAACGGGACTGTGTGTTCCGTCGTAGGATAGGTCAGCAGTCCTTCAAAGCGAAGGCCGGGCTGTGAGGTGATAAGTCGCGCGAGCGTGACAGCTTCCTCAGGTGTTTGTACGCCGCAACGTTGTTTTCCGGATTCGAATTCGATCATGACGCCAACTTCAGTGCCTGCTGATGCACATGCCTGTGAAAGCCCATGTATCGTGACGTCAGAATCAGCCGACACGCATAAACGAATTCGTTTCGCGAGTTGTGTGAGTCGATGAAGTTTGGATTCTCCGAGTATGTTGTATGTGATGAGGATGTCGTCAAATCCTGTGTCGGCCATTACTTCCGCCTCACCGAGCTTCTGACATGTGATGCCCACTGCACCCGCGTCGACCTGCATGCGCGCGATCTGAGGTAGCTTGTGTGTCTTTATGTGTGGGCGGTTCGCGATGCGGTGTGCATCGAGGTAACCCTGCAATCGTTTGATGTTTGTCTCGACTCTGTCAAGGTCTATGAGAACGCAAGGCGTATCTAGTTCTTTGGGAGACATGGGATAAGTTTAGGAGTAAAAACTGAATTAAGAAAATGTTACCTCCCTATACACCCTATGTGGTTCAACAAAATCCAGACTCTTTTTGAAGCACATAGGGACACATAGAAACACATAGGTTCACATAGGAGGTTCTTTCTTTCCAATGTAAATAAGTTCTCCCTTTACCAGCGCGTGTCTGTTCCTCACGTCCTCTGATAGTCTGTCCACAAAATCGTCAACGATAGGAACAAATCCCGCTGAAGCAATGCGTAAAGGATAGTCTTTGCCATATCGACGAACGTGATCACGTTGACCATACAGTCTCTCACGTTCGGTGGGATCTGTTACGGAAGGATCGGCGATAGTGGATTCAGGAACAGGACTAAAGAATGGAACCTGCAAGATGGCAAACCCTCCCGGCTTGAGTACGCGATACAATTCACGCATTGCCTTGATGTCATCATCGACATGTTCAAGAACGTGATTGCACAGTACGACGTCGAACGAATCGTCAGGCAACGGGATCTGATGAATATCGATCTTGAGCTGCGCCAATGGCGACTCAATATCAGCCGTTACATATCCCCTGCCATGAACAGCGCGGAAGCGGTCTACGAAACATGCTTCAGGAGCAAAATGAAGTACTTGCAAAGGACGCTTGAAAAAATCCGTCGATTGTTTGAGGTATAGCCATATCAGCCGGTGACGCTCCAACGAAAGACATCCCGGACATAGCGCGTTGGGTCGGGGTTTGATACGCCCGTACGGCAGAAATTTCCGATAGCTGCGCGAACACACGGGGCACGCGACGCTGTTCCCCGTATAGAACAGGGCCACCAGGCGCATACCCGGACCCGCCACCCGCTGCAGGTACTTTCGCGGTACGGACCGAATCAGCCAGGAGATTAGTTTTTTCATTCCAGACCGGCAAAGATAGCATAATGCCCTTGGAGTGGGGGGTCGACGGGTCGACAAGCGCCCTGCCGGTATCCAAAAAATGTCGCCTGGTAAAACTATTCGCCACGATTAGGCATCTTTGAGGTGAAAAATCGCGCGAAAAAAGGGGGTTTGCGACCGGTTATGCATGCGGAGACTTTACAGGACATTGCCATGATGCATTCGGATGCTCTGTTGCAACGCGCGGCGCAGGGGGATCAGAACGCTCAGGGCAAGCTTGTCCAGCTTTGGTATAAACGCATCTATAATTTCGGTTTCAAATTCTTCCTGGATCACGACCTCGCTATGGAGGTGGCTCAAAAGACCTTCATATCCATGTGCCGCAACCTGCCGTCGTTGCAGGACCTTGGAAAGTTCAAGGCGTGGTTATACAAGATCGCGATGAACTACTGCCGCGAGGAGATTCGCAGGAGGCAGACGAACCGATCGACGCCGTTCGACCGGGTCTGGAACGTTGAGTCGGAGCAATCGCCGCGATGGGAGATGTCGCGAAACCGACATGATGATCCCGATCGGCAGTTTCAGCGCAACGAAGTTGCCGATATCCTGCATGCAGCCCTGATGGCGATAAATGAAGATCAGCGTGCAGTGGTCATTATGAAGGAATATGAAGGTCTCAAGTTCAGGGAGATTGCGGAGGTGTTAAACATCTCTGAAAATACGGTGAAGTCCAGGATGTATTACGGACTGGAAAGCCTGAAACGGATATTGGAGAAACAGAACATCAATAAAGACACTATAAACTATGAGCTATAAACCTGATGAAGGAACGCTGATCGCGTACCTGTATGGAGAGCTCGAAGGTTCAGCAAAGGAAAGGGTAGAGCGCTACCTCGCTGATTCGGAAGAGGCGAGACGAGAGCTGGAAGCGCTGAAAGAAGTACGCGGTATTATGGGGTTAGTGCGCGACAAGGAGGTTATCGCGCCACCGCTGGTCATCGACAGCCGTGCACGCTTCTTTAACCTGTCGTCGCCACTCGTACGGGCAGTCCTCGCGATAGCCGCGTCACTCGTGATCCTGATGGTCGCGGGCAAACTGACCGGCGTGCAGATATCGGCGTCGGAAAACGAAATCAGGCTCACCTTTGGGCAGCCTCGTTCATCAGCACCTGATGCCACACCATCCCTGGGTGGTCCTTATACAAAACTTACCGTTGCGGACAAAAAAAAAGGGGAAATATCGAGAGGGG
>QGUY01000283.1 GCA_003242315.1 Bacteroidota bacterium
GGAAACGGGATTTTGTGCGGTTTCGGGGGGCTGGGAATGTGTATAAGGGGCAAAACCATGGGATGGGAGTGGGCGTTCATCCTCACCGGGGCGATCGGCTTGATCTGGTTGCTCTTCTGGTCTCAATCATATAAGAGCCCCGCCGAAAAACTGGCCGAGAACAAACTCACACAGGCGGAATACGACTATATCCACAGTGACAAGGATGAAGTTGCTGCCGAAGCTGCTTCGACGGAGAAGGTGTCGTGGTTCCGCTTGCTGGGATATCGGCAAACCTGGGCATTCTTTTTCGGAAAATTTCTGACAGACCCGATCTGGTGGTTTTTCCTCTTCTGGTTGCCTGCGTTTCTCGAAGGGGAGAACGCACGACACATAGCCGAAGGACAAGATCACATGGTGATCGAATGGCCTGTAGCCGTGGCAGTAGTCTACATCGTATCAACTTTTGGAAGCATCCTTGGAGGATGGCTTCCGAAGAGGTTTATCAACAGTGGAATGGATGCAAACAAGGCCCGGAAAACTGCGATGTTCATTTACGCGCTGTTTCCTCTCTGCGTGTTGTTTGCATCTACGCTCGGGGAAATCAATACGTGGCTTGCCGTGGCAACGATATCTATCGCCACGGCTGCGCACCAGGCCTGGTCGGCGAACATCTTCACAACTGTATCCGACATGTTCCCGAAAAAGGCAGTAGCGTCAGTCACTGGCATTGGAGGCATGGCCGGAGCATTTGGAGGTATTCTGATCGCGTGGTCAGCCGGTCTTCTGCTGAAGCATTTTACGCAGCTCGGTCAGCTTGAAAAGGGATATGCCATCCTGTTCGTGGTTTGCGGCATTGCCTATCTCGTCGCCTGGCTCGTCATGCACCTTTTCGCCCCGAAGTTCAAGAAGATTACAGATCTATAATATCTATGTGATCCTATGTTTCCCCTACGTGCTCTAAGTGGTTCTCAAGACGTACAAAAGATTTTGAACCACATAGGGCACGTAGGGACACATAGGACACATTGGGGGAAAGTCTTCGGAACGCGTCGCGCTTCATTCATTCACGTCGAAAGTGACTTCAAACTTTGGTAACCCATCACTGGTTCTATCCGGCTCATCGACAAACGCGAAAGCCTCAGGAGGGAGTTGTTGTTCGGTGAGGAGATAGTCGCTGATCAGTTTCTTGCGATTGTTGATGATGGCTTCCATCCGGTTCGCAAGCCGGCGTCTTCCTACATAGCGCTTGCATTTTTCTATGGGCGACAGCGAGCCTTCGAACAGAAGTCTGCGATTGAGGTAGTTCACGAAAGCACTGTCGTTGATGGACAGCGCTTCGATCTCCTTCAGCTGGGCGGCATTGGGTTCTTCTTCGCGGAGCGTGTCAATCCTGAGGATGTATCGTTTTTTTGCTTCGAATGCCGCAAGCAGGTCGAGTTCGTCAGTGGCTCCCGGCAGGTAATGCAGATTGATCCGGAGTTCCGGCTTTAGCTTCAGCACTCTGCCAAGCATATTTAGGTTACGGCGCTGTCGGTTGGTCAGCGAATCCGACAGGTAGTCAAAACTGATGGCCTTCAGATCATTTTCATCAGCATCAATGGCCTGGGCGAGCAACCGGTACGGTGATGTCGCGGCTTTTACGAGCAGGTTTTCAATAATTCCCCAAATGACCTTGCCGAGTTTGTATTCCGGATCGTTCAGGTCGCCAGAGACGGGTATTTCCATGTTGATGTTGCCATTGACGTCCCGAAGAATCGCAACAGCCAGTCGCAACGGAAGATTGTACACGGGCTTTCTGCCGATCTTCTTCCCAACATCAATCCTTCTGATCTCCAGTTTGTTTTTGCTGTCGATGATCCGGTTGAGCACTTTTGTTTCGCTGTTGTAATAGATCAGACCATCCTGGAAGGGATGTGCGACATAGTAATTGGAGTAAGGTGTAAACGAGGAAATTCTAACGTCCCTTATTCCGTACACAACTTCCATGTTTTCCAGGTTGTGTGGGTCGATGCTAAGGGCGGCGTCCATTAGCCCGGTCTTGTTTACGCGCGAATGCGCGACAAAATTCAGGTTGGAATTTTGGGAATTCAGAGCACCGGAACTGACGTGAAGGCTGTCCAGCCTAAAGTAAAAAGGATCCTCCAGAGTATAGTCGTTGTAGACAAAAGTCCCGTTGTTTACGACCACGCTGTCTACCGAATAGTTTTGCATTACATACTCTTCGATGATGTCCTGAGCATAGGATACCAGCAGCCGAAAGGGATTGCTGTAGTCAATCTCGGATGTGATGGAGTCCGATGCGGTCGTCGTGTTGGTCGTATCGCGAAGCAGCCGCGTAAAGTTGTCGCCGTCGGGATAGAGTTCAAACTTTACAAAGGGGCCGTTCATTTCAAATACACCGAAGTCGTAGATCGCGCTTGCGGTGTTTAGAGAGTCGACCGAGACCAACAGCGACGAAACGCCGAGGAGCGTATCCTGCTCAGGATCGGCCAGGCGAAATTCACGGAGACCTTGTTGGCCGCTTAGCGCCACTTCCGATGGTCTGTTGAAATTCCCTGCAAGATTGAGCTGCATGGAGAGAAGCCCCTCCAGTACGCTTACATCCATTGCGTCGCGGACGTAAGCGACGAAAGGAGAGATTTGGATATCCGTCAATGCCGACGTCAGATAGTAGTCGAGTGAATCGAGGTTCAGATCGAATACCAGGTCCATTGTGCCTCCCGTGGCCAGCCCGGTTTGCAGCTCGTAATGATGATTAGGATCATCCCAGGCGATAAGTGGGCATGTTGCTGTCAGGGGATTGAAAACGAGCTCCGACCCAATAGACTTTTCACGATAGTGGATCATCGCGCTGTCGATGCGAAGATTTTCGAGACGATACCGCGCTGGACCTTCTTCATCAGGCGGAGCGCCCGTAGTATCGGCGGCTGTGAAACGTTCGATGAGGTCGTCGAAGTTGAAGGTGTTGCCATCCTGGTCAACGATGATGCGTGGCTTTGTCAGGCGTATCTCGGTGATGTCGTAGTCGCCGCGCAGGAAATGCGTGAGCTCCAGGTTCGCAAACGTACTGGGTATGTGGAAAAAGGTATCGGGCCTGGCATGCTCGAACACGGTGAGGCCGTCAATCGCGACAGTGCCCTTAAAGACGTTTATGCCTATCCGGTCGACTTCGATCCTCCGGCCGGTATATTCCTCATCATAGCGTTCGATAGCCCACTCCGCTATGCGCCCCGCAAATATGACAATCACAACAACGACCGCAACAACCAGGATGAGTAACGCAAGCAATATCCTTCTGACCCATTTCATACTATCTCTGGTTGATGAATGGAATTTAGGAAAAAAATTACGGACCGTACGACCCTGACGTGATCAAATACCTATGCTCTGATGTCGCCAAACCGCAGGTAAAAGCTTGTGCCTTTGCGTTCCTGGGAACTCACCTTAATGGTTCCCCCGTGGAGGCTCACAATCTGCTTGGAGAGACTTAGTCCTATACCGGAGCCGTCCTTTCTTGTTGAGAAGAACGGAACGAAGATTTCGTTGAGTTCCTTGGCGGGAATGCCTTTGCCGTTGTCACTCACCTCAATAATTACAGATCCATTGTTGGTATAGGCTGATAGTTGGATGAAAGGAGAGGGGCGGCCCTCCAGCGCGTACATGCTGTTGGTGATAAGGTTGATCAGTACCTGCTCAATAAGTGCGCGATCGAGGTGCACAAATTCCAACCCAGGTTCCGTTTTGTATTCCAGTAATATGCCTCTTTGCGCAAGCGAATCAGACATTAATCGCTCTACAGAAGAAAACAGTTCGCGGAGATATACGCGTTCCGGACTGGGTTTGGGAACACGTGTGAGCTTCCGGTAGGTGTCGACGAACTTCAGCAACCCTTCACTTCGTTTTTGGATCGTCTCCAGGGAGAAGCGGATGTCGGCAGCGGTTTCTTCACTGATATCGCCTGCCCGTCGTTGGGATCCGTCCGGTGAAGCAAGCAAGCCCTGCATGGTTTCGGTAAGTGAGGCGATCGGTGTCACCGAGTTCATGATTTCGTGCGTGAGGATGCGGATAAGCTTGTGCCACGCTTCGATTTCCTTTTGCTCGATTTCACTGTTAATGTCCTGGATGGTGATCAGGATACACGGCCGCTCCATAAGCTGGATCGTGCGCACATCAAGTGACACCATCCGTGTGTCTCGACCGTCCTTAAGTTCTGTCAGTTTTCTTCCGTTTCCCCCGAGTTCCTCAACCGTGCGGGCAAAATCGGGATTAAGCTGCTTCACCATGTTCCAGTTTCTCGTTCCCTGTATTCCGAGGAGCGTTTCGGCAGTGGGGTTGAAGAGCGTGATTTCGTCACGATCGGCAATAACTAAAATACCAACCTGTATTTGGCTGACCAGCGACTGTAACAAGTGAAACTGCGCCTCCCGTTGAATCTTCACCGTTTTGTAAGCCCGGATTACCTCATTCATGCTGCTTTCCAATTCCTTGAATGAAGATCCCGTAAGACCCTGCTGAAAGGTGGCGGAAAAATCCTGGTGACGTACGGCATTGAAAAGCCGCGTTAATTCACTGTTGGTCCGCCCAACGAAGTGAATCATTTCCCACACCTGAAAAATGATCACCGCTCCCAGGATGATGTGATTGAAAATCAACCGTTCATCCCCGAAAATAAAGGCAAACGTCATTGTTGTCGCCACCAACAACAAGACGCGAAAGATGACAAGGAGGGAGAAACGGCGCATAGGAGTTTGTCAATGTGCTGTCGTGAAGCATGCCTGTGGCCGCTTCACGGTTGATGTTGATGTGCTAGCAAGAGTTAGGGGCAAATTTAACGCATGCGTTTCTGTTTATGACGTTTTGTTTCAAGATTCCAAGTGCAATCGAAGGACAACATCAACACTTCCCGCGCACACCCCTTAATCCCCTAAAGGGGTCCTACGCGCCTTATCCCACGATGAACCTGCTATCTTTCCTTCTTAGCACAACCCTTTAGGCACAGACAACATAAAAACATAAGAAAAACAA
>QGUY01000284.1 GCA_003242315.1 Bacteroidota bacterium
CAGCGCCTACCAGGGCAGCTTCATCCAGCCGATGATCGCAGATGCCTTTGACCAAAGCTTCTGCGGGCCCAACTGCGTATTCCCTATCGACGGATGCGATATTGTTACCCAGACGTTCACCGTCCGGTTCAGAACGCAGATAGATTTAGTCGCCGGCGATTATACATTTACCATCGGTTCGGCGGGTGCGGCACGCTTGATCATCTCGGGTGGGGAACTGGCTTCGCCGGTGTTAGCTGTGAATGACTACACCCCTCATTATCCATACCGTACAACGTCGAACGCCACTCCGGTCACACTCCTCGGGGGTACGTATTTCCTCGACCTCGAGTTCTATGAAGACTTTGGAGAAAACAGGGTGTCGTTTAGCTACACGTTCTCGCCACTGCCCGTAACATGGCACTACTTCAATGGCTATTACGCTGATGGCCGGACGTTCCTTGAGTGGCATACGGCCTCTGAAGTCGACAACCAGGGGTTTGAAGTAGAGCACAGCACGAACGGAACTCATTTTGCAAACATCGGTTGGGTCGAAGGACATGGCACTACTACCGAACCGCACGAATATGAATTCGTCCACAATCAACCTGTTCTGGGTTGGAACTACTATCGCCTGAAGCAAATCGACTTTGACGGAGGGTACGAGTACTCACGGCTCATACCTGTGTTTGCGGATGATTTACCCGGTGTTGAAATTTATCCTAACCCGCTGAAAACGGATCGACTCTTCCTTTCGCGAATAAACACAGATCAGCCAGTGCAGGTAACGCTCACCAACATGCTTGGGCAGGATCCTTTCGAATTGACTCAGGACCCCCTTATGCCCACATGTTTCGTAATCCCGCACCGTCTTGCTCCGGGTTTGTACCACGTCCGGATCCGGATGGGCGATGCCGTCCACACCCGAAAGCTCATCATCGAGTAGCATACACGGGCAATCGTCGGTACCTTTGCAGGTAAATAGGTCGCCGTCATGAAGGCATACCTGCTTACTTCTACGATGCCGCTCACGGAGCAGAGCGAACCCCTGCAGTTTTCAGACGTGCCCACGCCCGAACCCGGGCATGATGAATTGCTCATCAAGGTATCGTGTTGCGGAGTTTGTCACACGGAACTTGATGAGATCGAAGGACGAACACCTCCGCCGGCCATGCCGGTAATCCCCGGCCACCAGGTTGTTGGTGTTGTCGAGCATGCACCGTCAGGTCGATTTAAACCCGGCGACCGCGTGGGTGTGGCGTGGATATTCTCGGCCTGCGGACAGTGTGAGTATTGCCTGAGGGGCAATGAAAACCTTTGTCCCCAATTCCTTGCCACCGGACGAGACCGACATGGAGGATATGCTGAATACATGGTTGTCCCCGAACGCTACGCCTATCCCATCCCCGATCTTTTCAAGGATGAAGAAGCAGCGCCCCTATTATGCGCTGGTGCGATCGGTTATCGCTCCCTGATGCTGACAGGTATACGTGATGGTCAACGACTAGGTCTTACCGGTTTCGGCGCATCGGGTCACCTGGTGCTCAAGATGTCGAAGTTCCTGTTTCCAACGACACCCATTTATGTCTTCGCCCGAAATGAAAACGAGCGAAGCTTTGCACGTAGTATCGGCGCATCCTGGGCTGGAAATACGACCGACACCCCACCCGAACCGCTTCACGCCATCATTGATACAACCCCAGCCTGGACACCCGTGGTAGCCGCACTTTCACACCTGCAACCTGGTGGCCGACTCGTCATCAACGCAATACGGAAAGAGTCGGGTGACAAACCTGCGCTCCAGGAAATGGATTATCCCAGCCACATCTGGATGGAAAAAGAAATTAAGTCCGTTGCCAACATCACGCGAAAGGACGTTGAGGAGTTTCTCATGCTCGCCGCACGCGCCGGCATAAAACCCGACCATGAAGTGTATGATTTCAGGGATGCCAATCGCGCATTACTGGATCTAAAGTTCAGGCCCGCAAAAGGAGCGAGGGTTCTTCTAGTGGGCAATGGGCAATAGCCGGTGGGCAGTAACATGAGCTTGTCGAAGGGCCGGTGCCTGAGCTTGTCGAAGGCCGCGAATAGTGCCATCTTGCACACATGATCGGTTTCCTGCTGCGATTTATTGCAAAACTTATCGCGATACTGATTGTCGCGATCATCGTATTCATCGCCATCTCGGTCATTCCGATAGATAAGACACTGCCGCAGGAACAGGATTTTTATGATGCCATGCAGCATCACCTGCATGCATTGGATACGGTCTCGATACCCGACGTATCGTCAGGATTCAGCGCAGGCTACGGTAAGGTGAACATCACACCACCGCGGCCGATGTCCATGGCGGGAAGCGGGCTTCGAAAGTTACGCTATGAAGGCGTGCACGATTCTATATACGTGCGCTGCGTGGTCATCGGAAACGATGTGAGAAAGGCGGCCATTGTATCCCTTGACATGTTGCTCGTGCCACCCGAAGTAACGGCGGCATTGAATGCTGCGCTAAGTGGTACTGGGTTTAGTCTGGACAATACTTATCTCTCCGCGACTCATACACACAGCAGTATTGGAAACTGGGGCAAACGCCTGTCAGGATATTTGTACAGCGGTCCTTACGATCAGGAGTTAGTTGATGATCTTGTTGCAAGCATTGCAGCATCGATAAAGATGGCGGATGAGTCGAAGCTTCCGGCACAACTCCTGGTTGGTCAAATCCCTGTCCCGGACATGCTGTACAACCGAGTGGCACGTGAAGCCGGAACACTCGATTCCATGCTGCGCGTTATTGAAATTCGTCGCCCGACTGACACCTTGCTCATCGCCAGTTTCACAGGTCACGCCACGTGTGATGCTTCAGGAAGCCGCTACATTTCGCGCGATTACCCGGGTGTGTTCACGGATGTTCTTGAACAAAATGGCTATACATTCGCGATGTTCATGGCCGGTGCAGTGGGGAGCCATGGTTGCAAAAGCGCGACGCGTGGCATGGAAACCGTACGAAGTGTTGGTACACGACTCGCCAATATTTTTCTCTCCGAACGTAACGCTCTTCAACCACTGCAGGATTCTTCGCTTGCAATGACAAGGACCCCACTGGAACTGGGTGAACCCCAATTCAAAGTCTCGAAAGGCTTGCGGATCAGGCCGTATTTGTTTCGGGCGGCGTTTGGTACGTCCTCTCCCGAACTTACAGCGCTGAGAATTGGCAATGTCATACTGCTTGGTACACCATGCGACTTTTCCGGTGAGCTGATGCCACCAATCGATTCGGCTGCAGAAGCTAACGGTATGCAAGCACTGGTTACCAGCTTTAATGGAGCGTACATAGGATACATTACTGCCGACCAATGGTATGATGTGGACCATTATGAAACGCGACTGATGAACTGGTATGGGCCGGGCAACGGCGCGTATGTCGCCGAAAGCCTGGTAGCCATAATTCGAGCGCTGGCTAAATGAAATGAGTTACCCTGTACTTGATACTTTGGACGACATCCGCGCCGCGCTGGCCAGTCATCCGATCGCGATTCTTCAGGCACCACCCGGTGCGGGTAAGTCTACCGTACTTCCTCTCCACCTTTTGGATGAACCGTGGCTGCAGCACAGAAAAATTCTTATGCTGGAGCCGAGGCGTTTGGCCGCCCGCGCTGTGGCGCAGCGAATGGCGCACATGCTTTCGGAGGATGTGGGGCAGACTGTTGGATACAGTGTGCGCTTCGAAAGCCGGACAAGCCGTCACACCCGTATCCATGTCGTTACGGAAGGGGTTATGACCCGGATGATTCAACCGAATGATGACCTTGAGGATACAGGGCTGATTATCTTCGACGAGTTTCACGAAAGAAGCTTACAATCCGATCTCGCGCTCGCACTTGTGCTCAGACTGTGTGAGCAACGCCGACCCGATTTAAGAATTCTCATCATGTCGGCAACCCTTGAGACCAGCGTGATTTCAGAACGGCTGAATCGAGCGCCCGTAGTAACGAGTCGCGGACGCGAATTTCCCGTCCAGCTTATCTATCTCGATGACGGAGGCGACGCTCATGTGTCGGTTCGCGTGGCGGCAGCGTGTCGGCAAGCCTTGCGGGAGCAACAGGGAGACATCCTTGTATTCCTTCCGGGGTCTGCAGAGATCCGTCGCACGCTGGAAATACTGGAGGAGCAGCACCCCGGCTTCGTTGTGCTGCCGTTGTATGGCGACTTGCCCTTTGATGCACAGCAACGCGCCATCGTACCAGATCCGCAAAGACGACGCAAGATTGTGCTGGCCACGTCTATTGCGGAGACTTCATTGACGATCGAAGGCGTATCGGTCGTGATAGACAGCGGCCTCTCCCGTGTGCCCCGGTTTAACGCCAGAACTGGTCTCACGCGCCTTACGACCGTCGCGGTAACGCGCGACGCTGCCGATCAACGTGCGGGACGTGCTGGCCGTCTGGGTCCGGGAGTTTGTTACCGCCTTTGGAGTGAACGTTCCCACAAGAACCTGGTTCCTGCGCGGAGTCCTGAAATCGAAGAGGCAGATCTCGCACCGCTCGTGTTGTCACTCGCCGCGTATGGCATCAGGAGCGCCGACGAACTGACGTGGATCACACCCCCACCTGCGGGTCACCTGAAGCAGGCTACAGAACTGTTGCAGCAACTTGGGGCGTTGGATGGCGACGCGATAACGGCACGTGGACGCGAGATGGCGCGCCTCCCGACGCATCCGCGACTTGCGCACATGCTCACAGAGGCTGCACACCAGGAAGGTATGCTGCCCCTGGCTATCGATTGCGCCGCGCTTCTCGAAGAGCGTGATCCACTGCCCGCTCCATACGGTGCAGATCTTGCTGTCCGGGTAGACGAACTCCGCAAATTCAGAAGGAGGGAACCAACAGCTGGCGACCGACGCATTATGGAGCGCATTGAAAAACTGGTGAACCAGTGGCGTAAGATTCTTAATGCTCCGCCGGACAGTGAAGTGGTAGCGCACGATGACGTGGGAGCATTGCTACTGTATGCATATCCGGATCGCGT
>QGUY01000024.1 GCA_003242315.1 Bacteroidota bacterium
ACCACACGACATGTCGTCCGCGTTGTTGATGGCAAGGTACCCGTCGTAGCGACCGGAAACTTCGGGCGAACCCTGCAGGAACAGGCGGATTTCGTGAAGCGAATGGGGGACACCGGTGTTGCAGCGGTGATATTGGTTACCGGATTGCTCGCCGGCGAAGATGAACCCGACGAAGTATTTCTTGAAAATGCTTTCACCCTCATGAATCGCACGTCGGGTATCCCGGTAGGATTTTACGAATGCCCGCTGCCGTACAAGCGAATCCTGAAGGCAAATCAGCTGAGTCAGTTGCTGCAGACGAATCGGGTAATTTATCATAAGGACACCTGTCTTGACATCGACCAGGTACGCGCGAAGATCGCAGTGGCGCGTGGATATGATTTTGCACTTTACGATGCATACCTTGGACATGCCGTCGCATCACTGTCGGCGGGATCCGACGGTCTTTCCTGCATCCAGGGAAATTTTTTTCCGGAAATTATTGTCTGGCTCTGCGAGCACTTTGATGATCCCGACCTGACCGAAGAGGTAAACGCTGTTCAGCAATTCCTCATAGAGAACATGGACGTTATGCACGCCGTGTATCCCCCGGTTGCAAAATACTATCTTCAAAAAAGGGGAATGAAAATCTCCACGTATTGCCGGACTACCAAAGAAGTGGTCGATGCCACCGTCCGTGAAAACATCGACAAGCTGTTTGACGATTGTATGAAATTGCGGGAGGACATCGGCATCCCCTCGCTGTCGTATTAAGTTCATTTCCCAAGTCGCGTCCATCAGCCCCGTCAAAGAGGCGCGCCTATCCGTCTATACGCAAACGGTAGAACCCGCAACTTCAGCGCTAACCGCAAAACGGTTACGGGCATGCTTTTACCGCGTCAGATCAACACATTTAAACATGGTAATAAAGTACAATGTTTTGGCAAAAACTGACAATTGACGCCCTGATTGTTAAGGCATCTTTGTAAAGAGGCCGGCAATTCGCGTGCTGGCGTTACGAAAGGATTACGAAACGGTTGTCATTGCTTTCAGCTGATGCTTTGCGGTAGCGGGCTGATTAATATGACGCCGCTGAAGAAGTGAGAAATAAACAACCCACAACATATGAATGGAACAATACGAGTTGGTAACGGCCTGTTGAGTGTAATCGTTGCCCTGTTCATGACCCCTGTGGTGGCCCTGGCGAATTTCGAGTTCGCTGCCGACAGGGTTGTGTCAGGAAAGGTGACGTCACAAACAGACGGGCTTGGGATTCCTGGGGTGAACATCATCATTAAGGGAAGTACTCTGGGAACGGTCACGGACGCGGAGGGCAACTACAGCATCTCCGTTCCCGACGAGCCGGGGGTGGTCCTGGTCTTTTCAGCAATCGGATACGCAACGCAGGAAAGGACACTCAACGGTGAATCGGTGCTTAACGTGCAACTGTCAGAAGATGTGCGTTCGCTTGATGAAGTGGTCGTGGTGGGATACGGAACAGAAAGCAAGCGATTTGTTACGGGATCTGTGTCGAGTATTGACATGACGAAGGCAAAGGACTTCGCTAACGTCAACGTTGCTCAGTCCATGCTCAGCGTCCCCGGCGTGCAGTTCACCAACACAGGACGACCGGGTGCAAACGGCACGCTGCTGATTCGCGGACAGAGTTCCCTGAGCGCGGCGAATGATCCGCTCATCGTCCTTGATGGTATTATCTTCAATGGCGACCTGCTGGATATTAACCCAGGAGACATTCAGTCAATCGAAGTCCTGAAGGATGCGGCTTCCTCAAGCATTTATGGTTCACGTGCGGCAAACGGCGTCATCCTCATCACATCAAAGCGCGGTATAACGCAAAAGCCAAACGTTCGCGTGAACACCTTCTATGGTGTGTCCGACGTTGCAAAGGAACTGAAGCTGCTGACTCCTGAGCGCTACATTCAACGCCGGCTCGACTGGCGCAAACAATCCGGACTTGAAGCAGATCCTGCAAAAATCACTGACTACCTCGCGCTCACTGAAGTACAAAACTATACCAATGGTATTTCACACAATCCCTGGGATGTGATTTACCAGGATGCGAACATTTTCTCAGCAGACGTCAGCGTCTCGGGGATGTCTGAAAATGTCAATTATTACTTGTCGGCTGCCCTCACAGACGAGAAGGGACTTATCTTCAATGACAACCAGAAACGCGTCACGCTGCGATCTAATCTTGAAACAAAGGTTGCGACATGGCTGACGATCGGTATGAATGCCACGTTCTCACACCGCAATCTGTCGGGAGTTGAGGCCAACCTTCGCGATGCGTATCGCAGCAGTCCTTTTGGAACATTCTATCATCCGGATGGTGAACCCACGCAATTCCCCGTTCCTGAGGAAACTGCCGGGGGTAATCCGATGCGGGATGCGTTGCTAACCACCAACGAAGAAATCGTCGATAACCTGTTCAGCAACTTTTACGGAATCATCGAGCTGCCTTTTATTCCTGGTTTGTCGTACAGGATCAACTATTCACCAAATTATCGGTGGTATCACGACTATAACTTCTTCCGGCAGGACAGGCATGTTACGTTCAACAGTACCAACGCAAGCAAGTACGACCGGAAGAGCTTCCAATGGGTAGTGGAAAACATTCTCAAGTATGAACGCAACATCGGACAGGACCATTTCTTCGACATCACGTTGATGTATGGTCGCAACCACTCCGACTTTGAATCCACTACATCCAACGCCTCATTCCTGAGTGTTGATGCACTTGGCTATAACGACCTGAGCCTTGGAGATATACTGACTGTATCATCCAGCGCTCAGGCTACAGAAGGTATCTCCTCTATGGCGCGACTTAATTACCGCTTTAAGGATAGATACATGGTAACACTGACGGCCCGCCGCGACGGAAGCTCTGTATTCGCTGCTAACAACAAGTTTGCAACATTCCCCTCGGTGGGTGCGGCATGGCTTGTTTCGGATGAAAACTTCTTCAACGAGGTGGGCGTCATAGATATGCTGAAGCTCAGAGTATCGTATGGCGCCGCTGGTAACCAGGCCATTGGTCCTTATCAATCGCTTAGCCTCGCGGCAATAACACACTACGTGTATGGGGATGGTGGCAGCCCGGCGATAGGAGTGTATCCCGCCACGATCGGTAACAACGATCTGAAATGGGAAACGACCTATACCGCCAACGTTGCCGTTGACTTCGAGCTGTTCAATAGCCGTCTGGGCGGAACTATTGAAGCATACAACAGCAACACCCATGACCTGCTCGTAAACCGAACGATCCCGACAATGACAGGATATGATAACATTCTCACCAATATCGGTCAGGTCAACAATAAGGGAATCGAACTCACATTGAATTCCATCAATGTGCGCAGGGACAGGTTCGAATGGAGTACCAACGCCGCATTCTCTTACAACAAGAATACCATCGTTCACCTGTTTGAAACGGACCTGGATAACGATGGCAAGGAAGACGACGTAGTAGCCAACAGTTGGTTCGTCGGACATCCGATCCACTCTTACTATGACTACGTCTTTGATGGTATTTATCAGGAAGGGGATGACGACATCCCGGCATCCATGAAACCTGGCGATGTTCGGGTGAAGGATATTAACAATGATGGGGCCATTACAACGGAGGACAGAACGATTGTAGGATCAGGAGTAAATCCCAAATACCGTTTTAACATCCGCAACAACTTTACTTACGGGAACTTCACCCTTTCGGTGGCGATCAACGGCATGCAGGGATGGATTTCGCCCTTCAACCTCATCAACCCGCTGGTGCCGGGACGCGCGCTCGGCCAGCTTGACGCCGGTTGGTGGACACCGGAAAACCGTTCCAATACACGACCGTCGCTCGTATATGCGAATCCTCTCGGTGTAAGCTGGTATGTGAGTCGCGATTTCGTTCGCATCCAGGATATCTCCTTGTCCTACCAGTTCCCGGCACCAGTGCTTGAACGCTTGAAACTCTCCAATCTGAAAGTGTATGTGAGCGGTAAGAATATACACACGTTTACCGACTGGCTTGGTGCGGATCCCGAAGGTGGGGGAGACTATTCTTCATTACAGGGCAGCGGCGATCTGTTCCCGATGCCACGCACCTTCACTGTAGGATTGAATGTCGGACTGTAAATCTTCGCTGACTATGAACTTCATTAGACAAAATAAAAATAGTGTCAACCCGAATCCGCGGAAACCTTTCGCGAAAGCGGCACGCATAATGGCGCTTGCGGGTCTGCTTTCCGTGGGTATGGCCGCCTGCGACGACAGCATACTCGATGAAACACCGCTATCAGATCTGAATACAGACGCTGTCCTTAGCACCCGGAGCGGATTTGAGAATTACATCAACGCACTCGTGCTCTCCGCGCGCAATGAGCTGACCAATGGCGACAACTGGTACCGGTACATCAACAATACCGACGTTGCGTCGTCAGCCGGAGCCGAGTACGCCGGAACCTATAACTGGAATAACCAGATTACACCTACAACGGGATTTGTGCGTTATTTCTGGGACTGGGCGTACCAGGAAATGATCCTGCGCGCCAACACGATCATTGAGTATGCGCAAAAGCCGGAGCTCGAAGGTATCTGGGCGTCTGAAGCCGACAAGAACGCGATCATCGCTGAAGCACGCTTCTTTCGGGCTTACACCTACAACATTCTCGCGAATCTATACGGGGGCGTTCCCATCGTCGACCAGGTATATGCTTCACCAAAGTTCGACTTTGTGCGCGCGTCTCGTCAGGAAGTTTATGAATTCGCTAAGAACGACCTGGTGTTTGCTTCACAATGGCTCCCCGCTACGGTGGCACAGGAAGGAAGAATTGTGAAGGCGGCTGCTGATCACCTGTTGGCCGAAGTGTATATCAGCCTCGGTCAATACGACAACGCTATTGCAAGTGCTACTGCAGTCATCGAGAGTGGTTTGTATCAACTCATGACCGAGCGATTCGGCGCATTCAAGGACAGTCCCGGTGATGTGTTCTCCGACTTGTTCAAGGAAGGTAATCAGAACCGGAGTTCAGGCAATCTCGAGTCTATCTACGTCTGGCAAATAGAAGAAAACACGCTGGGTGGTGGCGGAACAGTTGGCAACAGCAACCTCCGCAACTGGGCACCGCACCTGGCCAACATCCGCGACCCGGACGGTGTACCTCAACTCGTAACCGACAGCCTTGGCAGAGGTGTAGGTCGAAGCAGGCTATCAGTTCATGCTGCTTACACGGTTTGGTTAGAGTCCGTCAACGGTCCAACGGACATGAGGAACTCGAAGTATAACATGCGTCGTAAGTTCTACTACAACAATCCCGCTTCTGCCTACTTCCTCCAGGAAATTGAGCCCAAAACGACAAGGGAAGATACCATGAGAAACATCTATCCCTATTCCACTAAGGTCGATGGCAAGCCGCTCAACGGCAACAACACCTCGGGAAGAACTGCAAAGGATATCATGGTATTTCGACTCGCAGAAACGTACCTGTTGCGTGCTGAGGCGCATTTAAAGAATGGCAGTCCTGAATTGGCCGCTGCCGACATCAACGTTGTTCGTGCGCGCGCGCAAGCTCAGCCTGTCGATCCGGCCGATGTGGACATGGACTACATCCTTGACGAAAGAATCCGCGAACTGTTGGTGGAAGAACCCCGCCGTCGTACCCTGATCCGCACAGGGAAGCTTGTTGAACGAGTGAGAAAGTATGATATTCTTGTCGAGGGTCGTGAATCTGTCCAGGAACATCATGAATTTTTCCCGATTCCGCAGTCGGCTATCGACGCGAACTTTGGCGCGATTCTCCAACAGAATCCCGGATACAACCAGTAATTAGAAACAGAGAGGAATGAAAGTAAGGTCAATCGTCTGGATTTTCCTGCTCGCTGCAGCGGTGTCATGGGTGCCGCTGCACTTGCGGGCCGGAGAAATACTTCGTGTCACACCGTCCACCCGGCATCTGGTGCCGAAAGGGAAGTCGATTGATGCTATTGACGGCGATTGGATTATGAAGAACGACAAGGTCATCCTTGTCATTGGCGATGCGTTCTTCGGTCGCGAAGCCAACATGCGCGTGCAGAGCATTCAAGGTGCAGTGATCGATTTTACGACGCTGAGTGACAACCGCGACTACCTGGCTGCGTTCTTTCCACAGGGTTTTCCTGCGCCTGATAGTCGTCGAAATCCGGCACAATTTGCACACAAGATTGAAGTGGTGAAGGGCCAGGGACGCGAAGTGGTGTTGCGAGCTGTGCGAAATGCTACGGATAAGGTGCCGTACGAATCAGTGACGACGTATACACTGAGAGACGGTGAGAGTTTCGTTCGTGTCCACACCAAATTTACCAATACCAGCGATCGCGAAGTGTCCTTCATCTTTGGTGACAAGCTGCGTATCGACATGGACATTGAGAAGGAGGCGTCACCCATTGGCAAGACGAACCTTGCGTTCATGTACAACAAGTGGTTCGGCGCTGCGTATGCGGTTTACAGCAAGGAAGGGCTGCTGATCACTGAGAAGCCCAAACTCGCAGTCGATCCCGCTACAGGATTGCTGGTAGGATTTCAGAAGGCCGGACCCGATGTTACGCTAAAGCCGGGGCAGACGCTCGAGACGAATCGGCTGCTGCTTTACGGACGAGATGTGGCGGAAATCCAGCGGGCCGTACGTATCATGGAAAAGAGTAGGGTGCCGTTGACAACCATCCGTGTGGCAGATGCCAACAATCGACCTGTTGCTGGTGCCTTTGTCGATGTCTACAATCTCAACGAAGAGCCGGTGTCTTTTGCGATCACGCGTGACGACGGAACTACAGAAATACCTTTGGTCCCGGGTGAGTATAAGTACTACGCATTTAAGGTTGGACATGATTCTGTTTCGGCAGGTTTTTCTGTAGCCAAAAAGGCGTCACAGGTTCCCGTGACACTGGCCCCGAGAACAAGTGTGAAAATCTCTGTGAGAGAGCAGGGTGTTACGGGCACATTGCCTGTCAAGGTTGAGTTTAAAGGCATTAATGGTCATCCTGATCCTTTCCTTGGCTCACCGAAACGCGCCGAAGGCGCCAATAATCTGTACTACTCGATCGTCGGCGATTTTGAAGTTGCTTGTCCGCCGGGTGAGTACGAAGTGTCTTTTTCTCGTGGACCGGAATACGAAGTCGTGCGCCAGGAGCTGGTGCTGCGCGTTGGGGAACAAAAGACGATAACGGCCGAGCTAAAGCGTTCGTTTTCAACTCCCGGATGGGTGATTGCCGATCTGCATAATCACAGTGCCCGCAGCGGCGACAACGATACGGAAACACGCAGCAGGGTTATCAATCTGGCGGGCTCCGGCGTTGAATTCGCGCCTGCGACGGAACACAACCGAATCAGTACGTATACCGACGAAATCAAGGATCTTGGACTCGAATCATACATTGCATCAGCCGCGGGTATTGAGCTTACAGGCCCAACAGGCGTAGACACTGGTCCCAACCACCAGAACGCATGGCCACTGACCATTCAACCTGGGAAACAAGGGTCCGGTGCGCCGCCGATTTCGGCCGATGTGTATACACAGCTTAAGGGGTTGTTCGAATACGACAGCGACAAGACCAAATTTGTTCAACATAACCACCCGGGCCTTGGCATTTCACGCTTGTATTTCGATGGCGACGAAGATGGAAACTTGGACGAAGGATTGCGCACGCGCGACTTTACCGATGCCATCGAATTGCAGAACAATGTATACGACATCCTGGAGGTAACTTCTGATGAGGCAGTTAACAAGCGCTCTCCGGTATTCTATTGGTTGCAAATGCTGAATCAGGGGTTCAGGATTTTTGGGACGATGACGTCGGACAACCACATTGTTGGCGAACGCGGCGGGTTGCGACTGGTGTACATCAACACACGACATGACAGTCCCCCGTCAATCGATCCGTATGAACTTGCATTGAATGCAAAGAACGGCAAGATGGTTATGACCAATGGTCCCTTTTTGAAAGCCGAGGTCAACGGTCACCTCCCGGGTGAAGTAGTGAAAGCAGGTGGTAAGGAGGTGACCCTTGATCTTGAAGCGCGTACGAACAATGTGGCGCAACTCGACCGCATACAGGTCTTGGTAAACGGCCGGCAGGTGAAGTCGCTCAACTTCACTCGTGAGCAACATCCCCAGTTGTTCAGCAAGGGAGGTTTTCGTCATTCTGTTCCCGTGACGTTGACGGAGGATGCACATATCATCGTTGTGGCAACAGGTCAGAACGCGCCGCAGAATCCCAGGCTGACTACACCGCGCCGGCAAGTTCCCCCTTTTGCTATGACGAATCCGATATTCGTCGACATCGACGGGAACGGTTTTGTCCCTAACAAGGATACGCTCGGTGCGCCGCTACCTTCGGGAAGTACGCGTCCGAATCGATGACCGTTGAATTGGCGGTGCACGTGCCGCGGTTTTCAAGACTTAGTTCGGATACTCAATGATGAATTGCCGCCTGCCTGGAGTTGCCTTGTTAATGATGGGCGCGCTTGCCGCAGTTGCGCAGACGTCCGCTCAAAGACGCCCGAATATCATAATTATTCTTGCCGATGATCTGGGCTTCGGTGATATCGGCGGATTCTACGGTGGCGAGGCGCCAACTCCCAACCTGAATCGCATGGGTGAGGAAGGGATGGTATTCAGCGATTTCCACAGCAACGGCCCGACGTGCTCCCCGACACGCGCTGCACTGATTACCGGACGATACCAGCAACGGTTGGGCATCGAGCAACCCTTGCCGACCAACTGGGACGATGAAGGGATTGGAAGTAAGGACAACCGCGGTGAGATTACGATTGCTGAATATCTGAGTAGGGAAGGGTACACGAATGCCTTGTACGGAAAATGGCATTTGGGTAAGCATCCCTCGGCAAATCCCATCCTTCATGGGTTTCATGACTTTCGTGGGATGACGTGTGGATGTGGCGACTACTTTGCAAAGATGGATCGCAATGGCTACCGTGACTGGTGGCATAACGACAAACTGGTTTTCCAGGAAGGATACGCGACCGACGTCATCACGAGCAATGCAGTTGAGTTCATTCAAAGGAACAAAACCAAACCCTTCTTTCTGTATGTGGCGTACAATGCCATTCATTTTCCCTGGCAGACAGCCGAGGATGATGTATTGGAAACGCGGAGCGAAGGAGGGGACTACACCGGATCCGAGCCCGGTCCCCAAAGCAAACTTGGCCCTCACAAACCTGAAGAGGTACCAGCCGTTGTGCACAAAATGATTACAAAGCTCGACGAGGGAGTGGGGCGCATACTGAATACACTGAAGGAACAAGGAATTGACGAAGAGACGTTTGTCTTTTTTGCCTCGGACAACGGTGGCTACCTGAACTACAACAGGGGCGTTTGGCCGAAGGTGAGTTCAAACGGACCACTGCGCGGACAAAAAGGACAAGTCTATGAAGGAGGACACCGCGTACCAGCTATAGCTCGTTGGCCCGGGAAGATTAAAGCGGGAACGTTGACCTCAGCGACAGTGATGTCATTCGATCTCTTGCCTACGATACTGGACATGCTCAACGTAACTCCTCCGGATGCAAATTCGCCCTACGTATTGGATGGAGTAAGTATCTTGCCGCTTCTGCTGAAGAATCAACCACCGAGCCCGCGTGTGTTGTACTGGCGCACGCCTGCCCAAAAGGCAGCGCGTGATGGAAACTGGAAGCTCGTTACCACCCGCGCGGGTGAATCTCCAGAATTGTTTGATTTGGCGTCAGATCCCGGCGAGACAACGAATCTCGCTGCGAAGCATCCGGAGAAGGTCCAAATGTTGTTGTCGGCGCTGAACAAGTGGGAGCAAAGCGTGGATCGCAAACGCCGGTGAGTGGGTATGGTGGAGAATGGTAATATCGTACACATTAAGGCAAGAATGGTATAATTCTTAGGCGTCTGTTTTGGATTATTTTACGTCATGAGGAAACCTGCTATGAGAAGTAACATCCTAGTGATTGTGGTAGTGGCGATGGCGGCGTTCGGCTGCTCGTCAAAGAAAGCCAGCGAAGTGAAGAAGTCGGACACGCCACCGCCCAATGACATTACCGGAAGGTTCTATATTCCGCCGTTGGCGAAACCCGGTGAGGGTGCGTACCTCAAAGGGGAACTTATCTATCCACTTGACGATAAGCCAACGCCACAGTGCCATGCATCAACAATTGTTGAAACGCCATCGGGACTGGTTGTGGCATTTTTCGCCGGCACACACGAGAGAAATCCTGATGTGGGAATCCGGGTCACACGTTTGGTTGACGGGAAATGGACGAGGCCGGTGGAAGTGGCAAACGGGGTAGAGTCGCCATCTGTGCGTTATCCCACATGGAATCCAGTGCTGTTCTTGCCGGAGTCAGGTCCGTTAATGCTGTTTTACAAAGTGGGTCCCGACCCGAGGTCGTGGTGGGGCATGGTGATGACTTCAGATGACGACGGCAAAACCTGGTCGAAGCCCGTGAAGTTGGGGAAGGATGATAAGATTGGTCATTTGCTTGGTCCGATCAAAAACAAACCAGTACAGTTGGAGGACGGCACGATCATTTGTCCATCAAGCACCGAGGAACGACTGGACGATGGTGAGCTTCGGTGGAGAGTGCACTTTGAGATCACCCGCGACCTGGGCAAGACCTGGGAAGTTGTCGGGCCGATCAATGATGGGATTACCTTTGACGCGATCCAACCAAGCATTTTGTTTTATCCGGGAGGACGCATGCAGGCGTTGTGTCGTACGCGCGAAGATGTAGTAGCTCAGGCATGGTCGAACGATCAGGGACGCACGTGGAGTGAAATGACAGCAACCATGCTTCCCAATCCTAATTCCGGAACGGACGCGGTTACGCTGCAAGACGGAAGACAGTTGTTGGTTTACAACCACACGACGAAGGAAGGTGACGAACCTAAAGATCGTAACATGTTGAATGTCGCTCTTTCCGATGATGGAGAGAACTGGACTCCGGTAATGACACTCGAAAACGAACCCATTCAGGCCGGCTACTCGTATCCTGCGGTCATACAAACATCCGATGGGTTAGTGCATATCACCTATACGTATGCTCGCGAATCGATCAAATACGTAGTGCTGGATCCGGAGAAGTTGTAACATCCTGTATTTAGATTCAGTCGTACACTTCAAAAGTTGAAATCAACCCACGTAAACACGTAAGCACGTAAACACGTAAACACGTTACTTCTTCCTGTCTTCCCCGGTCACCATACTCACATAACTCTCATACCTGCTCGGCGCGATCTCGCCGGCTTGCACGGCGGCACGAATGGCGCAGCTGGGTTCGTGGAGGTGGATGCAACGGGGACCAAAGCGACAGTCGAGGCGACGCTCACGCATCTCCGGGAAGTAGTCGGAGAGTTCCTCCTGAGTCATGTCGACAAGTCCCCATTCCCGGATACCAGGTGTGTCGATAATACGGGTACCCGGACCGACCTCGAACATCTCGGCAAAGGTCGTTGTGTGAGTACCCTTCCCGGTAAAAGTTGAGACGTCGCCAGTCTTCTGCCGGACGTGGGGGGCAATGCGGTTCAACAGGGTCGACTTCCCTACACCCGAGTGCCCGGTAAACAACGTGACTTTCCCCTGAAGTTCGGAAGTAACAGGCGTGATGTTGTCATGAAGCGCGGAAATCGAAAGACACTTGATGCCAATCGGGGTATACATCTTCATGGCTTCGTTCAGCTTCCCGCGTCCTTCGTCATCCAGCATATCCGACTTGTTGAAGACAATAATTTGAGGAATGCGAAATGCTTCCGCGGATACGCAGACCCGATCAATGAAGCCCAGCGAGGTACGCGGAAACGCGAGCGTGGCAATGATCATTACCTGGTCAATGTTCGCGGCGAGGACGCTGGAATGCCCTACCTTCTTTATCGATGCGCGCAAGATGTGGTTATCACGCGGAAGGATGGCAGTGATCATCCTATCCCGCTCGTCAAACTCCACGCGATCGCCAACCGCTACAGGGTTCGTCTCCTTAATACCCTCAAGACGAATTTTTCCCCGGATGCGACACTCGTAGTCCTTTCCGTCCTCACCACGGACATCATACCAGGATCCCGTCGATCGCATCACAATTCCTTTCATTCGCCTTTTAGTATGGTATCCAAATACTGCATGATGGTCTTCGTCGCACCCAGATTCTCACGAACGTAATCCTCGCACACTTTGTTTGCCTTTTGATAATTTTCCTCTGCACGAAGCGCTTCATAGCGTTCCAACAATTCCCGGTAGTCAGCCACGGCAAAAGCCCCCCCGCGACGTATCAACTCCACGGCCTCGTTAAATTTCTTGTAGTTCCGATTCCCAAAGAATACCGGTACACCATAGCACGCCGCCTCCAGTATGTTGTGTAACCCGTCTCCGTACGCGCCACCCACGAAAGCATATTCGCCGTAGCGATACAATCGCGACAACATCCCAATATTGTCGATGATCAAAACGCGTGACGATTCGAGGTCTGCACGCGATGCTTGGGAATATCGTACCGCGGGTACTTCCAGCGCGTCGATGATACGCTGGATAAAGCTCTCACTGATTTCGTGTGGCGCGATAATGAATTTCAAATCGCCCGATCCTGCCTTGTTGTTTATAAAAGGTGTCAGTACCTGCATGTCGTCCGGCCAGCAACTGCCCACCACCATGGTCTTCGACAATCCTTTGAATGCGCGTGCGATGGGTATCTCCTCAGCACGGCTCACAATCTCAAATACCCGATCGAATCGAGTGTCGCCAGCCCGTGTGCATTGTGTGATACCAATGCTTTTAAGGAGCTTTATCGATTCTTCGTTTTGCACAAACAAATGCGTGAACCGATGAAGTATGCGCCGGTAAAAACCTCCATGAGATTTGAAGAAAATTTGATCGGGACGAAAGATCGCCGACACGGATACCAGCGGGACACGCTGTCGTTCCAGTTCCGCGATGTGATAGTGCCAGAACTCATACTTAACGAACACCGCCAGCACCGGCTTCACCAGGGAAACGAAGCGTCGGGCGTTGGAGCGCGTATCCAGGGGCATGTAAGAAATTATGTCCGCTTTATCATATTCCTTCTGCATCTCATATCCGGAAGGGGAGAAGAAGGTTAACAGGATGAGGTGATCCGGATACGCGTCACGTATATATGCAATCAAAGGCCGGCCTTGTTCAAATTCCCCCAGGGAAGCGCAATGAAACCAAATCAGCGGCTTTCCACGGCCTTCCAGTGCTTTCGACAACCGTTGCAACAACCCCTTGCGACCCGCAACAAACAACCGCGCCTTTGGATTAAAAAGGGTAAGCAGGCGGGAAAGGATGTCGTAGGTCAGGATAAAGCAATCGTAAAGAAACCTCATGTAAGAACGTAAATCGCTTTAAAGGTACACAAGGTTTCAATTACCTACTCTATGGCGTAAATTGCACCAACCAACCGTTATTCCAATATGAAATTTTTTTACCTGCGCCTTCTGCCCACCCTGTTGATCACTGCCGCCTTAGCCCACGATACCTTGGCACAGGCTAACCAGTTTGCCAAGTTTCTTCAGGCCGGTACTGCTGATGCGAGCAAGTTGACAAGCGCTTTCCTTAACCCGGTTATGGAAGGCTTCACATACGGCGTTAACGGTGGATGGTATCATACCGCGCGTGCGCACGACCGCCTCGGTTTTGATGTTTCCATCACAGCGACGGGTGTGTTTTTTCCTTCTTCATCACTCACGTTCCGGCCAGCTGATCTCGATCTTGACAACACGGTGCTGGTTGGGGGTAACGGCTATGTGCCTACCATGATAGGTGCGAAAACGGAGACTACCTACGAGAGTACGATCAATACACCCGGCGGTCCTGAAACCATAACTTTCTCCGGAGCGCAGGGTATGAACTTTGCCGACCGCTGGCTCGTAAAGGGAATGACCGTGCCCATGTTCCAGGCTGCTGTCGGTATCGGGAAAAAGACAGACGCTAAGCTGCGGTTCATCCCCACTATTGGACTCGGATCTGTTACCCGCGCTGGTCTCGTAGGTTTGGGTTTTCAACACGACATCAAGCAACATATTAGCGCCTGGCGTGACAAACCTTTCGACCTCTCCCTGCTCGCCGGTTATACACGCGTAGCCGGTGAGATACGCACAAGCATCACTGAACTTCCGCGCCCGGAAGGGGATACGAAACCGCAAGAGACAACATTCAAGGTTCACTCGTTCCTGGTACAAGCCCTCATCTCAAAGCAATATCGCATAATCGGCCTTTACGGCGGGATCGGCTTCAATACATCCAGATCGCTCGCCGACGTGATGGGCTCTTACATAATTTTTGGTCAGGGAACCGTTAACGAAGTCGTTCTCACAGATCCCCTCAGCCTCAAGTTTCGCGAAAACAGCGTTCGGATCACCGCTGGCGGCAGCCTCAATTTTGGGCACTTCACCTTCTACGGCGACTACTCCTACCAGGGCCGCAGCGGCGTAACCCTCGGCGCCGCATATCGCTTTGAGCGGGAGACGAACGGGGGCGTGAATGAAAAGGAGGTGAAGGTCAGGAAGAGGGATAAGTAAGACCCTATCATCCTGGGCGCCACCATTGGACGCCAGACAACTTCAACATATCAACACTTAAAAAAGAAAGCCCACCGGCGGGAACCGGTGGGACTTTCCAAACCAAAAGGCGGTTAAAGTGTGCTATGCACTTCTATATAAGGTTACAAGGCCGGAAGTAACCCCCGCATTCTTATTTTTGCGGTGAAATCGGCCGATCGGTCGGAATTTCTTTCAACTTATTGACAATCAATGACAAAAGTGATGTTTGTCTGCCTGGGGAACATTTGCAGGTCGCCCCTGGCGGAAGCCATCTTTAAGCATAAGGTGAAGAATAGGGGCCTGGACGACGTCCTGTGGGCGGATTCCGCCGGAACGTCGGATTACCACATCGGGGAGCCGCCCGATTCCCGGACGGTGCGCAACGCGCTGAAAAACGGCGTCACGGTCGACCATCGGGGCCAGCAACTCACCGTCAAACACCTTGATGAGTACGACTACATATTTGCAATGGATTCTCAAAACCACGCATCCATTCAGCGCCTTGTAAACGGCAGGCGAATCCGCGCAAAGATCGACCTCATCAGGTCATTTGATCCGCTGAGTCCGGGAGGTGAAGTGCCCGACCCTTACTATGGTGGTGAGCGTGGATTTCAGGAAGTATTCGAAATGCTGGACCGTTCGATCGAAAAACTGATTGATTACCTCGTCGAAGAGAATGGCATTAGAACGGGAACCTAATAGTTCGCACTGACCTTGCCTTTCGCCGTGGGTTTCTCTGCGGCCGCATGCGCCGGCAGCGAGAAATAGAAGATCGATCCCTTGCCGGGTTCGCTGGTAACCCAGATCTTTCCGTGATTCTTCTCCACAAATTCTTTACAGAGGATCAAACCCAAGCCTGTTCCTTTTTCATTCGCTGTGCCCATCGTGGTGTGCTTCGCGTCGATGCGGAATATCTTTTCAATGGCATCCTGGTCCATGCCCACGCCGGTATCGGCAACAGAGACAATCGCCTCGCCCGATTCGATCTGGATGTTAAGCTTAATGACACCGCCCTGCGGTGTGAATTTGATCGCGTTTGAGATCAGGTTACGAATCACCGTACTCACAGAATGCTTATGCGCGCGGACAATGACACCTTCCGGCGCTTCGGACAACAACGTGATGCGTTTGTTTTGAGCTTGCTGACTCAACAGCGACCGATTTTCCTCCAGCAACGCAGATAAATCGAAAGGCTCCGGCATAAAATGCATCGTGCCGGTCTGCGACCGCGACCACTCCAGCAGGTTTTCAAGAAGACCGTACAGGTTTTTTACAGAAAGATCAAGATCGCGCGCCAGACTTTGAATTTCCGAGCGCGTGAGCTGATCCATGTGGTTGATGAGCAGCTCTGAAAACGACGTAAGGGAGTTAAGCGGTCCCCGCAGGTCATGACTGATAATCGAGAAGAATTTGTCCTTCGTTGCATTCAATCGCTGCAATTGCGCATTCTTATGTTGTACCCGGTTGTGCGCAACCTGCAGGTGTCGGTTGTGTTTTTGCTTTTGAATGTAGGAATACAGGATGAGCACGACGATGATCAGGATCAGGGCGACGAGTGCATAGAGGAAATTACGAATCGACTTCTGTGTTCGTAGCTCTCTTTCGCGTTCCTGGCTGTCGTACTCAAGCTTGACGATCTGCGATTCCTTCTGGGCCATTTCATAGCGATTCTGGATTTCCAGAAGTTCGCGTTCATTTTTCTCCGTCTGGATAAAGTCCAGGATGGAGTGATGTAGTTCCTTGTATTCGAGGGCCCGCTTGTAGTCGCCCTGCTTCCGGTGCGCGTTGGAAAGATACTCATAGCTGCGGCTAATCTCTTGTTTGGCTTCGCTTTCCAATCCCGCTGCGAGCGCAAGCTCCAGATTTGCTATGGCGCGCTCGTAATTTTCCCTGAAGTAGTAAATAATTCCGATGTTGTTGTAGGATTCAGCGAGTTCACGCTTATCGCCCAGACCGCGTCTGATCTTGAGTGCGGCCACGTGGTTGGCAAGAGCGCGTGCATCGTTTTTCATAAGGTGATAGAGTTCGCCGATGCTGCTCAACGAAATAGCTTCGTTCCTTTTATCGTCGAGCGATCGCCAGATGGAAAGCGCTTTCCAGTGATCGCGCAGCGCATCCTGGTAGTTGCCCTGACTGGCATGAAGGATTGCCAGATTGAACAACGCCTCAGCTTCGAGCGATGGCCGATTGAGGCGTTCCTTGTTGGCAAGCACAAGCTCATAGTTGGCGAACGCCTGGTCGATGTTGCCGAGTGCGGCGTTGACCTTTCCAAGTTTGTTCAGGATGAAGGCAAAGACGGGCACACTGCCGGTTTCCGCATTGAGGTTCAAGGCTTTCTGTAAATATTCTGCGCTCCGTTGATGGTTGCCAACATATTCGAACGCGTCTGCAATCGCGATGTAGGTGAAGGTTTGTCGTTCGCGAAGGCCCAGGGAATCCTCGATCGTAAGGGCTTGCAGGAAGTAGTCCATTGCCTCATCGAGGTCGCGCACGAGAGTAAGTTTCACTAACCCTACCTCCTTCATCGCGCGGGCTATTCGCGCCGGATCACCGGAGGATTTGGCCAGGTCGAGTTTCTCAACTGCGCTGGCAATGCGTTGATTTGGATCAAGTGTGGGAACGTCGTGGAAGAAGCCGCGGTACCATGTGAGCAAGGTGTCGCTGTCTTGCCCTGAACAGGGCATCGCCACACACGAGAGCAGGAACGTGACCAGTATGAATCCCCCACGCAAAATCATTACGCCATGCTATTTCCCTATTGCAAAGGTGGAGAAAAATGGTCGCCGGAAACGGCCAAACTCGCGCATAACCTTACACTCAAGCCAACGTGGCGTACCGTCCACACCCTGCCTAATGGAGACTAACGTAAATCTGCAACATGCTGTTCCTAAAACAGTTTCCGTTAACCGGTTTTATCGACCATTCACGGGATGTGCGTGGCATTCCTAAAATGGGCTTTTAGTCGCTTTGCAGAGTTTCAATTTCTCACCCAAACGGTACGCGCGGCGATGAACTTTGAATCACGCGCGTCGTCGGAGAGCGGCGTAGTTTCGTATGCTGTTCGACAGGTTTTTCTTATCTTGGTTGCGATTCGCGTACTTTTGGCTGGCGGACTTTTCCGCTTCAGCGCTTGTGATAACCCTAAATGAAGACCGCATTTTTTTTCTACGGAACTTCCCTTGCATTCATCCTGATGTGCTCATGTGCGCGGCAGCAGCAATACGGTGTGGTAACAACTCCTGTTGAAGAAGGTGTTGATGTATTCTGCCGAGGCTTCGTCACCGGCGATGAAGAACCGTTCGCGCAGTGTCACGCATCTACTGTCGTGCGGTCGCCCGACGGAGAGTTCATTGTTGCCTGGTTTGGTGGCACACACGAAAAACATGACGACGTAGGGATATGGATCTCCAAAGGCACACCTGATTATTGGTCCGTGCCCGTTGAAATTGCCAAGGTTCGTCAACATCCACATTGGAATCCTGTACTCTTCTATACGCCCGGAGGAAGACTTATTCTTTTCTTTAAGGTCGGAGAGACGATCGGAGAGTGGGAGACGTGGTACATGGTTTCCAACGACGATGGCAACACCTGGTCGCGTGCTCAGGAACTGGTTCCCGGTGATCGCGGAGGCAGGGGACCCGTACGCAGCAAGCCGATTGTGTTGTCCGACGGAACCTGGCTTGCTCCTGCATCGGACGAGAAGGGTGGGCTCTGGAATGCGTTTGTCGATCGCAGCGAAGACGAGGGCAGAACCTGGACAGCCACTCCGTTTATTGCCATGGACCGCAACATCATCACGGGTGAAGGTGTCATTCAACCTGTCCTGTGGGAATCATCGCCGGGAAAAGTGCATATGCTGCTTCGTAGTTCCGCCGGAGCGATTTGTCGAAGCGATTCGGAAGATTACGGAAAGACCTGGTCGCCCGTCTACAAGACGAGTCTGCCCAATAACAACAGCGGCATTGATCTCACACAGCTCGACGATGGAAGGTTGGTACTGGTGTACAATCCTGTGTCAGGCAACTGGGCCCCGCGTACACCACTTGCCGTGTCAATTTCGGCAGATAACGGAAATACGTGGTCTGCGCCGGACACGCTCGACTCCGGTGAAGGCGAAGCTGAGTTTTCTTACCCTTCCATTGTGCATTACGGCGATACCGTAGCAGGAACGTATACCTGGAAGCGTCAACGCATAGCGATATGGATGGGCGTTGTGCGATGATGCTTAACGGTACACGTATTCTTCCAGGCGAGGAGAAGAAGGTCAGCATCGGTATTGCAACGCTTCCGTCCCGGTCAGCGCTGGAAATCAATATTACCGTCTCCAGATCAGAGAAGGAGGGACCCGTTCTGCTCCTCATGGGTGCGATGCACGGTGATGAAATCAACGGAACAGAAGTAGTTCGACGTCTCATAGAAAGTCAACAACATCGCCCTACGCGCGGAACGACGATTTGTATACCCATCATCAACATTTACGGATTTATAAGTTCTTCCCGCTATGTACCGGACGGGAAGGATGTCAACCGTTCTTTTCCCGGAAATCCCCATGGATCGCTCGCTTCGAGGGTGGCACATTACCTGACGCGTGATATTATCCCGAAGATCGACTACGGTATCGACTTTCATACAGGCGGTGCCGCACGCGTAAACTACCCGCAGATCAGAGGTGTACTCAGTGATCCCGACGTGCTGACGATGGCGCGCGCCTTTAACGCACCGTTCGCGATTGACGCGCGATTCCGACCCGGATCGCTTCGTCAATGGGCGGCGCGACAAGGAAGAAAGATCCTGGTCTATGAAGGCGGCGAATCCGGCCGCTTTGATGAATTCGCCATCAACGAAGGTATTCAGGGTACCCTTCGTCTCATGCACCATCTGAACATGCGGGATGATGCGCCACCGGCAGCTTCACCGCTGCGCATTATCAGGCATACCTCATGGGTGCGCGCCGCCTACTCCGGAATATTCCTTACCAGCGTTTCACCCGGCCAGGCAATAACAAAGGGCCAGGAACTTGGCACACTTAACGACCCCTATGGCGATTTTCGCCTGCCTATCCGCTCAACTACCGCCGGCTTCGTCATCGGCCTCAATCAAAATCCCGTCGTCCACCAGGGCGATGCGCTGATGCATATTGGAATTGAATGAGTTCTATGCCCTATGCATCCTATTGTGCCCTGCGTTGGTTAAAAATGTATACAGAATTAGGTAAAGAATGATTACGAAATTGAATATATTAGCCTCTGAACGGCCCTCAGGGCGCACACTACCACCTTAACACCCAATCCATGCGGAAGAACCACCTTTCCGGTGAAGGAATTTTTCGTGGTCAGAAAATGCCGCTTGTAGTCTTCTGCCTGGTGTCGCACATCGTGGCCGCACAGGTGCCTTACTTCGACAGGACACACGACGGCTTCCTCGTATTTCACGAAGTCAGAACCGATAGCAAAGGATTTATTCTTCCCTGGTGCAATGATGAGCCGGGCAAGGCGTACGATTCCGTTATAGCGCTCGTTTGGAATTTCTGGGACACCATGCGAACGGATATCAATGGGCTACCGTACTACATGAATCACCAGGTGTGGCGGCCAGGTACCAACGACCCACGGGGATTGGGTGGCGATCAACTCGCGATGGCGTTGTCGTCATGGCATCTACTCTATCAGTACACCGGCAATGAGCGCGTGAAGGAAAACATGAAGTTCATTGCCGACTATTACTTAACCCATAGCCTTTCACCAAAAGACGCCGTATGGCCATCCATACCATTTCCCTACAATAACCTTACGTACTCCGGGTATTACCAGGGTGATATGGTAATAGGCAAAGACTTCACCCAACCGGATAAAGCCGGATCATTTGGCGATGAGTTGGTGACGCTTTATAAAATGACGGGTAACACAATTTACCTCGATGCCGCCGTCGCCATCGCGAACACACTTGCCAAACACGTCAAGCCCGGCAATGAAAACGAATCGCCGCTGCCCTTTAAGGTAAATGCGCTTACCGGTGAAGTGGGCCGATTGAAAAGCAACAGGGGTACTGGCGCGGACGAAGGATTCTCGTCTTATACGTCGAACTGGGTCGGAACCCTTCAGCTTTGGATGAAACTGCGTCAGCTGAACCGAGGCGAGGTGGAACTGTATCAAAAGGCATTCGACACAGTCCTCGCATGGATGAAAGCCTATCCATTGAAGCTGAACAAATGGGGACCGTTTTTCGAGGATATCCCTGGTTGGTCTGATACCCAAATCAACGCGGTGACGTTCGCGCGGTTCATCATGGAAAATCCGCAGCTTTTTCCCAACTGGAAAAGAGATGTCAAGGGGATTTTCGATTGGGTGTATGAGAAGCTGGGCAACGATCAATGGAAGAAATATGGCGTCATCGCCATTAATGAACAGACCGTATATCAAACGCCTGGCAACAGTCATACCTCGAGACAGGCAGCCGCGGAAATTTTGTTTGCAAAACTGAGTGGTGATCGCTCTGGTGTAGACCCGGCGATAAGAAAACTGAATTGGGCGACATACATGGTCGACAAAGACGGAAAGAATTGCTATCCGCGTGATGAGGTATGGCTTACCGATGGCTATGGCGACTACGTTCGTCACTATTTACGTGCTATGGCAGCCATGCCATCGCTTGCACCTTCCGGCGAAAACCACATCGTGCACAGCACGTCGGTCGTTCGGCAGGCGGACTATGCGCCTGATTTCAACAAGCGGCTTTCGCCCGACGTGCGTCCCGAAGAACTTGATAAGGTGTACGTGTTTTACAAGACTTTCGACAAGGAGTCGACAGAAACGCTGCGAATGGTTGCAAAGCCTTCACAAGTAAAGTCGGGCGACGAGATTCTTCCCTACCGCGAAGACCTTTCAGCTCCGGGCTGGACGTGGGAGCCGCTGGAAAAGGGCGGGGTGTTGAAGGTGAGGCATGTTTCTTCGGATTCGATCACTATCTATAAGTAGTAATCGGAGAAGTATAGCAGAGACGCCAACCTGCGCGTCTCCATATGTAAAAAGGAGTCGGTGAGTCAACCTCCTATGTGATTCCACCTATGTGCCTTGTGTGGTTCAAATCTTACTTGAACACGTTGGATACATAGACAATGAAATAGAATCTAAACAATAAACAAACACGATAATGATACGCCCATCAACCCTGCTGTTCACATTATCCCTTGCTTTGTTCACCTGTGGCAAAAAAGAAGAACCTACAACGACAACCGTCCTGAACCTCATTCAAATTGAGAATCAGAAGCCGGGCACGACCGACTGGCTGATAAAAGTTCCGGAGCGTGAGTGTGAGTATCCCGATCATCAGTTTTGCCGGCGTGAACAGATTGAAGGGTATTGCTCCGCTACGAGCGTACGCGCAGGGGATAGCCTTCACATCTATGTGAGTACCAATCCTGCGACGCAATACACGCTGGATATTTTCCGGATGGGATACTACGGCGGAAAGGGAGGAAGGCTTATGAAGTCGTACACCCTGCAGGGAACGTCGCAATCAACTCCGGCTGCTGATCCCAAAACCAATTTCCTTGAATGTGAGTGGGATGCCGCGGTGTCTTTTGTTGTGCCTGACGACTGGGTTAGTGGTGTGTATCTCGGTAAGATGACAACTGCTACGGATTCAAGTCAGGCATACGTTGTGTTCATCGTTAGGGACGATCGTCAAGCGGATTTCTTCTTTCAATGTTCTGACTTGACCTGGCAGGCGCACAATCGCTGGCCACAATGGCATAGCATGTATGATGAAGGACAACAGCCATGGGTAAACACCAATGGGGCGCGGATCAGCTTTGATCGACCTTATGCCTTATATGTGAATGACCTTCCGTCTGATTTCAACCCGTTGAGTAACGGTGGAGGAGAGTTTCTTTTGTGGGAGTTCCCGCTGGCTTTCTGGATGGAAAAGGAAGGATATGATGTAACCTATATTTCCAATATTGACACCCACGCAGATGGAAAGGGACTGTTGCGTGGTAAGGCATTTCTTTCTGTTGGACATGATGAGTACTGGACTCACGACATGTTCAACAATGTTATGGCCGCTCGCGATGCCGGAGTCAACCTGCTGTTCCTCAGCGGCAATTCGGTGGATGGAACCGTTTACCTCGAGCCTTCA
>QGUY01000025.1 GCA_003242315.1 Bacteroidota bacterium
CCAGCGAGAACATAAAAATGACGACGCCATCAGAAACAGATCTACTGCCTTGAGAATACCTGTCACAATCATGTCAACGGGAAGATTTCCGTCAGCACGCAAGTGATGAAAGGAGTGAAAAAAATCGTAAATGCCAAGTGAGGTTACCACAATGCCGGAAGCAAATAGGATGATGGCTACCAGGTAAATTATAATTGTGAGCGTACTAAGAAGATGCTTCATGAATCAGAGAGCGGCGATTGGGGTTGAAGTTTGGGAATTCCGAGCGTCGGTTGAAGTCAATCCGGTGTTCTTAAATGTAATAGTTAGGACTGGATCTGACAATTAGGCGTTTGGCATTCCTTCCTCGGTAAGCAAAGGTAGCAATCACCGGAGATTAGACGTATTAGAACCGGCCTACTTCTTCCTCGTCACAATAACATCATCCACAAAAAACGTTGCCTGATGCTGAAACCCTACCCAAAATTTTACGGCGCCAAACTGGCGGGCCAGGGTAAGAAATTGGGGCTGGATGTCTACTGTGATGTTTCCTGACGCTTCTCCACCAAGTAGGGTGATTTCAGCTGTGGCCGTGGTTTGAGTTATGTTAAGGTTGACCTGCAGAACGAAACTCTTGTCGCGCGGAAAATGTCCGAACCTTACAGCTCCATCGTCAATGCGAACGTCACCCTCAGGCATAAAATCAATATGAAAGAAACTTAAATGCGGCTGGGGACTCACCAAAGTCTCGAATTGCACCGTCACAACACCTGCATCGGCTGGAATGAACATGCTGGCAAGTAAACTGTAATTTCCAATTCCGGTCTGACCGTCAAAATCGCCTGTCAATGTCGTTTCAGGAGCCGGTGCAGTGGGATGACTAATACGCGCCCACTTGTTGGAAGGAAGATCCGGCGTCGGAGCAGCCACGACAGTGACGCTGCCTCCGCCAGGACTGACCGATACTGTCCCGGTAGGTTGAACCGGCCCCGGTGGTGAACCTATGGTGTCGTTCTTGAAATTCGACAACAGAACGGTCGTCGCGTTGCACCCGACGAACAGAAACATTATCGCGAAGGAGAGAAGTCGCAACAGATACGCATGTCCTCTCAGAAAGTTGTGATAAACCATGGTCTTTTTTTATAGTGTATGAAGAAAGTTGAACTGTCCTTGTTCAAATGGATAAACATCTGATCCCTGAGTTCTGGGATGCTTCACTTAGCCTACCTCGTCTGCCTGAGACTTTAATGAACGCTCACGAGAAAAGTAACCCTGAAGGATGCTGGGGTTTGAAGGACAAAGAACAATCACGGAAAAATTTCAATGAGTGCAATAATGTCTGGCTTCAAACACCTATAACCTTCCTCCAGACACTAAGCCCGAGGAGTCTGACGAACTGATGAATGAGTATAACCTCAACGTGATGCTCAAGAACAGTTTGCTAAGCGCGCATTATCCCGCGCGCCACCTGTGGGGAGCGGATAGCCGCGACTATGTTGAAGCCTTGGAACTTCGCAAGCAGGCCTTCCTGCTTTACACCACTATTCTAATAATATCACTTGCCACCTCCATTTTCGCGTTCACCCTTCTCCCACGTACGTAGTCAGACAAATCCTCTATCGTCGGGTAATCCGAAGTTCCATCAAAACAGCGGGCGTCGTCGATCAGGAGGATGTGGTTATAGGGTGAGTCGAAGATGGCGGCCAGTTCTTCGAAGATGGGACAGTCTTTGGAACCTTTGCCGGTGCCCACCCCAGAGTAATGACCATCGAGCCAGAATAAGGCGGGTTCGTATAGTAGGGGAACGATAGACTTCAGTATTTCACCACTGTCTCCTTCTATAATATGAACGGATGGCCTGTTCCTGAAACGCTGAAACTGCGCGGCCCATAGATCGTGATCGATCTCAATCGAATATATCGTATCGAAATTGGGTAGCTGCGCGTCAACCATAGCACCCATATAAGTGCCGGTCTCCACTAATGTGCGACAATGATACTCTCTCTGGTAAGTCTTAACGACCTGTTGCTTTACGGCATGGGGCGGGGGCACAGGCATTCCATCCCGTTCCCATTGTCTGATAACTTGTTTGTTTTTTTGGCTCCGGTACATTCGACGCACGGGCATCGGTACAAGCCGCTTGAGGTCGCTGACTAGTGTCATGGGGGTGAGGTTTTAGGTGACTGTTACTTAGGCGGGGGCAAGAGAAGGTACTACCATTTCCCACCATTTCCAATGACTTGAGAATCAACTACATGAATTCAGGGAGGGAGTCGCATGTGGAAGCCGCGACACGGTGGGGCCGGGCGCCATGCTCAGCTCGGCGTGAAAATCATTGTAAATCAGGGAGATATGACTTAATCTCCTCCCGTACGAGCGTTCAGGCATTGACCGGCCATAACAGGCCGAAACATTTCTACAAATTAAAGTTATATCTTAGCAGTGGATTCCGAAGAGCGCCTCAACGGCAGAGGGGCCCGGAGGACATGACCATCGTTTCCCGGCCTAATGACAGGGATCATTGAGTGCGGAATGACCATTAGGTTACTTTCGCGCTTTGTTTCGATACTAACGCAACAAAATGAGATTTCGACTCGCCACACTCTGTCAGGCTGCAATTGTCCTGGCTATAAGCTCGTCCTGTTACTACAATAAGCGGATGGTATATTTTCAGAATAAGGAGTTCTCCGAGTCGTTTGCTACGCCGATTCGAAATCAACCCGTGCAATACCGGCTCCGGCCTAATGATATCCTGTCTGTCAAGGTGAAAAGCTCCACCGAGGCAGGCATCTCAGACATATTTAATATAACCCCGACAACCAACTTCTTTAACGTCGACGCGGGTAACGTCTACCTGCAGGGCTATTCTATCGACAGTGATGGCGCCATCACCCTGCCGATCCTCGGCAAGGTCGTGGTGAAAGACCTGACCGTCGAGGAGGCGCAAGCCCTCATCCAGGCGGAAGCCAACAAATACCTGAATAACGCCACCGTGATCGTCAAGCTTGTGAGTTTCAAGATTACGGTGCTGGGCGAGGTCAACCAACCCGGCCACTATTATGCCTTCAACAACCAGCTCACGCTGCCGGAAGGACTGGGCATGGCGCGCGACCTGAGCGAGAGGGGCAACCGCAGAAAGGTTAAGCTTATCCGCCAAACCCCTACCGGGTCGGAAGTGGTACTCCTCAACCTGAACGATCCGGACCTTCTTAAGTCTAAGTACTACTATTTAATGCCCAACGACGTTATATACGTGGAACCGTTCCGCGCAAATACCGGACGAAGCAACGCGCAACTGCTTACCCTGCTGTTCTCTGCTATAACAACAGGGGTACTAATACTAAACTATGTTGAGAATACTAAGGAAAACTAACGGAGTGTGTGGCTATGGAGGAAGAAAAAATAAATATCAAGAAGATATTCCATAAGCTGATCTCCAAGTGGTATTACTTCCCGCTGGGTCTGCTCATCACCATGCCTTTGGCGTACGCCTACATACAACTGACAGAACCCAGGTACCTCGTACGCGCGTCGATGTTGCTGAAAGGCGAAAAGGATAAAGGACCCAGCCAGTTCCTCAAGGGGATGGAACTCTTCCAGTCGGCAACAGACCTTGAGGACGAGATCGGCATCATCAAATCCTTTTCCAACGTCGAAAGTGCTATCAAGCGTCTGAACTTTGGCATTTCGTATTATACGGAAAAGAACTTCAAGACCGCTGAGCACTATGGCAATACGCCGTTCACGATCCACCTGGACTCTTCAGTACACCAGTTGATCAACGTTCCGATCTATATCGAGCGGCTCTCAAGCTCGAAGTACATGGTGTCGGTACGCGGAAAGGAAGTGCCCACCTATGACGTGATCACCAACACGGTCAAGGACCGTGTGCCGGTAGTGGACATCCAGGAGGTCGTCGACATCAACAAACCCTTCCAGAGTAAGAACCTGAGCTTTAGCATCACCTTTAACGACGCCTTCAAGCTTGAGCCGGACAGCAAGATGTTCTTCCGGATCAACAACCAGGTGTCACTTGCCGAGCGCTATCGAAACCAGCTCAACATTGAGCCTATATCAAAGGAATCCAATATCGTCCAGCTCACGATCGAGCAGGCTGTGCCCCAAAAGGGCGTCGACTTCATCAACGCCGTAATGCGGGTATACCTCGATAACGAGCTGTACAAGAAGAATCAGCTTGGTCTCCGGACCATCGCATTCATCGACGAGCAGTTGATGGGTGTATCTGACTCCCTGCGCCGTGTGGAAGGCACCCTGGAATCATTCCGCGCTCGAAGCAATGTGATCGACATCCGTACTTCGGCCCAAACGCTGACCAACAACCTTGATAAACTGGAAACGGAAAGGGCGAACCTGGAGGTCAAACTGAAGTATTATCAATACATCCTGCAAAGCCTTCAATCCGGGAAGAATACGGACATCGTTGCGCCGTCGACCTTTGGCGTAGACGACCCTCTGCTCAGCAACCTGCTTATCGAGTTGTCGAAACTCAACCAGGAAAGATCCGGACTTAACTACAGCGCACGCGAGGGCAACCCGCTGGCGCAGGTGATCGAGTTGAAGATCACAAACCTCAAGGCGTCTATAACGGAGAACGTAAGCAATATTATTGACGCGACGAACATTGCCCTCAATGACCTGAACCAGAGAATAGCACGGCTCAATGCTCAACTCGAACGCCTCCCGAGGAACGAACGCGAGTTGGTGAAAATCCAACGGCGATACGACTTCAGCGACAATGTGTACAACTACCTGCTGGAAAAGCGCGCCGAAGCTGGCATTGCTATCGCATCCAACGTGGTTGAAAAGAGCGTTGTCGATGAGGCTATGATGGTGGGCAGCGCTCCGGTATCGCCCAACAAAAGAATGATTTATGCGGCCGCCTTCATCCTCGGATTTGGCGGCGCACTTGGACTACTGATCCTCAAGGATTTCCTCAACGACAACATTGTCACACACGAAGACCTCGAGCAGTACACCCGCATTCCGTTCCTGGGCGTCGTAAGCCACGGAAGCAGGCGCGAACAGTCGAACGTTGTTGCCAACGCGCTTTCACCCGTTGGCGAATCCTTCCGCTCGCTGCGCGTGAACCTGCAATACCTTACCCTCGGCAAGGAAGTTAACGTGATCGGTATTACCTCATCGCGTGAGAGTGAAGGAAAGACTTACTGTTCGGTGAACCTCGCCGCGGCCATGGCCAACTCGCGGAGGCGGACAATTTTGATCGACGCCGATATGAGGAGACCGAAAGTGGCGTCGTACTTCCAGCTCGAAAACGACAAAGGGCTGTCCAACTACCTGATCGGAGAAGCATCCCTCAAGGAGATCATCAACGAAACGGGTATCAAGGGGTATGATGTGATCACTTCTGGCCCCATTCCACCGAACCCGCTCGACCTCATAGGCACGCCGCGGATGGCCGAGTTGCTGAATGAACTGAAACAATCCTATCACACGATCATCATTGACTCGCCGCCGATAGGTTTTGTATCCGAATACATCATTCTCATGAAGTATACGGATGCCAATATTTATGTGGTCAGGTCAGATTATACCACAAAGTATAATCTTGACAGGATCAACAAGCTGTACGATGAGCGAAAGGTTACCAACATCAGTATACTGCTGAATGATGTGAAGTACTCCAGAGTGAACGGATACAGCTACAGCTACAAATACAAACAGAAAAAGTACAAGCAAAGGAGTTATAAAGCGGTTTAGAATCTGATAAAGGGGGAGACAAGCTTGTCTGGGTTGCCAAAGTATTGTTTTCAATGGGCTTCGAATCCCAGCATTAATTTGTCTCCCGATTTTTTCCGACCGCTGCCCAGACAAAGTTCGGCTTCATGATCAAGAGAGCTATTCGGGTGGTTAGAAATTTTTTTAACACCCCCAGTTTCAGAAAGTACTTTGTCAATGCATTCTGGCTGATTTCCGAGAAGGTATTTTCTCTTGCTATTTCCCTCGTCACGGGAATTTACGTGGCGCGCTACCTCCAACCCGAGGCTTATGGGATGTTGAGTTACGCGTTGAGCTTTGTCGGCATCTTTGCTTCCCTTTCGCATTTGGGCATCGACAATATCATGGTCCGTGAGTTGACCAGAACGCCCGAGCGGAAGAATGAAATCCTCGGTACATGCTACGTTCTCAAATCCGCAGGAGCGACGACGCTTCTTGTCGTCGTGGGAATTGTTCTCGTGGTGATGGACAAGACGCCGCTTACGAACACGCTTGTGATAATCGTGGCGGCGGGGGAGGTGTTTAAGGCTTTCGATGTTGTCGTAGGGTTCTATCAATCCAAGGTACAGTCCAAACGCTTCGTGAGGGTTCAAATTATCGTGAACCTTGTCGGTAATCTTCTCAAGGTTGTTCTTGTCTTCCTTGATGCACCGCTGATTTGGTTTGCCGTCGTGACGGCGCTGAATTCCTTCGGAAATGGGGTAGGGTATGTCTATACCTACTGGCGACTGGAAGGAAGCCCATTGCATTGGATGTACAGGAAGTCAGTCGCGCTGATGCTGGCCCGCGAGTCATGGCCGGTGACGCTTCAGGGACTTGCGCTTCACACCCAGGCACGGATTGACCAGGTGATGCTGGGAAATTTAATGAACAACGCGGAAGTAGGACAGTACTCCGTCGCCATGCGGTTCATCGAGATTTTCAGCTTTATTCCTGTCATGCTGGTGAGCACGTTTGCACCTGCTGCTACAAAAGCGAAGGCGCAGAGCGAGACGTTGTATCGCGAGCGGCTGGTGAATTTCTATCGGCTGATGTTTCTCCTGTTCCTGGTTACAGCCACACCAATTTTCTTTTTGGGCGAGCGCGTCATCGTATTCCTGTATGGTGTTGAATATCAGGCGGCGGGCGTTCTGTTCTCGCTCTTTTCCATTCGGCTATTATTCACGAATCTGGGGACAGCCAAAAGTTTGTATGTCGTAAATGAAAGCCTTTTCAAGAATTCCTTGTTGAACGCGATCGTCGGCGCGATAACGAACATCACGGTCAACTTCTTCCTGATCCCGATATACGGCAGCATAGGTGCGCTCATTGCCACCGTGGTATCGTTCACAATAAGTACGTTTGGAGTAGATTTGTTCTTTCCGAAGACAAGACTGAACACCAAGCTTATATTCAAAGGGGTAACGACATTTTGGAAAATTCACAAGATTTCGTGATGGAGTTAATCAAAATAAAGCCCGGAATAGATATTGGCTTCTCCTGCCCGGAATGCGATTCAAAGGAAATAGCAGTCTCCAGAGTCTTTACACCCGGGATTTATTGGTTTGCCGACTGCAAGTGCCGCCAGTGTGGCATCAGTTTTCATCAGAGTCTTCGTACCGGCCACATGATCGACCACCCGCTGGCGATCAATACACAATCAAAAAAGCTTTATCCCGATGATTGGGCGAACTGGTGGCAGTCCACTCCCTTCCGGCACTTTTGCACGAACCTTCGAAAGGATGAGGTGTCCATCAGAAAGGTCGGTAATGCGGAATATCGAAAGGTCATCATTCTGAATGCCATCGACTACCTCTACGGACATTCGCTCCTGAAACTATACAACGCGCTACATTATATTGATAACTACAAGGACACCGGCCTGATCGTTCTCATTCCAGCGATCTTTGAATGGCTCGTACCAAAGGGATGTGCGGAAGCGTGGGTAGTGGACCTGGGTTTGGGACGTTTGCGTGACAGCTACGAGGCGATCGACAAATTCGTCGCAAGCCAATTGGAGCGCTTCGATGAAGTTTCCATCAGCACGACGTTCAATCATCCTGATTTCACGAAGATCGACATATCTCGATTTACGGGAGTCCAGCCGTTCGATGTCGATAAGTTTTATGACTACCCTCCGTGCTTTACGTTTGCATTGCGCGAAGATCGATGGTGGATGAAAAGTCCCTTGCGCAATTCTGCATTGTACGTTGCAAGAAAATTGAAACTTGGTAACCTCATTGGCAAGCTGCTGATCGCGGAACAGGATAATCTGGTTAAGCGCACGATTCGGCTGATCAAGCGCGCCATTCCAAATGCGCAGTTTTACGTTACTGGCCTGGGTAAGGCAGGATCTCTAAAGAACTGGGCGTCAGACCAGCGTACAACGCGTATGACGCCGGAAGTGGAACGCGAGTGGTGCAGGATATATGCGAAGAGCCACGTGATCATCGGTATACATGGCTCGAACATGCTGCTGCCCACGGCGCACGCGGCTGCGTGTGTTGAGGTTCTCATGGCCGAACGCGACCGCAATGTAGTCCAGGATCTCTCTGTGCGATATAACGACCGCCGGCAGCTATTCTTCTATCGCCTTGTGGATCAATATGCTCCACCTTCGTCGGTGGCTACCAAAGCGGTGGGCATTTACAGGAATTACGAAAACTGCTACCGCAACATGGTGCTAAACCAGTACCGGCCGTCTTTCAGATGACAGATGTCTTGGGTCTCTGCGACCGTTGTCATTGGGCAACTTGGTCAATTTTGCCGATTTTTGGCTTTCCTTATTGATAACCAGGGTTTTTGGAAAGTCCGGAAACGACCCGCAAATCCTCCCTGACCGTTTATATCTTCGCATACGATTGAAGGGAAGGTGTTGAGTTTGAGGTCAATGAACATTGAAACGAACATAAATACTCCCATTCTTTTCCTGATCTTCAGCCGTCCGGACACGACGCGACGGGTATTTGAAGCTATCCGGGCTGCGCGTCCGCGCCAGTTGTTCATAGCCGCGGACGGCCCACGTCCCCACAAGGAAGGAGAGGCGGAGCGCTGTGAGGAATGTCGCAAAATCGCCTCGGAAGTCGACTGGCCCTGCGAAGTGCATACGCTGTTCAGGGAGGAAAATCTTGGATGTGGACGTGCGGTCTCCGGCGCCATTACTTGGTTTTTCGAACACGTCGAGGAGGGCATCATCCTTGAAGATGACACCCTTCCGGGACCGGGGTTCTTCCGATTTTGTTCAGAGCTCCTGGAGCGATATCGCCACGATACACGGGTGATGGCGGTAAGCGGATCGTCACTTCCATGTCGGCTTACCACGAACAGTAAATACTCGTATTTCTTCTCCAACTGGGACTATATCTGGGGATGGGCCACCTGGCGAAGAGCCTGGAAGCATTACGACTACAGCATGCGTCACTACGAGTATGCGATACAGAAGGGTTTTTTTGACAATAACTATTATTCACCCTTTGAAAAGTACTACATTGACTACGCATACGACAAGTCGTATTATGCCAACGATTCAGTGACATGGTGGAGTTATCAATGGGGCTTTGCCCGGAAGATCAACTCGGGACTTGTTGCCGTACCGGTCAAAAACTTTATCGTCAACATAGGGCTCGGTAAGGGTGCGACTAATACCACTTCTGAGGACAGGTGGAACTTCTTCAAGCATGAAGAGATGGAGTTTCCGCTGAAGCATCCGGATTTTGTGATGCATGACCGGATTACAGATGACGAAATATTTGAAAAGTATTTTACGACGCCGTCCTCAAGGCTGAAAACGTACGTTAAAGAGTATCTGCCAGCTTTTGTAAAACAAAGACTCAGGAAATCAAAACATGGAACGGCAACTTGACGGATCAGACAAGAGTGATTTGTACTTGAAATTCACACGCCAATCTTCTGACCAATGGGAGGCTCTTCCGTCACCGGGAAAGTATTTCCTTCCAGCAGTTCCTCGCAAGTTTCAGTATGGTAATATCTATACACAAGGTGTTATTGTTGAACTGTCCGGCAAAGTCCTGTCTGATCAGGCGCTTGCCGATCTGATTGTGACGCACGGACCGAAGGCCGTAAACTACCTCGAAGGCGCATTCGTGATTGCGGTGGATGACAGTCGTCACGGTGTGTGGTGCGCGAATGATCCGTTTGCGGCTATGCCCTTGTACTACAAGCTGACATCGAAAGAGCTTGTGATCACGACCCGCCCGGAAAACCTGCGAATCAGCTCCGTGGATGAGCTCAATATTCCGGGTATCATTGCGGCTTTGAGTTCAGGCTATCCCTGGGGCGAACTCACCCTTCTTAAGGAATGGAAGGTGCTTCGGCCCGGCCATGTGATAACGATCGACTTATCGAATAAGGAATCTGTATCTGGCTACTTTTTACCGGAGACTGACGAAAATGTGAGAGGCTTTCAAACGCCTCAGGAAGTGCTTGAAGCATTTGACAGGAATTTAGAGTCCATTGCCAGCCGTTACAAGCGCATACTGATACCGCTTAGCGGAGGTGTTGACTCAAGACTCATCGCCGTTCGCTGTCATACCCTCGGCATACCCTTCGAAGCCATCACTTTTGTTGCTAACGTTCCTGATGGAGACGACTTTGATATTGCATCCCGCCTGGTTAAGGTCTTTGGAGTCAAACATCACCGTTGGGAGTGGAATCCGTCGGTAGAAAATTGCGTGGAGAATTTCAAGAAGCTGTGCGTCGGTACAGGTGGAATGAACGACGCGTTTACTTCATATCCTGATGGCATGAGCATCTTTGCTCAGGTGGCATCCGGGTATGACTGCGTCCTTCGCGGTGACCAGGTGTTTGGACTGGGTGAGTACTCTGATAATGTTTCAAAAAGCGCATTTCAGGTAAGCATAAACTTCTGGGATAATCTGGACCGGGCACTGAAACCTTCCTATCAGGGTGTAAACATGGAGCCCGTTTTCGAAGAGCAGGAAGAAATAAGCATTAATACGACGGGTAGCGAGGCGAATGGTTGGCGACATACATCATACAGAAAAAGCAGGACGCCGCGTTTTCTGTTACCTGTGGGACAACTCCAGGCGCAGCATGCAGATGTTAATTATCCCTTCCTGACCCGGGAAATTGTGGGCAGGACATGCCGTACTGAACAGCGGCTCCGCGACGGCAAATTGATTGCATTTGAGACCTTGGCGGCAGGAAGCCCCCCTGAAATAAGCACTATTCCGCTTTCCAACCAGCCGACGTGGCAAAGGAGTGAGCCGTTGCTAAATTTACCGGCGAGAGTGATAAATGAAATGATGGATATTGTGAGGCAGCCTAATATTCTTTCGGAGGTTGTTGACGATGCAGCGGTCATTAATGCGTATAATGCATACGTGAACAACCCGGGTGGGAGAGGGCGTGCAAGCTTCATGGGCAGCTTGAAACAGATGCTGAAAAAGGCGCTGCCAAAGAGCCTGGTGAGCGCCTATCAGGATGCAAGGAGACAGCATTTCAAGGCGCCGCCACACTTTGTGTTCAAGAGGTATTTTGCTATGAAAGTTTTCCTGAATGCTATATCGGAAAACTAAAAATAAAGAACGTAGGGGGTTCGATTTTAGGATTAGATAAGCCATTAGGTAAGTTATTGGTGCGTTTGGTGCTGTGCAACCCGGGCGTAAGAATACTATTGTCTATATAATAATCGTGCAACCATGAAAACCAGTACCGCGCCGATGCAAAACGACCTGCATCTCAGTCTTGATCGGGAGCGACCTTGCTGTTGGGCAGTGAAGCACTCTCCTGCTAAGTATTTCATTCCTGTAAAAAACCACAAGGGAAACCATGGCAGCGTGTTTATCCAAGGCATCTGTTGTGATAACTCTGGTAAGGAACTCTCCGTTGCCGAAGTTTCCGCGCTCATTGACAAGCACGGCATGCAGGCACTCGACCACCTTGATGGGACGTTTGTGATCGCCGTCGACGATGATCGTGACGGCGTATGGTGTGCCACGGATCACAGCGCTACCCTTCCGCTCTATTACAGTTTGACATCCAAGGAACTCATAATATCCACGCGGCCGGAGAACATGACATTCTCGAGTGACGCCGACATTGACCTGGCCGGTGTCCTTTCAACCCTCAATACCGGGTATCCGTGGGGCGAGCTAACGTTGCACAGTTCGTGGAAGGTACTCCGTCCGGGAAACGTCCTTGTGGCCGATAAGAGCGGCAATGTAACGGTCAAGGAATATTTCCTGGGTGAAAATGATACAGAAGTTCAAGGCTTTACCTCTCCTACAGAATTGCTCCAGGAGCTGGAGAAGAGCGTTACGGCCCTGGCTTCGCGCTACAAGAAACTGCTCATCCCCTTAAGCGGAGGAGTGGACTCGCGTCTTATCACGCTGACTTGTCATAAACTCGGAATTCCGTTTGAGGCGATCACATTCGTCGCCAACGTACCCGATGGAGACGACTTTGACATTGCCTCCCGTCTGGTTAAAATCTACGGCGTGAAACACCATCGGTGGGAGTGGACGCCATCTAAGGACACACTGGAACATTTCTACAAATTGTGCATGTCAACAGGTGGTACGAATGATGCGTACACGACTTACCCTGACGGTATGCGCTTTTTTGCTGATGTGGCCTCTCAGTTCGACTGCGTGTTGAGGGGTGATCACAGTTTTGGATTTGGTAACCACTCTGAGTCGCTGTTTCAAAGCGCCTACGAGCTTTGCATAAATTATAAAGACGACTTGAACTGGATGTTGAAGGATGAATACCGCAATAAGACAAACCTCGAATCTGTGTTTGAGGAGCAGGAGCAGGTATGCGCGCAGTTGAAAGGTACGGCGGTAAACGAATGGCGTCACAGATCACGCAGATTGACACGAAATCCTCGCGCGCACTTGCCTATAGGACAACTGCAGGCTGAGCACGTGACCATCGGCTATCCGCTGCTGTCCAGAAATATTGTCAAGCGCATGGCACGAACGGCAACGGAACTTAAGAACAACAAACAGATCGCGCACGATGCGCTCGCAATATTGAGTCCGCCCGACGTCAAGAAGATTCCACACTCAAGTCGTCATACGTGGCTTAGTGGAGAGCCGTTGCTGAACCTGCCCAGGGAGGTACTGGATGGCATGGTGGATTTCATCAGCAAACCGGGCGTTCTATCTGATATGATCGACGAACTTGCCGCAGTCGGAAGGTTCACGCCAATGTTGGAGAATGCAGGAGGCAAACCGGCCAGAGCCAGCCTCACGAAGAATGCCAAGCAGTTGATAAAGAAACTTCTGCCGCGGCGCATGCTCCACACGTACCAGGATAAGGTTTCCTACCCGAAGACACCGCCGTATTTGGTGTTCAAGCGACTTTTCGCGTTGAAGGTCTTTATCGAAAACAGATGGGACAGGTAATGGCGTGCCTTTTTTCTTAAATTTGGACACCTGAACTGTCCCTGATGTACAAGAAGGACATCATCAATACGATTTTTATCGCCAGTTTTTCCATCTACGGCATAGGAAATTACCTGGGAGCCTCGTCAATTCCTACGTTGGGGCTCATGGTCTCGGCGTTACCGTATTTGTTGATTATTGGGTTCTTTTTGCTGGATGCCCTGTACAGGCGTGAGTTCAAAATGAATATGAGGTGGCGCCTGTACTGGCTCATGGGATTGTTTTCGCTGTCGTGCGCACTTAGTCTCTACGTGGCGTATTTTAAGGGACTTCCAAATACATCCTTCCCGATCATCACCACCAGGGCACTTCTTCAGATCGTACCCTTCCAGGCATTTGTCATTGTCTTATGGTACAATAGGAATTCAGACAAGAAATTCCTGGTCAAGTCAACCATGCTCGCCCTGAGCATTATGCTGTTCGTGAATCTGCTGGGGTGGATGGGTGGACTGGAGAACGCAGGCCACGGATTTGAAGGTCGGCTTAACCTGCCTTTCTTCCCGGGAATATATACAGCGGCGGGAATGCTGATCGTCATGAACCTCGTGTTTATCAGGCAAATCGGGAGAATGTGGACCGACCCGGGAAGGTGGGTGTGGCGGGTCGCTTTCATTGCGTTCAACCTGGTGCTTGCCTACTTTATTAACTCGAGGCTGACAACCATGGTATTCTTCCTGGTATTGGGTTTTGCCTTCCTGAGACTTATCCGGACCAACCTGGTGTACTGGTTGTCGATGTTCACAATACCAATTGTACTTAGCCTGAGGTATGTGGTGTATCAAATATTATCTCTTCCAGCATTCGTCGCCTTGATGCACCGGGTTGATTTTGAGGACGTCACGTCTTTCAATGGCCGGGCCTACCTGTGGCAGATCGGCATGGACTGGCTTCTGAGAGATCAGCGGGGTATAATATTAGGCAATGGCTATAACGGACAGTACTTTCTTGACCTGCTGACATTCTACGCCAGGTTGTGGAGTGGTGGAAAATTGGATACTGTGCATTTCCACAGCAGCTCGCTGGAGATAGCCGTCAATCAAGGGCTGCCTGCTTTTATCTTATTTGCTTACCTGTTGTATAAGGTATTCCAGTATTTCAGAGAAAAATACTTTCAGCGTCATCCCGACGGGGATTTCTACATCGCCATCATATACATACTATTTGTATTGCAGATAGATACTTTTGCATACATGGGACTGGGCTACATAATCTTTAGCTTGTTGTTGGCCAGAGTAGTTGTGAAGGAAGAGCCAAGTTTGCAAACCCTGGAGGTGGCGAAAGAAGTTGACACACTACACGTCGCATAACCTTCACAAAATAATTAACATACTAAACACACCTATATGGGAATGACAGAACGAGTCCTGGGCCCCGTTTTCAGGAAAAAGAAATACCAGAAATTATTTGAACGTATATACAGCCTCGGTCTTCGCGGAATGAACTATGGATTTGGTGGTAACGTACATCAAAGCGGAGAGATAGGCGCCATCAAGTACGTACGATCGAAGGTGAAGACCGACCGTCCTGTCGTTTTTGACGTCGGAGCCAACATGGGCGGCTATACTATTGAACTTCTCAAATACTTTCAAAACGCCGACATATACTGTTTCGAACCGAGCAAGAAAACCTTCGAAATTCTCAAGAACAACCTAAACCAGAAGGAGGGAGTACACCTTTGCAACTTCGGCTTTGGCGAAAAAGCAGAGTTTCTGGAATTGTATTCTGACGCCGAAGGTTCGGGGCTCGCCTCACTGTACAACCGGAGATTGGGCCACATGTCTATTCAGATGGAGCGCCGCGAGCAAATTGAGATAAGAACAATTGATCAGTTTTGCCGCGATCAGAATATCAGCAACATCGACTTTCTCAAACTCGACATCGAAGGCCATGAAATGGCTGCCTTGCGAGGCGCAAGTGAGATGCTCAACAAGAATGCCATCAGGTTTATTCAGTTCGAGTTCGGAGGATGCAATATCGATTCCAGAACGTACTTCCAGGACTTCTGGTACCTGCTGCATGAGCGGTACAAGATCTATCGCATCGTCCGCGACGGGCTTATTCCATGTCGAACGATATTCAGAAACCTATGAAATCTTCAGGACGATCAACTACCTGGCAGAACTCAAGAACTCCAATTAGTTCATGAAGAACACCCAGGCGTCGCTGAACAGGTTCTGCGCCTTGTACTCGTTTCTGACCTTACGCGCTTCCTCCAGATCGTAGCTCGAGAAGATATAAACGTAATACAGATTCTTGCCGGGATTTAAGGCGGTTGTAGCCGTGTATCCCTTCGCCTTTATTTCGCGAGCGAACCTGTAGGCATAAGCTTTCACGCTGAAGGCCCCCACGACCACGTAGTATCCAGGCTCCAGGATTTCGCTCCTCGGCGGAGTGCCAGTTTTTGCAAAGGCCTGATCCACCGGTATCGGTGCCGCTTCAGGCTGGTTAGCCGCAGGGTGGGAGAACTCCATCTTCTGAATTGGTTCTTCCCTGGTTTCGTTAACCACTGCTTCGTCAGCCATAGCAACGCGTTCAGCAGCTTTCTGATCCTCACGCATCTTCTGATTGATTTCGCGGCGTTTCTGCGCAACGGTTCGCTTGTAGCTGTTGTTGCGCGCAATCACCGGGCGTGAACGCTTCTCGCCAAACCTGAAGCCGAGGTGCAACTCATGTGAGGTTGCGCCGGGCATATCGATATCAAATGGCGCCAGTTCATAGCTGTACGCAAACCGGAACTTCTCCATGACATTCAGGCCGAGTATGAGTCCGAGCCCGTTGTTCTGGTTGTAACTAAGACCACCCCAGATCCGGTCCTTGTAATACGCCATCGTGGCCACTTCCCAGTAGTTCTGAATGCGGTCCGAACTTTGGCGGTATATCACGTAGGGTTCGAGGGAGAAATCCTCACGAGGACCCAGGTTGAAGCGATAGCTTGCAGAGTACAACCGGTTGTGGAGATTGGAAAGTTTGAATTCGTTGAAGCTTTCAACATTGAAAGGATCCGACTCAAAGATTTCCGTAAGTGCAAAACCTAAACGCAGACCTTTGAAAGTATATACGATACCGAAATTGCCATCCATGTAGGCGTTGTTCCCGGCAGCATTGACAATGGCAGGGTCGTTCGTATTCAGCTCCTCTGCAGTGAGATCGAGTTTGTTCATGCCGTAACCCCACGACATCGCGAAGCGGATGGATTCATTATTGCTTATGGGAAGCACATAACCAAAAGTCCCGGAGATCGTAGTGTTCTTTAGCAACACCTGGGTGTCTTGCATGAAGTTCATGCCGAGCACTACGCGCCCGTTTGTCGGATACTGAAGGCTGAACCCCGTTGTTTCGGGTGCATCCTTAAAATTTATCCATTGTTTCCTGTAAAAGATGTTCGCCTCCGGCTGGTCATTGATCGCGACATAGGCCGGGTTGAACATGTATCCATTGGCACTGAACTGCCGCAAGAAAGGACCGGGCACCTGGCTGAAGCCGGTGGAAAAGCAAACTAATAGACCAATAGAAAACCAGAGTTTTTTCATTACAAACCACACACTTTAACGAACAATCCTAACCGCACCATTCTTCACCTCTCCCTGCGCGCTTGTAATTACGTAGTAATAAGCGTCCTCCTGCAGCGGCGTGCCGTTTACAGTGCCATCCCAGGAATTGTCGTAGGAAGTGGTTTCATATATCTTTTGACCCTGACGATTGAAGATCACCAGGTGGCTACCCCGGAACAGTTCAGTATTGGACCATTCCCAGTAGTCATTAATTCCATCTCCATTGGGTGAGAAGATTCGCGGCAACTCTACTGATGTGATCGGTTGAGGATATACTCTCACCGTAATAATATCCACAGCTTTCTTGCCCTTCGAATCAACAACCGTCAGCTGGAAGCGATACACACCTTCCGCCAGGTTCGTTACTACTGCCTGACCATCATTGCCCGGTTGGATCTCAGCGGTAGTAGGTCCGTCAAGCTGTACCCATGTATAATCAACAATGTCTCCGTTGCCACTTTCACCACGACCTTTGAGTGTGACGGTGTTCTCGGGCAATTCGAGCGCTATGTCTTCACCGGCGCGTGCCACCGGTTCGAAGTCTTGTTCCTTCACTTCGATGTTGACCGAAGCGTTGGCAGTCGCTCCTTTGTTGTCTGTCGCCCTGGCAGTGATGGTGTACTTGCCGGGTTGAGCATTTGACCAATCCAGAGTATAAGGAGACGATGCGTCTTCTCCCAGACGGGTGTTGCCGTTGAAAAACTCAACCTTAGCGATTTGTCCGTCGCTATCCGTCGCCGTTGCCTCAATGGATATAGTTTGACCTGCGGTAAATACCGAGTTGTTGCCCGGCTTCGTAATCTTCACTACTGGAGCCTTGTTCGGGTTGACCACAGTGATGGTTACCGCGTTACTTGTAGTTACGCCCGAGCGATTGTCAATTGCCTTTGCCGTAAGAGTATGCGTACCTGCCGGCGCATTGGTCCAGGCAAAGGAGTAAGGACTGCTTGTATCCTGACCCAGCAGTGTCGAGCCATTGTAGAATTCAACCCTTGTGATCGATCCATCGCTGTCAGACGCACTGGCCGAGAGCGTAATGGTTGCACCCCTGTCGAACTTTGCATTCTGCGCAGGACTTGTCAACTGCACCACCGGCAGCTTGTTTGCAGCTGCTACGCTGATGGAAACAGCTTGTGATGTCGTCGTTGCCGACTTGTTGTCGGTTGCCCGGGCAGTGATCGTGTAATTGCCGGGTTGCACGTTCGACCACTGGAAAGAGTAGGGGCTGCTCAGGTCTTCGCCCAGCTTCGTATTGCCGTTGAAGAACTCAACTTTAGAGATCGCCCCGTCGCTGTCGGTAGCATTAACCTCGATGGTGATGGTTGCACCCTGGTTGAAGGTGGCGTTGTTCACCGGTCTCGTAATAACTACCGTTGGCGCCTTGTTCGGCTGAACAACTGTGATGGTTACAGTCGACGACGTGGTCGTGGCAGACTTGTTATCCGTGGCCCGAGCCGTAAGCCTGTATGTGCCAGGCGTAACGTTATTCCATGTAAAGGTGTACGGGCTGGAAAGGTCTTCACCCAGCTTGGTCGTGCCGTTGAAAAACTCAACTTTCGTTACCGCGCCATCGGGGTCGGTTGCCGTAGCTGAAAGAGAAATGGTACCGGCGTTCACCGTGGCATTGTTCTTCGGGCTCGTCAGCTCTACCACTGGCGGCTGGTTTGCAGGCGCCTGCACGTGAATGCTCAGTGGAGCAGACACACCCACAGCGTCTTTGTCGTCCGTTGCACGTGCCGTGATGGTATAGCTACCCACCCTGGCGTTAGCCCATGAGAGTGAGTACGGTTCAGTAGTATCTTCACCAAGTTTGGTAGTGCCCTGATAGAATTCCACCTTCTTTATCGAGCCATCCTTGTCGCTTGCCATAGCCCTCAGCGTGATGGGCGTACCTTCCGTATGCGTACTGTTGTTGCCTGGGGCCGACAACGCTACGATCGGAACCTCGTTGGTTTCTTCTAATACAACCACACGGATGGTAGGGGACATAGCCGTTGCGCCTTTATCGTCAGTGGCCTTCGCGTTGATCCGGTTGTCGCCAACAGGAGGATTGACCCAGTTGAACGTGAAAGGGCTGGTCGTTACTTCTCCGATCTTTTGCGACCTGTTAAAGAACTCAACCTTTACGATCGTTCCGTCGCTGTCAGTAGCATTAGTTCGGAAAGTGATCGTTGAACCCGCAGGGAATTCTGAGTTCGTTGCCGGACTGGTAATCGTCACCGTCGGGTTCTGATTGGATGTACCAACGATGGTGACCTTAACAACTGCAGAAGTCGTCGTCGCGCCCTGATTGTCGGTTACCCTTACCGTAAGGTCATACGATCCTGCAGTGGCATTATTCCATTGGAACGAGTAAGGTGAGCTGGTATCTTCTCCCAGCTTCGTGTTGCCCGCAAAGAATTCGACTTTCGATACCGAACCGTCGGGGTCGGCAGCGTTAGCCCTGATTTCAATGGGCGTTCCGACGGCGAAGGTTGAGTTGTTGGACGGGCTGCTGATGGCTCCCTGAGGACGTTGGTTTGTGGGCGTCGTTTGCGACTGTCCGTATTCAAAAGCACCGATGTCGGGGGCAGATCCGGCGTAAGACATACCTGAAATCGCCACGCCCTTGTCGATAAGGGGACTACCTGCCTTAGGGCGGTAGTAAGGATCTGGCCGTGCGCCGCTGGCTGTTATTTGCGGATTACCGGACAGGTTGTTGGAGAGTGAGACACCGGAAAGTGCAGTGACAGTAACTCGGTCCGTAAAGTTGTTCCGGACAACGCAGTTTTCGAAGCGAGCGCCGTTCTTCAGGTTCAAAATCTTCGGCACCTCGCCGTAAACGTATTCCGAAAAGTTGTTTATGATCAGGTTGTTCTCGATGCGCACGTTGCGAGCAACGCCCCCATTGTCAGCTTCAAAGAGGTGCATGGAGCCGCGCCCTGAGTGCTCAACAGTATTGTTATAGATGTGCACGTTGTTGATCCCGCCACGGACAGCAGTAATAAGTCCGGTAGGATATCCTGTCGCTACTCTATAGAATACATTGTGGTGAATCTTCCAGTTTTGAACGGTACCATTTTGTCCTTCACCCCAGTGGTTGACACCGCCCGTACCGCCAAGGAAGTAGTTGTGATCGACTTCGGCGTCGCTTATCGACAGTTCAACACCATAACCTCGTCCACCAGCCCTTTGGGTATGGTCGAACGTGTTGTTGTAGATGCGGACTTTCTGAGTACCGTTGCTCTGTCCTACATTCCGGGTTACAATGGAAAGAATGTTGTCGATGTAGTTATCGTAGATCTCCACATTGCGGAGGTCACCGTCCCATAATTCAAAGGCTATGTTAGGGGCAGAGGCTCCGGAGGAAGTCTTCCATGTGCCCTGGGGATTGACAGTGACGGTGTTGTGGTGGAACTTCAGATTCCAGCATTTCTGACCACCGTCCAACTTCAGACCATACCCGACACCCTCATCGATATGGCTGTTGTCAATTTCTACACGCTCGATGTCGCCGATGATCAACGCTCCCATGGAGTAGGACGAAGAACCCCACGAGCAGTTCTTGACATTGACCTTGGTCATCCGCGTATCGTTCGTCTTCCAAAGCCGGATGCCGCAGTAGTACATGTCGCGAACGGCCACACTCTCGACCAACACATTGTTTCTATTGTAGACGATGAGTCCGCCATACACTTGCTTGCCGGATCCGTCAAGCGTAAAGCCCTTGATTACTTGCCTGGTGCTGTTATTCCCATTGCTGAGATTCATCAGATAGCGGGACCGGTCTCCATATGTATTTTGAGGGTGATACAGGCTGGAGGCTGCTTTGATAATAGTGACATCGATACCGGCGCCCTCGATATGTACGCCGGCAGGAACATTGAGGAAGCCTGATTCAATGAAAGTTCCGCTTGAAATCTGCAAGGTATGCCCTTGATTCGCAGGTACTTTTGTTAGGGCATGCCGAATGGTTCGCCACGGTTTTGAAGACGTTCCGTCACCCGTGGCGTCGTTGCCGTTTATACTAACATGATAGATCGTTGCATAAGAGAATTCACAAAAACCAACCAACAACAATGCAAGAACACCAATTCCCTTCATTAACAATTATGTTAAATTAACATACCCATGACACCGCCTGGAACCGAAATTCCGTGCGTTGTTAACAAGCGAAAAACTTTAGTACGGAAACAGAACCTTTCAAGGACCGCACACCCTACTGGTACGGCGCCTATGGAAAAAACTAACTCCGCATAGCCCTCTTCACACTACCCCTCGGTTCATGAAAAAATGGAAGATTAAAGACACCCAGAAAATGTATGGGTTTGGCTCCTACAGACATGCAAATATTCTTAGCTGCCCCCGATGTCAAAAGCTTAGGTCGGTGAACTACCTGATTGGCCGACAAGGTTGACCTTTTAGAGGATGTAAAATCCGAAGGCTCGAAATGATGACGGTCATGGTTGGGGCAGATTGTTATCATTGTAAAATGTGCGAAAATATAGGTGAATTGTGCGAAACTTGAGGAATTCCCTGTAACATTTTTTCCCCAATTTTGTACGCACTCGTTTGAAGCTGGACAGATGCCCAAAATGGGATGCTTCATTACCTCTCGACTTAAACTATCACTTTAAGTGAATCAAGAAATTCTGAAGCACTACTTCGCGCAATTTGTCTATCTCACGAGCCTTCTCAAGAACATAATAATCACATGAGGATCTTGTTAATCCACAACTTGTATCAGCAAGCCGGAGGTGAAGACACTGTCTTCAATGAAGAGGCAGCGCTGCTCGAGAAGAATGGCAATGTTGTGGAGAAGCTGGTGTTCGACAATCGCGAGATACGCACCAGCATCGACAAGCTGCTCGCGGGACTCTTCATGATCTACAATCCGAAAAGCGCGAAGAGGATAAGGAAGAAGGTTCAGGAATTCAAACCTGATGTCATTCACGTTCACAACTTCGTGCCCCTCGCATCACCGGCAGTCTTCTTCGTCGCGAATGAATTCCACATACCGGTGGTGATGACGCTGCATAATTTTCGGATGCTGTGTCCGAGTGCCACGCTATTCTATAATAATAAGATATACGAGCGAAGCATAGGTCGCACTTTTCCTATGCATGCGATACTCCATGGCGTCTATCGGAACTCACGTTTCCAGACGTTTGGGTTGGTGCTGATGATGGCGATTCACAAGTGGATGAACACTTGGCGAAAGCGCGTGACGCGCTACATCGCGTTGACGCGATTTGCTGTATCGAAATTTGAGCAGGGGAAATTGGGCATTGCGCCGGAACAGATGGTGGTGAAGCCCAACTTTGTGCAGGACTTCGGAGTAGGAAACAGTGAACGCGAGCCTTTTGTCCTGTACGTGGGACGACTGTCAGAGGAAAAGGGTGTTCGTACGCTTGCCGAGGCTTGCAAGGATGCAGACTTTCCTGTGACAATAATCGGAGACGGCCCGCTGCGACCGCTGATAGAAAAATGTGTGGCGAACAACCCGAACATCAGGTATCTGGGTTTTCAAAAGAGACCAGACATTATCGCCACCTTGAAGCGCTGCACGGCACTGGTGCTTCCATCGGTTTGCTATGAAGGTTTCCCAATGAGTATCCTCGAAGCGTTCTCAACAGGAACGCCGGTTATCGCGTCCAACCATGGGGCCATGGCGGAAATCGTTGAGCATGGTCGGAACGGATTGCACTTCGAACCCGGAAATGCGGCTGACCTGAAAGAGAAGGTGAGATATCTCCTTGATCGCCCCGACCTCGCCAGGGAACTCTCGGCCAATGCAAGGCTGACCTATACATCGTGTTATTCACCAGAGAAAAACTACGAGCAGCTGATCGGCTTGTACCGCAGCATTGAAAGCGTCCGGAAATTCTTATTTCCTTCCAAGGGGATTCGGCCCTTTATTCGGGGAAACACCCGCCTTTT
>QGUY01000285.1 GCA_003242315.1 Bacteroidota bacterium
GTAACGCCCAAGTTTTAAGGCTTTTAGGCACCTGACTTCAGGGAAATGACGTATATTCGTGATACTCACACTTAGTAATACACCCACTTGCATGGGTTACCTACGAGGGTTTTTGCCATTAAGCGCATAATCAGGAATGGCCAGGGAGGACATCATAGGGAAAATCCGAACCGGCGGCCCGGCCGGGCTGGCCATGATCTACGAGGAACACCGTGACGAGTTTCTGCATTGGATCAGGAAAGAATACGGGTGCTCCGAAGACGACAGTAAGGATATTTATCAGGTAACTATACTGGCGTTTTACGATAACGTACGGAGTGGGAAGCTGCAACACCTGGTAAGCAGCATCAAAACCTACCTGTTCGGCATTGGCAAAAACATCGTCAGAGATACCATGAGAAAATCTACTCGCCACATCGCAATTGACCAGGAGCGGTGGCTTAACGAAAATCTGGTTGACGAGCCAGGTGATACTCTCCCGGAACATTTGTTGGCATCAGCGAAGAGCGCACTTGAACGCCTGGGAGAACCGTGCCGCAAGCTTGTAGAGATGTTCTATTATGAAAGAAAGAGCATGGAAGAAATTGTGACGGCTTTGAACTACAAGAATGCGGAAGTCGCGAAGAATCAAAAATGCAAATGTATGAAACGCCTCCGCAGGCTCTGCGAAGAGGAAATGAAAAGGACCTCAATAACCATAAACCATGAATACTGAATACGATATTGATCTTGTTGAAAGATATTTTGACAACGAATTGTCGGAAGGGGAGTCTGCCCTTGTCGACACGCGATTGAAAACCGACGCCGAATTCAAGGCGATCTTCGATCGCGAACGCGCACTCATCCGCAGCATCCGCGCGGCCGGCCTTAGCCGTGACCTGCAACTGCTGAAGGAAATCGAGCGCGGCATTTCAGCATCGAACAAGGGACGCGTTCGCACGCTTCAACCCTGGTACTATGCGGCGGCAGCAGCTGTTGCACTGTTTGTCGTTGCGACGGTGTGGTTAATCCCTCATCGCGAAACGCCGGATGAACTATTCAACGATTACTTCACACCGGTGAGCAACACATTCTCGCCTGTTCTTCGCGGAGAAGATGTTCCGTCACAACCTGAAGCGTTCGCGTATTATGATCAGGGCGACTATGTAACCGCTGCAAGCCTGTTCGGCGAAATGCTGACTCAGAAAGCTCACCCCGACGTGCTGCTGCTCAGCGCAAATGCAAACCTGGCTGCCGGCAATACTGCGGTCGCTGAAGAAAATCTTCTCACACTTATTCGCGAATTTGACGAATACGATACACCGGCGAAATGGTATCTCGGCCTTTGTTACCTGAAGCAGGGAAATATCGACAAGGCACGCGCTGTTCTCGAAGAGCTCGGACAAAGAGAAGTATTCTATACCGGCCAGGCGAGAGAACTTCTCAAGAAAGTGAAATAAGAAACGAGTTGAACCGGCAATAAACAAGAAGGGCCGCGGTTTCCCGCAGCCCTTTTGTTATTAGAATCAGAGTTGGTATTCCGAAGTCCTAGTAGTTCGATCCCGCCCGGATCATTGCACAGCGGAAACCGATCGTAGCAGTTGCTGAATCCTGATCGAGGAACCTCCGCGTACCTGGCGACATCCAGTAAGCAACGTCCTTCCAGCTTCCACCCTTATACACGCGGGCGCGATCGGTAATCAACGATGTGAAGCTTTCAGGATTGGCTTCAAAGTCGCTGTTGTAACCCTTTGCTTCATCCAGGAAACCGTCCCTGCGGATAGGGTTCAGGTCATCGAAATCCTGGTATGACATCGGGCGATAGATATCCTGCACCCATTCGCTTACGTTACCCGCCATGTTATACAGGCCGTAGTCGTTGGGAGGGAACTCATAGATATAAGAGGTGATGAGCGCACCGTCGTTCAGGCGACCAGCAATACCGGCATAGTCACCGCGGCCACGCTTGAAGTTCGCCAGCATGTAGCCCATCTGTTTGCCATACGGGTTACGCACTGCGTGTCCATCCCAGGGATAGATGCGTTGGTGGGTTTGCAATTCTTCTACCCATTGCGTTCCGATGAGCGCCTGAGCTGCGTATTCCCATTCCGCTTCGGTCGGAAGCCTGAACGAGGGAACCACGATACCCGACTCGAGAGGAATACGGCCATCGGTTTCAGCAAATTCTTCGCCCGCCGCTTCGGCAAGAGCCTTGTTCACGGCGTTCGTACGCCACACCGCATATTTGCTGGCCTGGTTCCAGCTTACGCCCACAACAGGGAAATAGCGGAAACCGGGATAGCGAAGATAGTGGTCTACATAAGGGTCATTGAAGGCAAGCTTACCTACCCATACCGTGGTGTCGGGCAGAGCAGCTTCATACACTTCCTGCGAGGAATCCCTTGCGAGGTAGTGCAGATACTCGAGCCAGTTGATGTTTGCGATTTCAGTTTCATCCATATAGAAAGATGCTACTGAAACAGTCCGCTCGAGATTGTCGCGATAGGACATGACATCCTCTTCGAATGAACCCATCACGGCGCGACCTCCTTCAATAAATACCATGTTGGGGGCGTCCGGCTGTCCCTTGAAGGGTTTAACCATGAAGCCACCTGCGTCTTCATCGTTGAATGGCAACTTGGTCACATTACTGAGCTGACCCGGATTCTGTGCCGTGGGCTTACCGCCACCGCCTCCAAAAAGTGAACAGGCCGACAACAACACAGACCCGCTCAGGAGATAAAAAAGACTCTTAAATGAATACCTCATCTGAAAAAGTTTTTAAAACAAATGCTAAGATACCTACATAAGCGCGTGTTTTCCAAGAACCCCCGGTCGAACAGGCGATTCCTGAATGTAAGATTCACATGCTCCAGTTAAACGTCAGCGGGCCTAAAGTATTGTTTGGGGAACGAGCCTTCCATTTTTGGGATAGTGTTAAAGACTAACAGTCTGCAAAAGCCGTCAAATCGCTGAATTTAAAGCCCAATGCCCGATGGCATACTTTTTTGAGAAGGTGTCAGGAAATGCTGAAAAACTTTTTGATATGGCACTTTCGCTTTACGACTTCCGAGTTATGCCTTTTGAGAAGAAGTGCGATGTGATCACTTTTCAAGGAAACTACCTTATTCACAGAAACCTTGGCGAATGCAAGGTATTTCTCTATCACACGAATGAGTTCTTTGTGGAGGTGTTTTTCTCAACCACCCACCAAAAGGTGCTCATGATCAATGCATTTGACAATGTGATGGGGCTGTATCCCTATCTGGACAAGATCTCGCTGGCTGACCTGGCCGACTGCATCTGATCCAGGATCGCAATTGCTGCGTCCACGGATGGGATCTGTTCTATCGCCAGAACAGCCTTCCCTCCCTGATCGCGCATTCTGAACCGCCCCGGATGCCGCTGAACGTACTTCAAAATGTCGCCAAAAACGGGCGAACTGAAGTAAGATTCATTGTCAGAAACAAAAAAACCACGGAGCCGGTCGCCCTTCAGGACCAGCTTCTCAAAGCCCAGTTTTTCACCCAGCCATCGGAGCCGAACTGAGTTTATCAGTTCGAGCACCGGCTGCGGGACAGGACCGAAGCGGTCACGCATCTCCGCAGTAAACGCCTGCAGCTCTTCCTCGGTCTTAATGTTGTCGAGACGCGAATATAACTGGAGCCGTTCGGTAACATTGCTCACATACGTCTCAGGGATCAATATCTCCAGATCCGTTTCGATCACACAATCCTGAACTATAACCTTCGCCTTTTCCGCCAGCTCTGCAGCAAACAACTCCTTGAAGTCGGTTTCCTTCAGTTCCTGAATGGCTTCGTCAAGAATCTTGTGATATGTATCAAAGCCCAGGTCTGATATGAATCCGCTTTGTTCGGCACCTAGCAGGTTCCCTGCTCCCCGAATATCAAGATCGCGCATGGCAACCTTGAAGCCATCGCCTAACTCCGAAAACTCCTCTAATGCCGCAAGACGCTTTCTCGCATCGGCTGACAACTGAGATGCGGGGGGAGTAAGCAAATAGCAGAACGCCTTTTTGTTTGAACGACCTACGCGACCGCGCATCTGGTGAAGGTCAGACAGACCGAACATGTGCGCCTGGTTAATGATGATCGTGTTGGCATTCGGAATATCGAGACCTGATTCGATAATATTAGTAGACACGAGTACATCGACTTCACCATCGATGAACCGCATCATAACTTTCTCAAGCCTTGCTCCCTCCATCTGTCCGTGCGCTATACCGATCCGCGCGTCCGGGACGAGGCGGAAAATGATGTTTGCCACCTGCTCAATGTCGTTCACCCTGTTGTGAACGAAAAACACCTGGCCTCCCCTGCGTAGCTCAAAGCTGATCGCATCGCGCACGATCTCCTCGTTGAAGGTGTGCAGCTCCGTTGTCACCGGCTGTCGGTTAGGAGGTGGCGTCATGATAATGCTGAGGTCGCGCGCACCCATAAGCGAAAAATGCAGTGTGCGCGGTATGGGTGTTGCAGTGAGCGTGAGCACATCGACATTAAGCTTCATTTCCTTGAGCTTGTCCTTAACCCGCACACCGAACTTCTGCTCTTCGTCGATCACCAGCAATCCCAGATCTTTGAATACCACATCCTTCGCGACGATGCGATGTGTCCCAATAAGTATGTTGATCTTACCTTCTCTGGTTTCAGCAAGAATCCTCTTGATATCCGAAGCCGATCGGAAACGCGACACGTGTTCGATGGTAACGGGGAATGCAGCAAGTCGTTCCTTAAATGTTCGGTAGTGCTGCATCGCGAGGATCGTTGTCGGCACTAACACGGCCACCTGCTTCCCTTCGTTCACCACTTTGAATGCGGCGCGAATGGCCACCTCCGTTTTTCCAAAACCCACGTCACCACAGACCAGGCGATCCATCGGATGAGGTGCTTCAAGGTCTCGCTTGACGTCGGCGGTCGCGCGTGCCTGATCAGGCGTGTCCTCGTACATGAACGAGGTCTCCAACTCCGCCTGCAGATAGC
>QGUY01000286.1 GCA_003242315.1 Bacteroidota bacterium
TTATGAAAATTGTGAAAAGCCAAATTGATATGAAGAGTGGCACGGGCCCAAAGAAATAGACATATGTGATATTTCCTCCGGGTTCAAGACCATCGCGGGTCGTCGCATGGAGCCGTATGTCGGTAACCTTCGTCGGGAAAAATCCATAGATGCCACCCTGCTCTTTCATCTGCGTCACAGAAATTCCCATGAAGCGCTCAATCTCCGGACCCACGTACTTGATCACGAGATCATTGAGGCCCCTTTTGACGTTCTCAAGCGATCCATGCTCATTGAGGATGAAATACGTGTACAGGTAATTGTTAAGCCAGATTTGATCCTGCAGCCGTGACACCGAGGAACTTGAAACCAGCATGTTAAATCTGAAGTGTGAATTCCCCGGAGGGTTTTCAGCGATGCCAGTGACCTTGTAGGTTACCGTGTCACCGATGATCATCAGTTTCCCCATCGGATCTTCATTGCCAAAATATTTGGTGGCCATGTCGCGCGTCAGTACAACCGACTGTGGTTCTGCCAATGCCGTTCGGGGGTCTCCCTCCAGTAAATCAAAAGTGAAAAAGTTGAAGAAGTTGGAATCCGCATAGTAGACCCGATCTTCGTTGAAAGCCTGATCCCCATACTTGACCACCGATCCCCAAAACTCAGCGATGCGGGTAGTGGCTTCGACGTCGGGGATTTCATCTGCCATAGCCCTCCACAGCGGCGGGCAAGTGTTGGCTGTCCGTACCTCCTGGCCGCCAATCTTGCCATGTAGGCCGACCTGGTACATTCTGTCGGACTTCTCGTGAAAGCGGTCGTAACTAAGTTCGTCCACTACATAAAGGACGATCAGGATGCATGCAGTCACGCCGATCGTCATGCCGAGCACGTTGATGGCGGAGTAGAATTTGTGCTTCAGGATGTTCCTGACTGCCACCTTAAAATAATTGCGGAGCATATTTTTTTGATGATAAGGTCGATCCTTTCTCTCCCAGAATTCTTACTCGTTGCGTAGCGTGTATGCGGGATTCATGGTGGCCGCATTGAACACCTTGTATCCAATTGTAGCTGCAGAAATCAGGAACATCAGGGATACAGCACTGATGAGCGCAAGCGCCGTTGTATCCAGGTAATATCGCCAAATAGAATCCATAAGCATTCCCGTGAAGTAGTAGCCCAGGATACAACCCAGAACCGATGATATAACAAGTATCAGAATGAACTCTGCATTGACAATTCGCGCGATGTTTGCAACGGAAGCGCCGAGTACCTTCCGTACGCCGATCTCTTTCATTCGTCTGATGATGTTCAGCGAAACAAGGGTAAAGAGCCCGGTTGCTGAAAGCATCATTGCGATCACACCAAGGAATGCAAAGATGCGGACGAGGTTGACATTGACTTCTGTAGCTTCTTGAACATCCCATGCAGGCATGTAGCCATTATATACACGGTTGGGAAATACTTCCTTCCAACGCGCCTCCATGAATTTGTTAACATCGGCAAGCCTTTCTGTCGGAGCGCTTACAATGATCTGGGTATATTTCTCCGGGCCGATGTAACGGATCATCATCGGCTCCATCTCGCGCCAGACACCACGTGTATAGACATTCTTTGTCACGCCAACGACATACAGTCTGACAGAATCCTGCCATACCAGTTCCTCACCGATAGCTTTCTGCCATCCGAATTCATCCGCCATCTTTTTTGTGATGATTACGGATTCGCGCCGGTCGGTTTCCGAATTTTCTATGAAGTCGCGACCATCAACAAGGGTTAGCCCCATTGTCGAAAGATAATTGTCCCCTACTTCGATAATGTCAACCTCGAGTTGCTTTTCACCGGACTTTACCGTGCCACGTTCGCGATTGGAAAAAATTCCACTTGCTGACCCGGCGATGGATACGATGTCGGGATTTTGCCGAAGGGAGTTACGGTATGTTTCAAACTCTGATTGTCCGTCCACCCATGCGATAATAGCCCGCTCTGCGTCGAAACCCAGATCGTATTCCTTTTGGTACCTGGCGTTCTGAACGAAGGCAATGGCACTAACGAGAGAAATGAGCGATATCGCATACTGCAAGGCGAGCAAGCTCTTGACGAACAGGTTCGTTCCACCAAACTTTAACTTTCCCTTCAGGATACTGACAGGTTGGAATTTGCTGATGTAGAACGCAGGATACGCGCCGGCAGCGAGAGCGCAGAAAATCAGAACACCTATGAGAAAAGCCATGACTGGCGGATTGTCAAGATAGTGCGGCGTGATTTTCATTGCCGCCCACATGACATTCCACCCTTCCACGAGCAGCTGGGCAAGCAGAAGTCCGACAAGCAACGCGAAAAAGCAGATCATCAGCGTTTCGCCGATAAACTGCATAATAAGCTGACCGCGAACACTACCCATTACCTTGCGGATACCTATCTCTTTAAGTCTTCTGGAAGAGATGGCAATCGTTGTGTTTGTCAGATTGAAACACGCGATGAGCAAAATGAACACTGCCATCGTTGCCGTACCCGGTACAACGGCCACAGAGGGCGCGTCCCAGGTCCAGGTATGGGTATCTTCGGCACGGTCACTGAAGGCCATCTCATCAAAGCGATCCAGGACAAACTCCCGGATCACAAAATCTTCACGTACCTGGTTGTTGTTAGCCACGTAGGACTGAAGTTGCTCACGAACCGCAGGTACACGCGCGGGATCGTCGATCATAACGAACAACGTGCTTGACTCACGCCAGTCGTCTTCCCTTGCACTCTGGAACTCATCGAAAAAGTTTTCGAAGTTCATGAATGCATCTCTGAAGTGAAAGCTGGAGTTCTGAGGCTGCTCTTTGAATACGCCGGCAATCCGCACTTCCTTAGTCGTTCCTCCCACAACCTGAGTGAGCATTTGGTTGACTACATCCGTGGTTCCGAACAGGGTGGCAGCCAGTTTGTCGCTCAGCACTACAGATGACTTGTCGCGCAAGCCCTCCGGACCTCCACTCAAAAAGTCAAACGAAAACATCGCGAAGAAATCGGGATCGACGTACGCCATGTTTGCCGGAAACACATCGTCCTCCCGTTTCAGGTCCGAATACGAGAACGCGTATCGCGAAGTCGCGTTGACATCAGCTATGTTCTGTGAAACCGTACCTCCGAGTGGCAACGGCACCGTTCCATACCGGGTGACCTGATTGTCAAACTCCCGCATTGAAGAAACCCGATAAATCCGGTCTGCTTTCGCGTGCATTGCATTGAAGCCCGAATCAAATTCATAGATAAAATAGGCAACGATGCAACAGGCAATGGCAACCCCCATTCCGAAAATGTTGATACCGATGAAGAGTTTGTTCTTCATCATGTTTCGGAGGGTAACGTAAAGGTAGTTTCTGATCATTGGCGTTTATGGAAAGTATGACGAAGGGTCAGCGATAAGACACGTGCGTCCTTCCAGAGGTTGCATCGCTGTTGAAATTTTGCTGAGCAACCGCTGCGTGTGGATAAGAGCGGAAGCAGCCGCGTACAGGCATCAAACGGCCATGATCAGCTTGTACGCGGTTGCTGTTACAGACTTATCAGATATGGAAGTGTTCCTTGATGTTTTCGGTGACTACCTTACCGTCAAAGAGGTTAACAATGCGATGCGCATAGTTAGCATCGTAAGGCGAGTGCGTAACCATGATGATCGTTGTTCCTTCTTCGTTGAGTTGAGAAAGAAGTTTCATTACTTCTTCGCCGTTGGCAGAGTCCAGGTTACCCGTGGGCTCGTCGGCCAGGATTACGCGGGGCTTGGCGACAATTGCGCGGGCAATGGCTACGCGTTGTTGCTGGCCACCTGAAAGCTGTTGCGGGAAGTGATTTCTCCGGTGCATGATATTCATGCGCTCCAGCACTTCTTCCACCCTTTGCTTTCTTTCGGACGAAGGTACCTTCAGGTACAGCAGGGGAAGTTCAACGTTTTCAAAGACGGTAAGTTCATCGATGAGGTTGAAGCTTTGAAAGACAAACCCAATCGAACCTTTTCTCAGTTGGGCGCGCTGGCGTTCTGAGTAGCGGGCGACTTCATGGTCGCCGAAGTAGTACTCGCCGGAAGTGGGATTATCGAGGAGACCGACGATATTCAGCAGTGTCGATTTACCGCACCCCGAAGGTCCCATGATGGCGACGAACTCGCCTTCCTTGATCTCCAGGTTAATGTTATTCAAGGCGGTGGTCTCCACTTCTTCGGTGGTGTATACCTTTTCAAGGTTAACAAGCTTGATCATGGCTGTATTGTGTTTGTTTGAGGAATTCATTCGATTATTAGTTGAGGATCAATACTTCATTATTTCCAAAGTTCTCATACGAAGAAGTGATCACCAGCTCGCCGGGCTCCAATCCTTCCAGTACTTCATAGTGTTCTGTGTTCTTCCGACCAAGCTTAATGTTTCTTCTGACAGCCTGTTGTCCCGATTTATCGAGCACATACACCCAGTTTCCACCGGTATCCTTGTAGAATCCGCCGACGGGCAGCAGGAGCTCTTCAGACGATTGACCGAGTTCGATGCGCAGGCGCAACGACTGACCGCGTCTTAAACCCGGAGGTGTCTCGCCGATGAACAGCATGTCCACTTCAAATCTTCCCGCCTGAATGGTGGGATAGATATACGTAATCTCAAGTTCATACTCTTTGCCCGCGATCGGCACGGTGGCGTGCAGCCCCTGCGATATGCGTGGCAAGTAAATTTCATCGATCGGAACCCGCACCTTGTAGCTGCCCACGACGTCGACCTGTCCAAGGCTTTGACCCGGGGCCACCACCTGACCTACTTCGAGTTGAGGTCGCGACAATTGCCCGTCGATAGGCGCACGAATGATGAGGTTATCCAGGATCTTCCCTACCCCCTCGAGGCTTTCCTTCATTCTCTCCTCGGCAGCATTCAATTCGCGAATCTGCCGTATCCGTGAGATGGAGTCCAGCTTGTAAGCCTTCTCTTTAACAAATTTAACCTTGCGAAGAAAAAGAAATGTTAAATTTTCG
>QGUY01000287.1 GCA_003242315.1 Bacteroidota bacterium
CCGTTCACTCTGTTCGTAGATATAGCGTGCAAAGACTTCTTTGCCGGTACCGGATTCTCCAAGTAGCAGGATCGTGCTGTTGCTTTTCGCGACGAGCGCGGCGTCTTCCATCGCTTTTTTGAGTTTGCGACTTTGCCCGGCAATGCCCGTTGCTTGTTGTTGCTCCTCGGCCATCTGAAGTCGTTGTTCTGCACGCCGGAGTTCTTTCAGATCGTTCAGTACGAGGGTGACGAATCGCTCATTCTTTACACTGTAGTGACATACAGAAGCCTCGACGGGGATAGACTCACCCGAGAGTGTAATGCAATAGAGATTCTTGTTTGTACGCGATGGAGCAGCGTTGACGTCTTCGCGAATGGATTTCAACGTCTCCCGAAGGAAGTCGCTTCCCTCGTCATCGAAGAGAGCATACGCAAGCGTGCCCTTCAGACTGTCGGGTGAAGGCGCACCAAAAAGATTGTTGGTGGCAGGGTTCGAATACGTGACACATCCGGAAAGATCTATCTCCAGGATGGCGTTGCGGATGTTGTTGACAAGCGTGCTTAACCGGGGTTCTTTTTCCGCCAGCTTTTCTTCTGCCTTAACGCGAGAAAATTCTGCACTGTCCCGCTGGGCGAAAAGGTGGAAGATGGCTATTTGTTCCTGAGTAGGATAAAGCGGCTCGTTATGTAGGATCGCGATGTGCCCCAGAGCCGTTTGATTTTGATCGAGCAGGGGAAGTCCCATGTAACTCACCGCATTCATTGGTGCGAGGTCCGGATCGTATGGGAATAGTTCGATCACTTTGTCGGGTACATGAAAGTATCCTTTGGAGTGAACAACGCGCTCGCAGGGTGTATTGGGAAGGGAGTATTCGTAGCGCTCGATGTGGTCACCATTGAACCAGAACGCCAGGGACTTCAGCATCAGCTCCTCGGGATGGTATTCCGTGACCCACACACCGGACACCTGTAACGCCTCCGCCAGATGCTTTACGAGCAGGCGGAAGTACTCCCTGCCGACGACGGCGTGCGTGTGCTCGACGATATGCCGTATGAGAAGGTTCGTTTGAGGGTTGCGGATTGAGGTCATGGTCTGGGACTGGCGTTAAAAATAAGAAAAAGACCAGCTAATCAAACCAGGAGCGATAGTGTGGGTCCCTAAAGGGACCCGACGCGCGAGGTACTCCCATGATTATCAACAACGGACTACCATTTTGGTACGACGGAGACGCACGGCTGTGCGCCTTCAGAGGGTCACGCCTTTGATCACGAACATACCAACCTTCAACACACCAAGACGTTTGGTGAATAATTATTTGACAATCTCTGTATGCCGGATCTCCCCTCCTAGTGAGGCCGTATGTGCAATGAAATAAAAACTGATGACGCTCAGAATAAGCACCGCTATCACAGTTGGCTTTGCAAATCGTTTGTCTTTTAGTTCACCAAAGAGTGCAACGAGTGATGCGAGGCCCAGAACCATTATGAAAACGTTGGTAAGTTCGGCGGCCTCTTCGTGTTCCTCAACGGCGTCATGGGAGACTTGCGCGACTTTTTCTATCGCATGTTCGGCTGACTCGCCTGTTTGAAAGGCAATCCAGCCACCGACCATTGCCACGATTATTATGGCAAGTGAAACAATCTTTACGCCTTTGTCTTTCTTGATATAACCATAGAGCAAGGCAAAGAAACCCAGGAACAGTCCAAAGACTGGGAGATGGGTAATCATCAGGTGAATTCTAATCGGGTCCATTGTTGTTGATTTTTTGGTGAGTCGCCCGCGGTGTTGCGGGGAAAAGCCATGATAAAGCTGACAACAAGGAAGGTTGTTTGCCATGATAGGACTCAGTAGGGGGGCTGACTTTTGGCATGATCAGGTCGCCTGGCGGCGATGTGGTTTTGAACCACAAGATAACATAGGGTTTTAGGAAGGGATCCAGCGCGCGAGGTACTCCCCGGATTACAGGTTTGGTACGACGTAGACACACGGCCGTGCGTCTTTACAGGGTGAGACCCCCAATCATGATGATACGTCTTGTGGAATTGAATGGGGTTTGACAATACGGAGGAGACGCGCTAGTAGCGCGTCTCTACTATATCCCTAATTACGAACGAGATTGTAGGTAGTAGAGACGTTGCATGCAACGTCTCTACATGAAATAACCCAACCAAATTACCGATTATCGATTATCTCAGTCAACGACGGCCGCCTTCTGCCGCCCCATTCCCTTCGGTCCTCTCTCTGGCATCTTGAACTGCTGCCGTTTATCCTTGGCCTGGAAGCTCATTCGCAGTGATGAGTTGGAAGTGATGTATGCGATGGCCCAGTTGTAAAGGGTTTTTACTTTGGTGTTCTTGCCGACGAGGGACACTACGTGGATGAAGAGCCATGCGAGGAGGCCGAGAAGTCCGCCGAAGTGTACTTTGTGTTTGAAAAGATCAGCTACGGCGTAGTTCTTTCCGATGATCGCCATGTCGCCGCGATCGAAGTACTTGAACGGCTTCATCTTCTTGCCTTTGGCGAGTGCGTTCAGGTTGCGTGCGAGTCGCGTGCCCTGCTGCTTCGCGGGCTGTGCAAGCTGAGGATGGCCTTTGGGATAGGCCGGGTCGGTGAACTGAATGCTGATGTCGCCGATGGCGTAAATGTTGTCATAGCCAATGACGCGGTTGTATGCGTCGGTGACGAGGCGTCCGTCTTTTCTTGCGTTTTCCTGGACGAGGCCACCGAATCCCCGTGCCACGACGCCCGCTGACCAGATCAGGGTGGACGCTTCTATGGTTTCGCCACCGGAGAGGTAAACCGTTTCATCATCGTATAGTGTGACGAGCTGGTTGAGGTGGACGTGTACGCCGAGGCGGGTGAGTATGTCGTAAGCTTTTTGTTGCGACTTTTTGCTCATAGGCGTAAGCAACGTCGGTGCGCCGTCGACGAGGTGGATTTTCAGACGTTCTTCGCCGAGCTCGGGATAATCCGTGCCGACGATCCGCTGGTTCATTTCTGCGAGCATGCCGGCCACCTCGACGCCTGTAGGTCCGCCGCCGGCGATGACGATGGTCAACAGTCGCTTACGTATTTCAGGGTCTTTCTCAGCGGAAGCGCGTTCGAGTACACGAATAAAGGCGTTGCGCATGGCCAGCGCGTCTGAAATTTCTTTCAGTTCAAATGCGCGTTCGCGCAAGGTTTCATTGCCGAAGAAATTTGTTTTGGCGCCTGCAGCGATTACCAGGATATCGTATGTCAGGACATCGCCATCCGTTAAGATTATTTGGTTATTGTCGGCGTCGATTGATGAAAGTTCGCCTTGCCTGAAGTTGAAGCCCTTTGCGTTGGTGAGTTTTCTCAACGGGTAGCTGATATTCGAAGGCTCCAGGAAGCCAGTAGCCACCTGATAAAGCAACGGCGTGAAGTAGTTGAAGTTGTTTTTGTCAACCAACGTCACGTCGTATGCCTTTTCAGATAAGTGATTTATGAAGTTCAGCCCTGCGAATCCGCCACCTACTACGATCACGCGGGGCTTACGGTTGTTCATTTGTGTCATCTTGTTTTTCCTAACTGCACCTGTTCAATCATTCAACAAAAGTATACGGTAGATAGTCTCAAGTGATCGGGATTTTTTGGTCTTTTTATCGTGCAATGTTGATGGAAAACATGCATGAGGTGATGCATACGATTGCAGGATTTTTTTTCACCACAGAGACACGGAGAGTCACTGAGGTTCACAGAGAAATTTTCCTTGGTGCGTGACGATCGATTGTAGCGAGGCCACCAGGAATGTGCAGAGGTCCACTGTAGTAAGGAGAGCACAGGCGCCAAGGCGCAGGAATGCAGCCACTAGTCATCCTGTCTTCGGACGAAGAAAGGAACTAAAAAGTGATCTGTGTCACGATAACCACTTGGTACGTATTGAAGCGGTCGCGTGTTCCTGCATGCGACATTGCGCGTTAGCGCCTGTGTTCTTCTTGCATCCCTGGCGGCTCGCACGCTCGTAGCGATCTCTATGCGATCTTTCGGCCGCACTGGTAACAATCAATCTCTGTGTATCTCCGTGTGTCTCCGTGCCTCTGTGGTGAAGCCCCTATGCTCCCACTGGAACTAATTACCTCGTATATTGTTACCTTCTTTTGAAAAATAACTTAGCTATGGAATTAGGAATCGGCATGTTCGGTGACAACCACTACAACGATAAAGGTCAACCCCTTCCCGCCGGGGAGCGGTTGCGTGAGTTAATTGAAGAAATCAAGCTCATGGATGAGGTTGGCATCGACTTCTTCGGGATTGGGGAACATCACCGCCCGGACTATGCCGTGTCAGTACCTGAGATTGTCCTGGCAGCCGCCGCGACGGTCACGAAAAGAATCAAGCTGGGAAGCGCCGTGACCGTGTTGAGTTCGTCGGATCCGGTGCGGATTTATCAAGCCTTTGCTATGGTCGACCAGATCAGCAACGGTCGCGCGGAGATCATGGCAGGTCGCGGAAGTTTTATCGAGTCGTTTCCATTGTACGGCTACGACCTGAAAGATTACAACGCTCTCTTTGAGGAAAAGCTGAATTTATTACTGAAGATCAACGAAGAAGATCCGATTACCTGGAAGGGAAGATTCCGTCCTGCATTAGAAAATCAGCATGTGTTACCGCGACCGAAGAATGGCAAGTTGCCGATATGGATTGCTGTAGGTGGAACGCCGCAGTCCGTTGAGCGTGCGGGTCGTCTTGGATTGCCCGTGATGTTTGCCATTATCGGTGGCAATCCTGCCCAGTTCCGACCGTTGTTTGAATACTATCGTGCATTATACAAGGATGCCGGTCATGACATGAGCAAGTTTGAAGTTGGCGTTCACATGCACAGCTTTTTTGGAGAAGACAGTAAGGCGACGGCGGACGCGTACTTTCCTGTTTATGCGGCGCAGATGAATCGCGTTGGCAGAGATCGCGGTTGGCCACAGTTTACGCGACAGCAGTATGAATACGGTCGCGGTCCCAATGGTGCCTATAT
>QGUY01000026.1 GCA_003242315.1 Bacteroidota bacterium
CCCCCCTTTCCGTGCTTAGGCCCTTTCCCCTCCCTGCCATCGTTCCTTCATCCTGAACTGATTCCGACCCATTGACGACTTTCCTTAAAGTGATGATCGCCTCCTTCTCATGCACCCTATACTCAATCCCCCGCTGCCGTAACAACCCCTCCAATACCTCCCCCAGCGTCCAGCCGTCTATCTGTATCGTCACAGGAGCTTCTCCCATCAACTGCGCGGGACTGTAGAAAAACTTAACATTTGTTAAGTCCTGAATCTGATGCAACGCCTCCTCGAAAGGTACGCCGGTCAGAGTGAGCGAAATCTCCTGGTCCAGCACCTGCGCCCCGACGTTGTGCGCAATAGATGCGCCCACGAACGTCAACGCGATTATCCATTGCAAAGCGCATAGCTTCATAACCTTCCAAAGTTTTCGGGTAAAACTTTTTTTCATATTTTGAGATGGTTTTGTTTTATAATGAGACAAAACTCCCTCGTACCGTCTATGCGCTGTGTGCGGAAACGGTGAGTTTAAGCCGACTCTTATCGAGGGAATTTATCCTGCGTTGGTTTGTGCAATCCCCGCAGGATGACCCGCCCTGAAATACAACAAGGTGGGGAAGAACAGGAGTGGTCGAATCACTCCTGTTTCTGCTTTCAGGCAGAACTGTAAGCCAAAATTGTCTTTACATTCATATCGGTCAGGTTTAGGTTAATCGATCAATTGCAGCCAACGCCTGTAAAGGTGATCTCCCTGCCGCTCCGACTGTACTCCACCGCAAGCACCTCAGTAACCATCTGCAATGTGCTTTCCAGCGACTGGTCTGTAAGGTCTGCCGTAATGCGACAACGCCCTATCGCCGGATCGCCAAAACGAACTTTGACGTCGAATTTCTGTTCAATCCGCCTGAACACCTCCTCCATCGGAACATCAGAAAACTCCATGTCATACTCGGTGTTTTCGATAACGGCGGCAACTACGTCCTGGGTTAAGGTTTGCTTTTCAACAACCCCGGCCCGGTATATAACATGCTCGTTAGGCGACACGTCTACCGTCAATTCACTCTTTTCGTCTGACAGGTTTACCTTACCCGTCAAAACTTTAAGTTCGACCTGATCGCCCCCAGCCTTCACTGAAAAACTCGTTCCAAGTACCTTCAGTCTGACATCACCGCACTTTATGATGAAGGGCCGCGCAGGATCCTTGGCTACTTCGAAAAGCGCCTCACCCTGCAGTTCACTGTAGCGAATGCCCTCGTCCGGCTTCTCATAATAGACCAGCTTGCTGTCACCGCGCAACCAGACCAACGAACCGTCATGGAGAATTAACTTATCAACCCGTGTTGCAACAACCGTGTCTCTTGCGCTGTTTTCGTTCTGTATATACCGTACACCGTACGCGACGACAGCGAAAAGCAACACGACAGCCGCGATCCGCAATATCCATTGGCTAACGTCAACCCTCCTTCGAGGCCGCGCGGAGGCCACAAGCTCTTCAAGATTCTCAAGGTTGCCGGTTATTCTGCGAAATAGCCTGTCTTCCGCCTCTTTGCTCAACTCAAAGCCGCCCGTCCCCTTCGTCTTTGAAATGTCCAGCCAGGCTTCAACTTTCTTCCTCTCCTGTTCGGTGACGTCGTCATTCAGGTAACGTTCCAATAACCGGTCAAATTCTGATTTCTCCATGGTGTACCGGACAGAAGGACTATTATCCTAAGTTAAGAATTTCCGGCGGGCCTGGCCGTCTTTATTATACTGTGACAATCGGCCCGCAAAACACATAGTCAGAACCAAAATTTTTTTGCCTTCACAAAAAAATGCGTTCAGGTGGCCTTAGATGGCTGCGGAAAGGATGCGCGAAGGTGACTCAGTGCGCGAGAAATATACAACTCAACGGTCCGACGCGAAATATTCATCTTCTCTGCAATCTCCTGATTGGAAAGGTTATCCGTAATCCGAAGTTTTATGGCCATCCTGCAACGCTCCGGAAGGCTTTCCAGACTTTTCATCAACGCATTTCTAAGGGATTCGTTGTTACCGTCTGCACTGCCCGATTCATATAGGCTTGCAAAAATCTTGTAGTGTTCGGCATATCGGTCCTGCACGCCCTTTCGCTGAATGTAGCGGATAATCATATAGCGTACCGACTTAAAAAGGTAATGGCGCAGGGATTCGATCTCCAGGCTTTCGTGACGTATCCAGAGCGATTCAAAAACATCCTGCACCATTTCTTCGCAATCCTCAGGCACAGGAACGCTCTTACGAGCATATCGGTACAATTCGGCAGCATAACGCCGATATATTGCTTCGAATGCCCCCTTGTCTCCTTTCCTTAACAGGGAAACAAGCTCCGCATCAGTATGGTCCTGAAACAAACGCACGAAGCAACAACGGACAGTAAAACGGTGTTTCCTGAACTGTACACCCCATGGGCTATGCGCTGAGTGGGCACAACAAACCGCCTACGGGAGGACAAGGGATGTCCGTTAACGGCCCTTAGGGGTGCATTTGCAGCTATGAAGGTATTAAAATTATTCTTTGTAGACTATAGTCGTCAAACACTTTTTTCAAACTTTTGCAGATTCACAGGCAAATGGACTCAATCGCTAAAACATTCGGAAAAGTTCTGAAAGAACAGCGGAAGAAAAAGGGCCTCTCACAGGATGCACTGGCAACCGACAGTGATCTTGACCGTACCTACATCTCCCAACTCGAACGCGGCAAACGCACGCCGTCGATCGAGACATTATTCAAGATCGCACAAGCACTCGGTGTCACTGCATCCAGTATGATCAGGGATGTGGAAAAGTTGGGAGGATCACGCTCGAAGTCCCACTGAGATTCTGGCACCTTAACAACCACCGCCAAATAGCCGGTACTTTCCAGGACCGGCAACCACGAGGTTTGCTTTTACGGCCTGGGATATCGAATGGAGAATATCATCCGGCGTATCCACGCGGTAAAATGTGCCTGTGAATCTGCACGACTTTAGTGCGTCTTCCTCAATAAGGACCTCAACTCCGTACCTGCGCTCGACGACAGGAAGAACCTGTCGCAGCGCCTCGTCCCGAAATTTAAGGGACGCTGGGTGACTATTGATCATCATCACGTGGCTCCATAAAAACGCTGCAAGGGCAAAGCATGCCAGCGCGACCCCAAGGCGATAGGCCCGGTTTGTCCGTTCCTTTCGTATTAATCGCGCCGTGGCCGCACACCGTATCTTTTCGAATCTTTCATAAAAGTTCTCGTCCCGGAAATTCTCCAGTGTATCCTGTGAAAACCGGTACAGGAGCCGCAAATCTTCAAACTCCTCGCGATTCGCTTTGCTGAGCGCTACCCAACGCTCCACTTGCTCTCTTTCCTCCGCAGAAGCGCGGCCACTCAACACTCTAAATATATTGTCCGAACTTATCATAATAGCTCCTTACCTACCTGTCCATCCGAACCGGACGATTTAGCCCCCTGTCGACCCATCGAAACCGCATAACCCAAGCTTCTCAGGCATTTCCTCAGCCGCTTGTAAGCGCTCGTAAGGCTACGCTCAACCGCCTTCGTTGTAACTTTAAGCCTTTCAGCAATCTGCTGCGTCGTGTACTCCTGATCCATCTTCATCAACAGGCATTCTCTCTCACGCCTGGGAAACGTCAGGATAACACCCCTTATCTCCTTGCTGATTTCCATGTTAATCCACCGCGACTCTGCCGGAAGTTCCCATTCACGATTACCCTGCAATGCGCGCGCCTTGTATCTGCGCCGCCTCGACAACTTATTGTAACAGGTTATAGCCTTGTTCCGAACTACCCGAATAAGGTAATGCTCTATCGACCGGATGTCGGGTTGCCCCAACTTGCGGTGTTGTTCCCAGAGATGAATGAAAGTTTCCTGAACAATATCCTCGGCCGCCTTTCGGTCGTGCACGAAATGCTCTGCAAGGGCGGTTAAAATGTGGCCGTACCTTTCATACAAGATTTCTATTGCCTTTTCCGGCCGCACATTCAGTAAGTGCCTGAATCGCTCGTTGTGTAAGAAACCTGACATGTTCCCAACGCCCGTGAGTCCCTGGTTCCTAACTCACGCTCAATTCACACTGCAGGGATTCGGCCGGTTTAAGTGTTTACAATACATGACTGCTCTACAAATAAATTTAAGATTCGCTACGCAATTATGAAAGTATCAGAAGTGCTACTAACGATCGAGCCAATTAACAATGGTTAAGAAATCGCAAACAGACACATAGCCTTTTAGTTAAGACATTAGTCTTCTTCTCCCAGACTTCCCAAATATTCCACCAAATCCGTCAACTCCTCCACACTCATCGTCATCGAAAAGTTAGGCATAAGCGATTGCGTGAGAGGTTCCTGGAATACAATGTCTGATACCGGGTATCTGACCGTGGTGCCGCCGGGGACACGCAAGGCGATCTCGGAAGATGACGTACTTTCAATTATTCCCGTTACTGCAGTGCCATCTTTTAACTTCAGTTCATAACCTTCGTAACCATTGTTAATCGCTTCATCAGGATAAAGGATCGCGCGGTAAAGTCCCTCTTTGGAAAGTTTGTCGCCAATGTTCGACAATGCCGGACCAAAATTCGTCCCGTTACCGTTCACAGCGTGGCACGCCTGACAGTACTGCGAAAACACAGCTGCGCCTTTCTCAGCGTTTCCGATGGTTACAACGAGATCGCGTATCGGCGGCAACGTCGTCCCTTCCGCTGTTGCGGGCCGCTCCAAATATTTCTCAGCCTCGCGCTGAATTGCAATCCGATACGCGTTGAACAATACGCCCGCAGCCGTTGGCGCTAACGCCTTGTCGAACGCGGGACTCTTAATACACTCCACCAACCCGCTCTCGCCCGGCCAACTTTTACCCAACGCCAACACCGCCGATTTGCGCAACGACAACGGAAGACTACCATCCAATACCGCCTCCGATAACAACATCACAGCCTGCCGGCTGCCCAACGGCGCCAACGCCTCCATCAACGCCTCGGCATCAGTACCACCCACCTTCAAACGCGAACGCACAAGACTTACACCCTCAAACCCTGCACCCGAAAGCAACAATCGCGCGGCAGCTGATCCAACACGACGATCATCACGCATCGCCATCGCCAGCAACTCCTCCCTCCTTTCACGCACTCCATAACGCTCCACGAGCGTGACAAACTCCTCCGTTCCCCGAACCGCATCCAGTCTCGTGTTCAATGCCGCGCGCAACTCCGGTGTCATCCCCGTCACCTCAGGATCGATGTGATTCAAGGCAAGCGCCCTTATCACGTCCTGCGAAGGATGATCACCTTTCAATAATCCCAACAACACCTGATACTTAGAGGGGTCACTGTGGAAGTCGAATGCCCGGAAATATTTCGGCAACTCCTCTTCCTTCGTCGCCGGATCTTTTATCAACTCCGCCAGAACCGGCGACGCCAATGCGGAACGCGACCTCCATACAATGTCGCGCGCCGCCTTGTCGTATTCCCTACCACCACGCTGGTTCAACCACGCTGAAAAACACGCATCCCGGTTCCGCGCCGCGCCTACTCCCAGCGCTTCGAGATACCAGCGATCGTCACCGTCATACTGCAATGCAAGCTGTGCCCAAAGCTCGGCCGCTTCCGGTGTAGTCACGAGATGAAGTCCAACAGCAATCTCCCTGCGCACCTCCGGCGCAGGATCGCGGGCAAGATCCTTTACGGTGGATACAAAGTCTAAGCCCGACTGCCGTGCCAACCGGATTCCCAACATGCGTATGTCCGGATTCTCATCGCGCAAGGCGCGGTCGATATACATCTTTTCTTTACCCGGAATCTTTCCCAGTAACCACAACGCGCGGGCTTTGTGTACTGGATCGCCATCATCAGCCATTCTGACAAGTCCCTCCTCGGCGTTGTTGCCTTGTCCGTTCAGGTACGTCCACGCCAGGTAGCGACGGGCCGTATTAGGACTCTTCAACGCCTCTACCGCATCCGCCGGTGATTCAATGCTCTTATACCTAACAGAATAGCGCGAAATATCCGGCGCTATCCTAAAGATGCGACCGCGACCGGCATCTGCTGCCGCACCACCACCTACGCCCGGATCGTACCAGTCGGCCACGAAAAGCGACCCATCAGGAGCAACGCAAACATCGATCGGCCGAAACCACTGATCATACACACTCTTCAACACCTCAACCTTTTCAGCTTCATATCCCGCTCCTTTCTTCTTCACCGGGTATGAGCGAACGACATTTGGTCCCGCATCAGCATGGATCATCTGTCCGCGAAAAACATCCGGAAGCAAATCGCCTTCATAAACAGTAATACCCGCGGGTGAACCGGCGCCGGTAATAAGCAGGTTCGGTATCACACCAGGATCATCCTGGTGCCAGTGGCGCCGCGGGATTTCTGATTCCATGTTGGTGCGGTAGGCCGACCAATGCCGACGCGTCATCTCATCGACGTAGCCGTAGTTGCCGTACTCGATGATGTAGTTAATGCGACAACTCGCATTGCCATCGTCGTCGTTATCGGATTGCCATACGTTTCCATAAGAATCGACAGTAACCTCATAGTTGTTTCTGAAGTTGTGTCCCAAAACTTCCAACTCAGTTCCATCAGGATTGCATCGCATAATCATGCCGCCGATGTAGTCTTTTCCATTTTGCCGCACTTCATTGCCCGGGAGATCGACGATGACGTTACCCAGACTGTCCATCATCGTTCCCGCCAGGTTACCCATGTTGAAGTACAGTTTGCCATCGGGACCAAATACAACCGCATGCAGGGAATGGTCGCCGGGATTTCCTAAGCCCGTGAAGAGTTTTTCTTTATTGTTGGGACGGTCGTCACCATTCTCATCGGTGAACACGAATAAGTACGGACTATGCGATACATACACCTTGTTACCCAACACAGCGATGCCGAGTGGTATGCGGATATCGTCGCCCTGGTAAAAAACCTTTCTATTGTCTGCACGTCCATCGCCATCGGTGTCTTCAAGGATCGTGATCCGCCCGCCGCGTTCCACTTGCTCTTCGTCAGGGATAGCGTAGTTGTAGGATTCGCACACCCAGACGCGGCCACGCGCGTCGACGTCGATGTTGGTGGGATTAACAACCATCGGCTCCGCAGCGAACAGTGCCACGCCCAGTCCCTCGTGCAGCGTGAACGACGATGTGGCATTTTCCGGAAGAAGGCGTTCCTCGGGAGATAGCGCCAGGTACGCGTCGGGGTCGTGAGGCGTGGCCTTTTTCCCTTCGCAGGAGAGCAAGATGAGCAGAAGCAGGAGCAGGATTCCGGTATGTGGTCTAAGGTGCATAGTGGTGCAGGGATTGGGCGGAGTAAGTTAATTAAGATTGGATTAGGTGGTATCATGAAAGTGGGGTACGGTTAAGAGGTAGATGCAGAAGCAGGTGCAGATGCAGGGGCAGGAGGCAGAGGCGGGGTAGTTGAACCGATTCCGCTGCGGTTCATCGGGGAAGCGGCGGCAGAGGCAAAAAATACTATTACATTCATGAAAAAGACCGGCGATGGATGAGATTGTGAAGACGCTTTACCAGGCGTCGCAGAAGCGGCGCGTGTGTCGGATTACGATGAAGGGAGAACCGCTGTCGCGCGTGGTGCATCCGTACGGGATTTGTCGCACAGCCAAAAAGCAGATCGTACTGGTTTGCTGGCAGACGCTGGGGTTCACCAAGGCGGGTGGCAAAGAAGGCTACCGGAACCTGTTGCTGGAGAATATCGAAGAAGTGGAAGTGCTGGAGAAGCGGTTTAGTGTGCAGCAGGATTTTAATCCGGGTGATCCTTTATATAAGGAGTGGGTGTATCACGTTTAAGGTGTTGCGCATGTGTTGAAGTGTTGAAGTTGGGCAAGTTCGACGCGTCGTGCGCTGGAACTAAGTTTGGGTTGTTCAGCGCGTACGGTATTTTCATTCACCGCAAAGACGCCAAGGCGCGGGAGGCGATAGCGGATGAGTTGGTTGGGGGTCACAATTTCTTTTTTAAGAGTTTATCGAATGAGCGACCTTTGCAAAACGCCTTCGTTTTCTTGTTTATCTCCAGGATATCCAGGTAACCCATTTCCACCAACCCCACCAGGTCATTTCTGCTGGTTTGATTAGAAATCCCCAAACGCGTCTCCACTTCTTTAACAGTAAGGAGGATATCCGGATCATCGAAAACCCATTTGATGATGGTTGCTTGTCTTTCATTGATTCCCTTTATCCGATGAAATTGGATAAGTCGCTTCTTTTCACGGATCTTTCTCTGTATGTACTCCACCAGGCTGTGATAAGCCAGTGTCATTGTCTTCAATTTGTAGTGGATGAAGTAGGTCAGATCATTGTCATCGATCTCACTATAAATAAAGGCACGCGCATATTGCGCTTTACTCCTTACTATTAGCCGTGATATGGACAAGTACTCCGTCAACCAGTACCCCCGGCGTAAAAGATACCAGTAGAACAAGGCCCTCGCACAACGCCCATTGCCATCGACAAATGGATGAATAAATCCTATCATGAAATGTATTATGCAACCTTTGACAATAGGGTGAATGAATTCATCCTGATTCTTATCATTGAAGAAGTCAATGAGTTCGTTCATCAACGCAGGGACTTCAGCGTGGTCAGGGGGCACATGGACGATCTCCCCATCCGTCGCATCAACGACGTTCACCTCGTTGTCTGTTCTGAAACGCCCCTCGTCGTTATCGTTGTCCAACGTTAAGTGGGTTATCAGTCGATGAATTTCGAGCAGCCCATCCAGCGTCAGCGGTTGATCCTTAACGTTGACGATATGCTTAATCGTCATGTAGTTGTTCATGATCATCTGTTCCGACTTGTTCCGTGGTTTGGCGTTTTTCCTAAGCATTTCCTTTGCCTCTCGCCTCGTTGTTACGGCACCTTCGATTTGGCTTGAAGCAATTGCCTCCTCCATTATGGAACTGATCAGATATCTGTCCTTCTCTCCTGAGGGGATCAGATTATCGCTACCGAGGTGCCCCCCAATATGGAGGTCGAATTCGTGGAGGGCTCTCTGTATTGAATTGGTCAGGTTAAACTTGAAGTCGTACTTCCCAAAACGCAGCCACTTTCCTTGAACCCGGCTGAGTTTGACCAGACTCCATAATAACTTGGGCGACTTCCCCTCCGGGACTGGCTGGTACTTGACTTTGTCCCAATAGAGGTACTCCTCATTAATCTGAGTGACAAGGGCTCTAAATGAGTCCGTGTACAACACTTCCACCGCCTCATTGACATATTTTGTCGAATCAGGCGGAGATTCCACCTTTCTCATAATATTTCCTAAGTTTTCAATTTTTGGGACATTTTAGGAACATATAAAGATGTCCAAAAATTTCCTAGTTTTTACTATTTTAGGACATATTAGGAAATTTTTTACACTAATTAATTGTAAATCAAAACATTTAAAGATTGGGGGCTTTTAACCGGGTTCACAAGAAGTAGACTTCTTGAGCCATCCCCGAGGAACAGTTTTTTTGCTATATTTAGTCGTATATACAACTAAATATGAAATCACCCGGCTCGCTGGAACAAAACATCGTCTACCTGGCCGGAGAGTTTACGCATCGGTTCCACAGAGCCCTGACGACAGCGTTCAGGCGGCAGGGACTGAACCTGACGGTGGAGCAATTTTCCATATTGGCTCTTCTGTGGTACAAGGATGGAATCAATCAACAGGAAATCAGCGAACAGCTCGGTCGCGATAAGACAACAATCGCTCGTGTGCTCAATACCATGGAAAAGAACCAACTAGTTCGAAGAATGACAGATCCGCGCGATACACGGGGAAAGCTCGTAAGCCTTACCGCTAAAGGAAAATCACTGCAAAAGAAAACAGTAACCCTATCGGCGCAATTGTATGAAAAATGCGTCGAATCACTTACCCCGAGTGAACAGAAAGCAGGCATCTCTGTACTGTTGAAAATGATGAATAACATTTCATAAAATCGAAATAGATGTATATACAACTAAATGATTAACAATGAAAAAGATTGCGTTGGTACTTTTGCACGGGGTCATTACCATCATTGCCCTGTTTATATCCTGGACGATAGGCGGCTTGCTCGGAATGTTCATCGCGGAGATGCCACAGCCCGAGCACGACCCTGCGCAAACAGCGTCGCGCTTCCTGCTGGTGACCATCATTAATGCAATACTAATCACCGCACTCACCGTTGCGACAAACAAGTACCGTGGCTTTTACCGGTGGCTGTTCCTCGCGCTCTTCGTCTTCGGCATACAATTTTTCCTTACCCAAATGGAAACACTGTTCTTCCTGGATGCCATCGGCATGACCGGAGCACAAGTGACCGCCGTGATGGTGACGGGCTTAATAGTAGCCCTTATTAGCACGAGTGCGAGTGTGGCAGCGGAACGACTTTACAAAAAGAAAGAATCGCAAATTATTTATATACCAGAGGTTAGTACAAAGGGTAAGCTGCGACCGGTGTTGATCCTCACGCTTGTTGTTTATCCGGTTTTATATTTCGCTTTCGGATACTTCATTGCATGGCAGAATCCGGACCTGAGACTCTATTACACTGGGTCTGATGAACTCAGGCCATTCCTATCGCAGTTTATCCATGAATTTATCGCAGAAGGCATTTACCCCTTCCAGGTTCTCCGCGCTTTGTTATGGGTGATTATATCGCTGCCCCTGGTTAACACAATGGGCACTACTACCGGTCGAATAATCCTCTTCGCACTCCTCAACGCGCTCATCCCGGCCAGTATGCTCTTGCTACCCAATGCGTTTATGCCCGAAAGCGTTGCCACATCCCACCTCTACGAGACGGCATCATCTAATTTCATTTGGGGCATTGCGATAGCGGTATTGTTGGGACGAAATAGATTCTTACTGAACTCTTAGAGATTGTGCTATTCATACCGTAAGTAGGTCCTTTTAGGGAATTAAAAGGCCTGCGGGGAGGAATCACAGTGGCCTTAGCAACTTTCCTGGAGAAGAATCCGTATTTTCGCTTGTGGCCGCGTATCCGGAACGGGGGCATAGACTTCGGCCGTGAGCGTACGTTATGAACTATCGCAAAATAGAGCCTGCACCCGCACTCCGTTCCTTCGTGAAGTGCTACTACGTACTTGAGGCGGAACTCGGATCTGAAACGCGCCTCGTCCAATCCCCTCCTAATGGCTATAACGCTATCGTATTCAACTACGGGGAACCTTACCGCGTGTCCTCACCCAGCATTGAGGAGACTGTCGTTCCGCAATGCTTCTTCGCGGGCCAATCAACGACAAACTACCAGCTTGCTTTTTCAGGTACCGTCGGCGTGGTGGGAATTGTTTTTATGCCGGCCGCTGTATCCACGCTTTTCGGAATATCCATGGAAGGCACCGCGGACTCGCGCATTGAACTCTCCCTATTGCTTGGCGATGAAGTATGCGCGTGGTGTGACAACATAATCAAAGCCAGTTCCGTTGACGAGCGGATCAAGCTGATTGAAGATTTTCTCACAATGAAACTCGCAGGCCATCGCGCGCGGTATAACGTGGGCGATTTGGCGGTATCCCGTATCCTTTCCGCCCGGGGCAACATTACCGTAGAACAGTTGGCGTCCGACCTTTGCGTAAGTCGACGTCACCTCGAACGAAAATTCCTGGAGAAGACCGGATTGACTCCAAAGTTGTATGCACGCATCGTGCGCATGTCCCCCATCAGCAACTTTGTTGCGCATCACAAAGATGAGAAGATCGACTGGCAGGACCTGGTCTTTCAGGGCGGCTTCCACGACCAAAATCACTTTGTGAAGGATTTTAAGAAACTCAACAAACTCAGTCCGGAACAATATTATCATCAGCACCAGGAGCTGACGCGTTATATTCTAAAAAAGAAAAAGTAGTCGCATTTTTACTATAGCACCCAAAACCCCTGCCCTACCTTTGTATTAAACAACGACGAAATGAAACCATCCATTCTTACACAACAGGAAACCCCCGACGTCCTTAGCAAGAAGGGCACGTGCATTGAATTCTTTTCCGCCTATCAGGAAATGGACATAAATCGTATGCTCGGCCTGTTCGCCGAAGACTCGCAAGTGTATTTCGAGCCTCTTGGCGGCGACTTTTCCGGACCCGTTCAACAAACGGGCAAAGCCGTTTGGAGCTTGCTGATGGAAACGTTCCCCGATCTCGACAATACGGTACAGTCGCTTACCTGGAATGCAGCAGACCGCACCGTTACAAGCAGAGTATCCATCTTCGGCACGCAAGCCAAACCCTTCGTGGGCATCCCGTCACGTGGCCTGCGATTCGACAGCGAACACATTTTCATTTTCCGCTTCAACGACAACGACGCGATCGATGAAGTCCGTGTGCTTTGGGATCATGATCGCTTCGTAGCACAACTTCGCGGAACGCTTTAATCTTTATACATATGAGAAAACTTACTTTGGCTGCGATCCTGATCGCAGGTGGGACGATTTTATCCTTCACAAACTTCAACAGGGGAGAAAAAGAAAGAGAAGCAATCCTTGCTGTGATCCGCGGTGAAACAATGTCTTTTTATCACAAGGACTATAAGGCATTTGAAGACGCCTGGGCTCACGGCGACTACGTGCGCATTATGGGCTGGTGGAAGGACGGTGGTGTCACCGTACGACAAGGCTGGGGTGAAATAGGAGGACGCATGAAGAAAAAGATGGCCGAAGATCCGGAGCCCATCGCGCAGGTGCCACGCATTGAAAACGTCAACATCCGCGTCTCCGACGATATGGCATGGGTAACGTTCGATCAATACGGTGAAGATACAGGATCACAAGCTTTCGATATGCCCGGACTAAGTCGCGAAACGCGCATACTCGAAAAGCAAAACGGCCAGTGGAAGATCGTCTATGTTGGTTGGCTTCTCCAGGGTAAATAGTTCCGCTGTGCAAATGGCGACCGCCGGGGACCCCTGCATCCTCCGCCCCGGCGGAACGCCACCCTTGCGTAGGAAACCCGTACGATTACGGCCCCCTAATGCGAAGTCAGGGTGGATAAGCAGGGACAGTTAGTCGCGCGCGACGTGCACCACGAACTTCGTTTCGAAATACGGCTCGGCAAAGTAATCCGACAGCGGAAAAAGTTTTGTTGGTCGGCGAACCTCTGCTATTTCCTCTTTTAAATCACCCCCCTTCAGACAGATGATTCCGTTGCGCAGCGCGTGAACGGATTCTTTTTTTATCAGCTTGCTTGTCCACTTGTGCAGTTCCTTCAATCGCGCCACGGCGCGGCTTACCACGAAGTCGTACTCGCCCCTCAACGTCTCCGCGCGCGCTTGTTCCGCCGTTACGTTTTCCAATCCCAGCGCCTCGACCACGGCCTTTACCACCGTAATCTTCTTGCCTATGGAGTCCACAAGATGGAACTGAGTGTTGGGAAAAAGTATCGCCAGCGGTATACCCGGAAACCCGCCGCCCGTTCCCACATCAAGGATGGCGGCACTCTTTCTAAACTCAATCACCTTTGCTATTCCCAATGAGTGCAGCACGTGATTGACATACAGGTTGTCAATATCCTTACGGGAAATGACATTGATCTTCTCATTCCATTCCCGGTATAGCGGACCAAGCCGCGCAAACTGCTCCTGCTGACGAGCGGAGAGAGGGAAATAGGTGTTTAGGTGCTTATGTGTGTACGTGTTTACGTTGGTCATCCATCAACGTGTTTAGGTGTGTACGTGCTTAAGCTCGTTATGGATCAAGTCTCCTCCTGCGCAGAACGATTTATTTCATGTATCAGCCTTGCAAGCGGCACGTCACCTGGATGCACGCACCAACGTAAACACATAAGCACATAAACACGTAAACACATCAGATATGGTCCCTCTTATTCTTCACCATCTCATGCATCAATTCTCTAGCGCGGTGAAGTTGAGCTTTGACGGTGCCGAGTGGCGCACCGAGTTCCTCAGCGATTTCTTCGTATGACAACTCATGAAAGTATCTTAGCCTGACAAGCTTTTGATATTTCGGCGGAAGCTTGTCGACAAAAAATTGCATGAGTTCGGCTTTCTGCATTCGGATGGCCTCTTCCTGGGGGTCGAGGTTTTCGTCCTCCACATCGAGGGAAACGGCCTGACCATCGTCGTCAGTGAAGGTGTTGTCGATACTCAGCGTATTAAGTTTCTTTTTTCGAATGAAATCGATTGTGTTGTTCGTCGCGATGCGGAACAGCCACGTACTGAATGTGTAATCCTTTTTAAAGCGGTGAAGGCTTCGAAACGCCTTGGCAAATGATTCGATCGTGAGATCTTCTGCGTCGTCGACGTTTCGGACCATCTTAAGGATCATGTGGTACACTGGACGGCGGTAGCGTTGTAGCAGCCGGGCGAACGCTTGTTCGTCATCGTGAGCCACAGCCTGATCGATCAGGCGGAAATCCTCCATCGCTTTCTCCGAAAATTCGCGTTTTAGTTCGTCCATTGTACCGTCTTGGTAAAGAGCGCCCTGAGGGCCGTTGAAAGATAGTAAAACACGTATATAAAATCTAAGAGCATAACAGACCACGGGGGGAATTTGTCCCCAAGACGCCGCGAAGCGACAACAATCAATGCAATGAACAGCAGGAGTCTGCCGAGAAACACTATTATTAATAATGTAGGAACAGAAGGATACAGCACGAGCACCGCTGCAAACAATAGCCAAGTCAGTATGTGTGAAACATGAAATACGCCGAGAAGGAGGCGCGATCCGAGGCTATAGCGTCTGCCCGCGGACAAGTGTCGCATTTTTTGATAGAGATATTCCCGCCAGGTGCTTTTAGGCAGGGACCACACAAGCGACGAAGCACCCATTTGCACGCGCGTGTGGCCAGCGCGGGCATTTCGATTTACCCACAAATCGTCATCCCCGCCAGTCACCGTCATGATTCCTTCAAACCCATTGGTGCTCGTAAAAAAGGATTTCCGGTAAGCAAGATTGCGGCCGACACCCATGTAAGGATAACCCAGGCGGGCCAATCCGAGATACTGTATACCGGTAAGCAACGTTTCAAACCGGATAAACGTATTGAGGAATCCCGAAGTTTTCACGTACGGTGAGTAACCAAGTACAATGGAAGTATCGCCTTCGAATGCGGTAACCATCGCGCGAGCCCATCCTCTTCCCGGCCGACAATCCGCGTCCGTCAGCAACAATATGTCGTGCTTCGCCGCCCCCATCCCCTGCAAGATGGCATACTTTTTACCATTGACTCCTTCCGGCACATTCGGCACATCCAAATAGCGGACACTTTTGTTTGTTGCAACAACAGTCTCCAGGAAGGACCGACTGCCGTCGGTGGTACGGTCCAGTACGATAACAATCTCCAAATCCGGATGATCCTGATTCAGAAGAAGGGGGAGCAGCCCTTTCAGATTGATCTCCTCATTGTGTGCACAGACAAGCACTGTTGCCGGTAACACACCGCCATGCTGTTTTTTGCCTCGTCTGGCAAATGCCCACAACAAAACCAGAAAATAAAAGATCTGGATCGACAGGACAGCCAGGAGGAGAAAGTGCGCAAATGACAACCTGATAATCAGCTACGTAACCGCCCAAAGGTACGATTTGGAACGGGACGGGACCAATCCTGCCGGTTACCGAAAACGAATGCGCTTGACAATGTGTTCGCACACAAGTATTTTGTGTTCGTTAACGGATCCACATTCCGGGGATGCGTGAACCAAATACCTAACCTAATACTTATGGCCAACAGGAAGAATATCACGATCAAGGACATTGCGAGGATGTCGGGTGTATCCGCCGGAACGGTGGATCGAGTGTTGCATAATCGGGGCAGGGTTTCTGAAGAAGCCCTTAGGAAGGTGCTGGCCGTCCTGGACCAGATCGACTACAAGCCAAACCTAATTGCCAGGACGTTGGGTTCTAAAAAGAACTATCGGATCGCGGTGCTGGTACCGGACCCCGAACAGGACCCCTATTGGGAGCTTGTAGGTAAAGGGATTCAGCAGGCAGAAGCGGAGTGGCGTCAGTATGGAGTAACGGTTGAGCCATTCTTTTTCGACATGTTCGACAAGAACTCCTACCATCTTGCAGCTGAAAAGGCTAATGAGTCAGGACCCGATGGTCTTCTCATCGCGCCCATCTTCTATCACGAGGCACTGCCGTTCTTTGATGTATATACCAAGGGGTCCATCCCTTATGTCCTCTTCAACACAAACATTCCGGAAGCGAATCCGCTGTGTTTTATCGGTCAGGACCTATATCAAAGCGGTCACGTAGGCGCCGAGCTGATGCACATTGGTCTGCAGGGCGACGCCTCGTTTGCCGTACTCCATATATATGAGGACATGCACAACGCCATCCACCTTCTGGAAAAGGAACGCGGCTTCCGCGACTACTTCCAGAAGTATAACGGCCAGTATGCGCATAACATCACTTCCTACGACCTCAGCAATCACAACGAGGAGGAAATGAGTGAGAAGGTACTTCGCATTCTCGACGATCCGATGCTGAAGGGCATATTCGCCAGCACCTCGTCGGGTACCTACATTGCCGCATCTCTTCTGGAAAAGCACGGGAAGAATGGCATCCGACTCGTGGGATACGACTTGCTGGAGAAGAACCTCGGTTTCATGCGCGCCGGTATCATCGACTTCCTCATCAACCAGAATCCGAAACGGCAGGCATTCCTCGGCATCAGCCATCTTGCAAACCACCTGCTGTTCCGGAAAGCCACACCTCCGCTGAGCCTCTTCCCGCTCGAGGTCATCACGCCTCAAAACCTGGAGTCTTATCTCAATTCGGAACCAGCATTGGTTAAATAGTATTCCGCTTCGACGAACTCGGCCCCCGCCGGGTTCGTCGAAGCTAGATAGGTCCCTGAGCTTGTTGAAGGGTACACTTAACGCGGCGGAAACGCACATACGCTCTACAAACACGCAGACACCTCCATCTCGGCGCGCCCTCGGAAGCCAGACTACATCCACACTGCGCATTATAATCATAACCGTAAAGCGGCCAACGCCTGCTTTACGGCAACACTTCAACACTTTAACACTATTTTTGGGGCGCCTATGCGATTCGAACTCCTCACCACAGACCCCTCTGGCGCCCGCGCCGGCGTACTCCACACGCCGCACGGCGACATCCATACCCCGATCTTTATGCCCGTGGGAACGGCTGGGGCCGTAAAGGCCGTACACCATCGCGAGCTTACGGATGCCATAGGCGCGGAAATCATCCTGGGTAACACCTATCACCTTTACCTGAGGCCCGGCATGAGTATACTCGGCGCTGCGGGTGGGCTTCACAAGTTTTCGGGATGGAACCTGCCCATACTTACCGACAGCGGAGGATACCAGGTGTATTCCCTGGGAAGCTCGCGCAAGATCACGGAAGAAGGCGTAGTCTTCACTTCGCATATCGATGGCTCGCGGCACGTCTTCACTCCGGAGAATGTTATCGATATACAGCGCACCATCGGCGCGGACATCATCATGGCGTTCGATGAATGTACGCCCTGGCCCTGCGACTACAACTACGCGCAGGACTCCATGCATCGCACCCATCGATGGCTTACACGCTGTATAACGCAGATGAATGCAACATCGCCGCGATATGGATTCGACCAGGCTCTGTTCCCCATTGTTCAGGGAAGTACGTTTCCGGATCTGCGGAAACAGTCGGCCGAGTTTGTCGCCGCCCAGAATCAACCCGGCAATGCGATTGGAGGGCTATCGGTTGGTGAACCCGCCGAGGAAATGTATGCGATGACTCAACTGGTATGCGGGATACTGCCGGCCGACAAGCCACGCTACCTGATGGGTGTGGGAACGCCGGAAAATATCCTGGAGTCGATCGCGCTGGGTGTAGACATGTTCGACTGCGTGATGCCGACGCGAAACGCGCGTAATGGTATGCTCTTCACAACGGAGGGGATCATAAACATCCGAAATGAAAAATGGAAGGACGATTTCTCCCCCATCGATCCGGCCCTTGGCGGCATCAGCGCAGTTCACACAAAAGCCTACCTGCGCCACCTGGTGATCAGCAAAGAAATTTTGGGCGCGCAAATTGCAAGCATTCACAACCTTACGTTCTACCTTTGGTTGGTGAAAACGGCCCGGCGTCACATCCTGGAAGGCACTTTTGCCACCTGGAAGGCGCAAATGGTGTCTAAGGTATCACAACGACTCTGATTCAGTGCCTTGAAGCTGCTGGACAAATATATTCTCAAGCGTTTCCTCAGCACATTTGTGTTTGTGGTACTTATTCTATTGTCCATCGTGACAGTCATCGACATCACGGAAAAGATGGACAAATACGCGCGGAACAATCTTTCCGCATTGGAAATCCTGGGGTACTACAAAGACTACATTCCCTGGATCGGCAGTCTCATCACACCGATAACGATCTTCATCGCGACGGTGTACGTCTGTTCGCGCATGGCTGCGCACACAGAGATCATCGCCATGCTCAGCTCCGGCATCAGTTTCAAACGAACATTGGTGCCCTATTTTATCGGAGCTACACTGGTTGCCATCATAAGTTTCATACTCAACGGCTGGATTATTCCCAACTCGAACAAGACCAGGCTTGCTTTTGAATTGCAATACCTGCAAAACAAGTATTACTTCAACCAGCGCAATGTACATATCCAGGTGGAGCCGGAGACGTACATGTACATGCAGAGCTACCAGAACAACACCCGCACGGGTTATCACTTCACACTGGAGCGCTTCAACAACAACAGGCTGATAGAAAAACTCACCGCTAACCGAATTACCTGGGATTCACTTAAACAGAAATGGACGCTCTATGAGTGGAAGTTGAAGCAGGTGGACTCGGTATTCGAGGCTTCGGCCAGGAAAAAGGCGGGCGGCGCGGAAGGTACGATACCTGCGACGACGGTCAGTCGGCGCGCTGCTGTCGAAACAAGCGGAAAAACACTGGATACTGCGCTTATCATTCATCCGCAGGAGTTCGAAAGCGACTACAGGAAGTATGACGGCATGACGCTGGATGAACTCGATGACTATATCAAGACACTTCGCGCACGCGGATCAGCAGGGGTTGAAGTGTATGAGGTAGAGAAGTATACGCGTTATGCGCATACCTTCACGATTTTTATTCTTGTCTTCATGGGGGTAATTGTGTCCTCGCGCAAAAGTCGCGGCGGTACCGGGCTTCAGATCGCGCTGGGTTTCCTCCTGTCGTTCATCTTCATCATCTTCTTTATGTTATTCCGAACGTTTGCCGAAACGGGCTCCCTGCCACCGCAAATTTCAGTATGGATTCCTAATATCATCTTCGGAATCATCGCACTGGCCATGTACAAGTACGTACCGCGCTGATGATTACCGCCGGCGATTATTTCAAGCTGCACTTCGTGGTGTTTCTGTGGGGCTTTACGGCCATTCTCGGAAAGCTCATCACACTGCCGCCCGTTGAAATGATCCTTTTTCGAACTACATTGGCAACGATAGGGCTCGCTGTCGTGATGTTATTCCGGAAATCTGATTTCAGGGTATCCGGAAAAGACGTTCCCGGCCTTTTCCTGACGGGTGCCATCATCGCTGCGCACTGGATCGCTTTCTTCGGTTCAGCGCGCATGGCCAATGTTTCGATAAGCCTTGCGGGATTTGCGACTGCTTCCCTTTGGACTGCCATCATGGAACCGCTGTCGCGGGGAAAGAGCATCAAAGGATTTGAAGTGTTTCTCGGATTGTGCGTCATCGCGGGGATTGTCATCATTTTTTCCTTTGATGACGGTCATCGTGCAGGCTTTCTTGTTGCCATTCTTTCGGGCTTTCTGGCGTCACTCTTTGCAGTTATTAACGCGCGCTACACCGAGCGCATAGCCGTAGGTGCTATCACATTGTACGAAATGGCGGGCGCCGCATTTTCCATTGCAGTATTTCTTCCGTTTTACAGCCGGTATTGGGTCGAAGACGGAGCGCTGAAGCTTGTACCTACAATTCCCGATTGGGTGTATCTGATCATCCTGTCCGGCGTTTGCACCGTGTTTGCCTTCGTGGTGATGTTAAGGCTTATGCGAAAAATACCCGTGTTCTTCATTCAACTTACTATCAACCTGGAACCGGTATACGGAATTCTGATGGCGCTGATCGTCTTTCGCGAGAGTGAGCGAATGGATGTGCGTTTTTACATCGGGACATTCATCATCATCAGTTCGATTATCGCCTATCCATATCTGAGGAGGCGGTACGGCGGTTCACTTACTTCCCAGCGATAGGAATCCGCTCCAGTGCGGGTAGCGGGAAAGCGATGCGGGCAGTTCCACCGGTCTGTCAAAGATGCCATATACTGCGGATCCCGAACCGCTCATCGCCGCGTACTCGGCACCGTAGTCGTACATCTCCATCTTGACCCGACCAATCACCGGATGGGTTTGTATCACTGACTTCTCGAAATCGTTGACCAAGTAATGTTTCCATTGATTTACCGGCACGGTCGACACCATATCCGCGCAACCGCGCTCTGGCATGACAGGCACAACGCCACCATAAGCGGCCGCAGTTGAAATGTGAACATCGGGCACCACGATGACCAGAAACTTATTCGTGATAGGCACTGCGATTTCCTGCAGAATCTCGCCCCTTCCCTTTCCTACCGCAGGCTTTTCGTAGACAAAGAATGGGCAGTCGCTTCCGAGAAGCGACGCATAGTGCAAAAGTTTCTCTTTGCCAAGCTTGAGTTCGAATACGGCATCCAGCAGCTTCAGCGTGTGGGCCGCATCGGAAGACCCTCCGCCGAGTCCCGCTCCCATAGGGATCGCTTTGTGCAGGTGCATGGATACGGGACCGATCCCGTGTTTTTCCTTCAGGAGCTCATATGCCTTAACGCACAGATTCTGATCGGACGCACCTGCGACAGGCAGGCCGCTGAGTGTGAAGCTAAAGGATTCGCTTCTGACAACTTCAAGTGCGTCCGTCCATGGCACGGGACAGAACACCGTCTCGATGTCGTGATAACCATCGTCGCGTTTCCGGATGACGTTCAGCCCCAGGTTGATCTTGCAGGGCGGAAAGGCGATCATATCATGAAGTCTTGACGGCGAGACTCAGCGCGAAATCTTGGCAATCACTTCGTCGCTGATACCCGTTGTCGAGAACCCGCCGTCGTGCATGAGGTTTTGCATGGTTACCATGCGGGTGAGGTCTGAGAACATCACGACGATGTAGTTGGCGCAGTCATCAGCGCTGGCATTGCCAAGTGGCGACATCATGTCGGCATAGTCGAAGAATGCATCAAAGCCGGATATTCCTGTTCCCGCCGTGGTTTTTGTCGGCGATTGGGAGATGGTGTTTACACGAACTTTGAGTTTCTTACCGAATCGATAGCCATAGCTGCGGGCGACAGACTCCAGCACGGCTTTGGCCTGGGCCATGTCGGAGTAATCCGGGAATGTGCGTTGCGCGGCGATATAGGATAGTGCTACGATGGAGCCCCATTCGTTCATTGCTTCAGTTTTTTCAGCAGCCTGCATGACTTTGTGAAACGATACCCCGGATATATCCAGCGTCTTAAGGAACCAGTCGTAGTTGAGGTCGCCATAGTCCTTGCCCTTACGCACATTGGGACTCATGCCTATGGAGTGCAGTACGAAGTCGATCTTGCCTCCGAGGATTTCCATCGAACGGGTGAACAGGTTTATGAGGTCTTGCTCCACTGTCGCGTCCGCGGGTATGACTTCCGTTTCACATTGGCGGGCCAGTTCGTTGATCTTACCCATGCGCATCGCAACGGGTGCGTTGGTAAGGACGAACTTGCCACCTTCTTCCTTAACCTTCAAAGCCGTTTTCCAGGCAATAGAATTCTCGTCGAGGGCTCCAAAGATGATTCCCTTCTTGCCCTTCAGCAGGTCATAAGCCATAGTATGATTATTCGCTTTATGGGTGAAATATTACAATCGTACTGAAATGAAACAACCGATGCCCTTTTCAATCGATTTCGTGCAATAAAATTAATATATTTATTAAACCAAAACGTGTTAAAGCTGCTATGGAAAGGTCCATAATTTTTTTCGACTTATGGGATGCAGTGATGCGTTCCTGTGCGTATGTCGCCCTGGCCACCAGCATTGCGCTGATTGTGTATTATGAGATCAAGGTCTCGAGAATCAAGGACCTTAAAGAGAAATATGATTACATCAACCTTCATGAGATTCGGTATTTCTGGTCAGCAATTGTGATGCTCATCATAGCATCCGGATTGTTTGTCAATTCCATCGGCACCATTACCATCGCCCGCGATTCCATGCTATGGTTCTATGTGAGAATTTTCGCCACGGTTAGCCTGAGCATCATCGCGTATTTTGTCTTCTTCGGCATGATCCGTGTTTATTATCCCGGCAACGTGGAGAAGCGTCTTCAGCGCCTTCGTGAGACGCCGCGAATATCGCCATCGGGCAATGTAATGCGCAAGCTCAGTGAAGCTGAAGAAGATGCCCACCTTGACCCCGGGCAAATCGAAGACGAAGCGATTCACTCCATCGACTACGATGTTTGGATTGATGACGAAACGGGTTTCCCACGAATAGAAAAATATTGAAATTACAAG
>QGUY01000288.1 GCA_003242315.1 Bacteroidota bacterium
TACCCAGCCTCTGCCGTACGTTGCCATCGGAACGTTCTATGTGAAAGATCTCAAGGCCTACCAGGAAGCAATTGCACCAAACCGCGAAGCAATTCGAGGGGATATTGTGAATTATACGAATATTGTGCCGGTGATTTTTATTAGTGAAGTTGTAAAGACAGAGTAGTGTGGGACGATTCGTACAATGGTTAGCCCCATTTCAAATTAAGACGGCTCACTTTATCGAGGTATAGTTGCTTATACAGTTCCTTAAGATCATCCCGCAGAAGTGACCTTTTGATCAGGGCGATCGTGCCGGCTTCGTTTTTGCGAAACTCGTCGATAATTTTTGTCACCCTTTCTTTCTTAATACCTAGCGTATTGCCAAATAAAAGAAAATCGTGCTGTGTGTAAAATCCGTGGGCATTGTACGCATCTGAAAAGCCATCCTTAAACAGTGCAAGCGCCATGTCCGATTCGCTGGGGGAGTGCAGTCGAGTACAAAGCAGGTCATATGCGGGCGTCAATACATAGTCGCCAATGTCTGTGCGGATCATTGAAAAATTCTTTGCATGGGCATCTCCGTTGGAGAAGATGTAATTAAACAGCACGAGTCGAAAAAATTTCTCGATCTCAATCGGGTACATTGAAATGTGTTTCTTTATGAGCTCTCCCAATTCCTCATATGACAGATCGTATTTGTAGTTCTTGCCGTGAGTCTCTTCTGTGATCTGGGCAATCTGCGCAAAATCCTCTTGCTGGTATTTTGAGCCGTCAGGCTTAACGTCAAATCGTTTCACCAGATAGGCAGGGCTTTGATCGGAGAAGTATATGAGGGCGTTGGGCGGTACAGCTATCTTAAATAGTTGCCGTGCGATTTGCATGGTGAGGTGCTCATTAGCTGGTGCTTGATCCAGGTTCCTCAATGGACCGGAGGGAATTGGCTTCAGGATGTATTGCCCGCCAGTGGCTGTAGGAATGAGATCCCGATCGTACAGCTTCATGGGATACTTTATCTGAACTCCGGAGATGGATATTTTTTTTGTTAAGTCCAGGTAGAGATCAGACTCCTCGTTGTAGGGTGAATTGAATGGCAATACATGGTTAACCCTCTTACCATTGAATAACTCTTTCAAGCACCGCTTACAGTAGCCTGTACCTTTTGATTCCCGATAACATCCAGGGCAATTCACTTTGAGATTTCTTTTACGGTTATCGAACCAATGGTATCAGCGTTGGCTGTCGCCAACAGCAAACTGAAGTGATCATTTTCATCGATGCGCAGAAGCCTGCATTGCGTCTGTTTGTTTATTCCTTCCGAAAGAAGCCCGTAAAAAAAAGGGAATAGTTTGTTAGCATGATACTCCTGCTGCGTCTTTGGAAGGGACAAGCTAATGGGAGCACATTTAGGGTCGTTAAAATACTCATCATGGTACCTGAAGACGTAGCGATCGCTGTCTTTGGTCAGGATGCCTGCCGGTACCCCGTTGTTATATACTTCCGCCATCCTTATCATTTCAGGATTTCCACTTTCAGTTCCATACCCAGCGCCTTGCATATTTTCAGCAGTGTCTCTAGTTCTGGGTTCGCAATGCCTTTTTCGATGTCCCGCAACGTTCTCAGGGATATACCCGCAATGTCGGCCAAATCCTCTTGAATGATCCTGCGAGATTTCCGCCTTGAGCGAATTGCGCGACCAATAGCTTCTTTATCCATTTTCCTAATCGGCAATAAATTGCCCTTTTTGCTTATAATACATCGAACACCACTCAAAAATTCACAAAACAGGCAGTAAATTGCCTAAAATTGAGGTTTTAGCCAAAATCATTGCGGACATTTGTCAAAATCGGCATTATACTGCCGTTTGCCAATCCTTCCGCCTCGAATTTTTACTACCTTCATGAAGCCGAAATACCGCTTCCCCAATAATGTACTCACAAGCGTCCCTCAACATTATCTTTTTCCTTTCGCTGTTTTCCATACCCTTGGCTGCTCAGCAGAAAGTCTTCGATGTCCATCTCCATGGTGCGAGGGATGTACCGGGTCAATTGAACACGTTAACCGACGCCGCCGTGTACAAGGTCGCCATCAGTAGCTCGTGGGATCTTCAGCAGCAATATGAATCGCGGGATGATCTTGCGATCATTCGCGGACTGATGTTTCCGTGTCCGAATGGTAAGGTTCCCTATAGCCTTCAGCCGTGCTTTCAGGACGGCAGCGAGTATCCTTCCCTACAGTGGGTTGAAGAGCAGATTAAAGCGGGTAAGATCGAATTCCTGGGTGAAGTGTTGTCGCAATACTATGGCATCAGTTCGTCCGACGCGACACTAATGCCGTACTACAGACTTGCTGGTAAGTACAATATCCCGGTTGGTATTCACACTGGCTCTGCGGGACCAGACCACGGCTGTCCGAATTTCAGAGAAGACATGGGTAATCCCGCGCTTATGGAAAAGTTGCTTGAGGAAATCCCCGACCTACGACTTTGGATTATGCATGCAGGGACGCCATATCACCAGGAGGCCATTACACTAATGAAGAAATTTCCCAACGTATACACTGATATTTCCGCTATTAATAACCCACAGATAATCCCTCCGGGCATGTTCAGTGGTATTGTAAAGTTATTTATTGACAATGGCCTTGAGGATCGGATTATGTTTGGATCAGACAATGGAGATATCCGGATAATGATTGAATCCATAGAACAACTCACCTTTCTGACAGCGGAACAAAAACAGAAGATATTCTATCGAAATGCTGAGCGGTTCTTTGATCGGGCAAGATGATTTTCATCAATTCAACCGTCTTTGCTCTTCTTCAGATCCTCCTGACCACTTATCCCGTTGTTTCACATTCTGATTCCCAATCGGCATCGACACATTAAACCGAAACACCGGACCTTCCGCATCAAAATGAAAGCGGTAGTACAAGCCGGCGTTTGGCACGTCGGCTCCCGTAGGCCATTGGGTGCCGGAGTTGAACACGTCGGTTACGTTGAATGACAACGACATGCCTGAGCGCAGCTTGCGTCGTATGCCAATGTCAATCTGATTTCGGGCAGCGGTACGCACAGTTCCTACATACAGCGGTGAGTAAAATGCTCCGGAAACCTCAACTTCGGCGATCTTCCCCACGTGCCAATTGTGCGTCGTCGTAATTTCACAATTCAACATGGATTTGTCGAAAACCACATCATCGACATTAAGTCGCTGATGCAAAACGGAAGTGAGAACATTGGCCCGGGCACTCCACCAGGGTGTGATCTCAACAGTATAGCTCGTATTTACCGACAATACGTTGTTGAATTCGCCCTGAACTGGCTGTACAATGAAGGTATTTCGATACCGGTCGGCAGTTGGCTGTGCATCGAAGACAGGCATGGTCTCGCGCGAGTACATTAGCTGTACTGAGAACGATGGTGCACGATATCCGAGTTGGATTTGGTTTGACCGCGACGGAAGGATCGCAGGGTTGCCTGTAAATAATGTGTTCTGATCAAAGAAGTAGAAATACGGCGCCAGTATCAGAAATCCGGGACGTTGTATTCTGTTTACATAAGACATTGCGAACTCGCGGTGATTGGGCAATTGCCAGGCGAAGTGAATGCTGGGAAAAATATTGCCTTGTCGCCGCCTCGATACTACGCCGTTATCTTCCGATGTAAGATCCAGATGGTAGTACTCGTATCGCAGTCCTGCCTTTAGCGTGAATACGGGCTTGGGTTTCCAGTCTGCGGAAGCATACCCTGCATAGATTCTCTCGTCCATGCTGAACACATCCGTGAAAGCAGGATCATCTACTAGCGACCCGTCCTGCTCGAAGGCCACGTTGACGTGATTCTCAAAACTTGACAATGATGCCTTTATTCCTGTCTCGATAGTGAGCGTCTCGCTTGTCTCATATCGAAAATCGGATTTGAGTACGTGTACGGTAACCGGGGTGCGGGCCCGCGAAAAAAATTCTGAACTCGAATCTCCGTCCGCACTGTACACGTAGTAGCGAGTCGGGTTGTCGCGTGTGAATTGAATTCGATCTAAATCGACCGATACGCGAGAGCGTGGGGAAAAGGCATGCTGTGCATTCAAATTCGTCACGATGCGGTCAAGACGATTTTTCTCAAAGCTTGTCGTTGTAAACGTACGCTGTTGGTCATTGGCAGCGAGCGTAGTTTCGGATTGTGAGTCCATTACCCAATCGGAAATGTACCCGGTTACCATGGCACCGATGAAAGTTCCGGAACCAAGCTGATAGTCAGCCGAAAGGTCGACGGCATGAAGACTCGTGCGCGGTTTGCGGATCACGTGGAGATGGGATTCAGGACTTGCAGGACTGCGCGTACCGATGGACACTTTCTCGAGATCGTAAGCAATGCTGGAGGACAGATTGGCGTGGAGTGCGATCTTGCCTTTCTGGTGATCGAGGTTGATTGCTGCACCTAACTTGGGTCTTCTCCCGTAGCCAGCGTTCGCGGAGAGCTGGCCGGAAAATCCTTCTGTTCCTCTCACTGTGTTTATGTTGATAATGCCGGCGTTCCCCTGTGCGTCGTAATCCGCTGGCGGTGCGGTGATCAGTTCAATGGTTTCGACGTTGCTTGCGGCCATGTGTTGAAGCAATCCCAGCAGATCTGCAGGTTCGAGACGTACGGGTTTGTTATCAATCATTACAACCACCCCGTTCTTACCCATCATCGAAATTTCTCCGGTGGATCGGTTCACGCGGACGGCGGGCGACTTGCTGAGCACATTGAGAACGTTATCGCCAAGGTTGGTAATGCCACTCTGGACGTTCACGATCGTGCGGTCCATTTTCTGTTCGAACAGCGGCCTGTCGGCAGTCACTGTTACCGCGTCCAGCTGCTCTGCCTGCGTCTCCAGGATGATCTTGCCCAGGTCAATGTGCAGATTGGGGCCAAGACCGGGCCCCAATACTCCGGAAACCCAAACCCTGGACCCACG
>QGUY01000289.1 GCA_003242315.1 Bacteroidota bacterium
AAAAAAACCTCTGTTCTTTTCGGGGTTCTTTTACCGCTACGATTACGCCAACCCCGCAATGTTTGACAGGATTCGCAAAGGTGAAATCGGCGAACTCATGGCCGTGACCACGATGCGCTACGGTACGGAGTTGTGGTCATTTCCCCGCCAGCCGGGCTGGACCGACATGGAGTACAAACTCAGAAACTGGCTTTATTACCGTTGGCTCTCGGGCGATCACATCGTTGAGCAGGCCGTGCACAGTATTGATCTCATGTGCTGGGCTATCGGGAATCAGGTTCCGGTTCGCGCAACAGGCTCCGGTGGAAGGCAGGTACGCACCGATCCCATTTACGGAGACATCTATGACCATTTTGCGATAGAATTCGAGTACGCCAACGGTGCACGGGGATACCACTTCTGTCGTCAACATAACAACTGCACCAATCGCAATACGATCGAAATGTTCGGTAATAAGGGGCTCGCCAGAATTACACTGGGACGTCACGTGCTCGAACTTTCAGGAAGAGAAAACTGGACATACCAGGGCGAAAAGAATGACATGTATCAGACCGAACATGACGAACTCTTTGCATCCATCCGCAACGGGCAACCCGTCAACGACGGAGAATGGATGGCCAACAGCACTATGATGGCTATCATGGGAAGGGATTCTGCCTACACTGGTCAGACAATCACCTGGGAAGAAGCGATCAACTCGACCAAATCGGAAGGCCCGCCCCATGATAAACTGAGTTGGGATTTGAAATGGGAAGGACCAGGCGTGGCCGTGCCAGGGAGAGCGGTGTGAGTGTGAGTGCGAGTGGTTCGCAGATCGTGAGTCGTAACCCGGTATATTAAAATACCCTATGTACCTCCTATGCGCCCTATGTCCTATGTGGTTCAGAACAATACTATTATTACCATTTCTCGTTCCATCCATTCTTCGCGCGCAGGACTACACACTCGAGTTCGGCACGGAGGTGCCATTAGCGTCGGCGTTGTCGTTAGAAGAAGCGAAAGCCATGCCCATCCGTTGGGTTAACGTGAATACAGCGGAGGATACCTGGAAAGTAGATGGTGATGAACTGGTCAGCACAGGTCTTCCCATTGGTGTCATGCGCAGTGAGAAGCAGTATGAGAATTTCATCCTTCATGTCGAGTGGATGCACCTCGAACCCGGTGGCAACTCCGGCGTGTTTGTGTGGAGCAAGGCAATACCGGATGAGAAATCACGATTGCCGGATGGTGTTGAAGTTCAGATGCTGGAACTGGATTGGGTAAACCTCAATAAGAGAAATGGCGAAACACCGCCGATCGCCTACGTGCATGGTGAATTGTTTGGTGTTGGTGGCGTAAAAACGATCCCTGATAATCCCCGTGGAGAGCGTAGCAAGTCCGTCGAGAACCGTTGCAAAGGTCGCGGTGAGTGGAACACCTACGATGTGGTCTGTGTTGACGGCGTCATCAAGCTATCGGTGAATGGGAAGTTTGTCAACGGCATCAGCAAGTCGACCCAAAGGAGAGGTTATCTCTGCCTGGAAGCTGAAGGCGCACCAATACGGTTTAGGAATTTGAAAATTATCGAACTTCCTCCCGGTGATGGAAGCGTCAACGGTGGTAATCGGTAGTCGGCCCTTCGACAAGCTCAGGAACCCTTCGACAAGCTCAGGAACCGCTTCGACAAGCTCAGGGGCCGCTTCGACCAAGTTCGGGACCGAGTGAACACGCAAAAGGTATCCTTTTAGAAAGGTGGATTCGCAAGTTGACGGAACGCCGGTGCCTGAGCCTGTCGAAGGCCGCTCTCACAATCACACTCACACTGTATCTCCCTTTCCTTCAAGTTCCTTCAAAATCTCACTAACATCCTCTTCCGTAGCCGTGAGTTTCGCCTTGCAAATGCGAATAAGTGCGGCGGCGCGCTTTACCTTCTCGGAAAGCTCGTCGATGGTGATTTCGCCTTCCTCGATCTGCGACACTATTTGCTGCAGTTCTTCGAAGGCTTCTGTGTATTGGGGGTTGTCGGTCATGACTCAGAATTTTTTTTGATGGATTTTACTTCGCTTTCTATGATGCCCTCATACAGCTGGGTATGAAGTATGTCGCCCTCCCGAACATCTGTCCCACTTTGTAATGCCTTGCCGTCACGTCTCGTGATACTGAAGCCACGCTTCAACACATTTACCGGATCGAGTGCAGCCACTGTACGCTCGAGATGATCAGTGCGCAAGGCAGCTTCCCGTATCCGCGTGAACGCATCCTTTCGGATGGCCTCCGCATAGTCCGCTAGTATCTGTGACTGTTTGGTGCACAATAACAGAGTGCTCCGCGAAAGGACACGTATAAATGTTTGCTGTCGTTCCCGTCCTTTGATGATCGGGAGTCGCGAAAAGCGTATAAGGTCGGTAGCACATCGTTCAAGCGAGGCAGCTGTATAGTTCAGCATATTTGTGCTAAGCACTCTGAAGCGCTTCACGACATCAGAGAAGTGTCTTTGCTCCTCACGAAGCAGCTGACGGACATGTTCTCTGATGACCGCCTCCGCGTGTTCGAGGGGTACTGCGAAATCGTGTACCCGTTGCAAAAGGATATTTGCCAGGTCGGTAGGCGTAATCGCATTATGATGCGCGACCATTTCCACAACCGTCTCATTGGTGGCATGACCGATTCCCGTGATGATGGGCAGGGGAAAAAGCGCTATCTCTCGTGCGAGCATGTAGTCGTTGAAACACGACAATCCAGTATCACCTCCTCCACCCCGAATGATGGCAACGATATCAAAATGTTGCGACACCCTGCGAATGTTACGGAGTTGATAGCGAATCGACTCCACAGCACGGTCGCCCTGTAGTAGTGATGGAAACAGCCGGTGCACGAAACGGTACCCCCGCGAATTGTTTTCGATCACCTTCACGAAGTCCGCGTACCCCTTGCTTGTCTCTACAGAAATTACTGCGACGCGTTGCGGGAGCAGCGGGAATTTCAGTTGACGATTTCGATCGAATATCTGCTCCTCCCTGAGCCTTTTTATACACTCCTGCTTCTCCCGTTCAAGTTCACCAAGAGAAAATACAGGATCGATGTCGAGGATGGACAATGCCAGCCCATGTACGGAATCAAACGTGATCCTGGCGCAGAACAACACCATAATTCCGTCCTTCAACGGTTCACCCACGACCTCCATGAATTTCTTGTTGATCTTTACGAACTCGTCGCGCCAAAGCGTTGCTTTCATTTGCGCAACGAGCCTGCCATCGCGTTTCTCAACAAGTTCCGGATAGCAATGTCCTGAGTGTGGATAAAGATGCAGCTTGATCATTTCCGCCTTGACCCAGAAGGACGACCCGTACCGGTCGGCCAGTGTCCGTTGTATGCTGCGGGTGACCTGGGAGAGGGAAAATATCTTCCGTTCGCTGATGTCGTGGTTGTCCTGCATGGTACGGGAGGCGACCGTGATCTGTGTCCGATAACGATCCTTAGCTCAAAGATTGCTCATAAAATAGGGAATTTTCCACCGTGAACCTCGGTCTAAATTGGAAAAACGTCGCCGCCCTTTCAGGCTGTACATGCGACACTTTTTGGCGACGGTACTGTTTTTCAATCGGGAGCCCTTTTCAGTGTTATATCACCGCAATTGAATTTTGCATATTTTCGCAAAAAAAATGCGGTGAAGATTTTTCGGACCAGCCTCCCAGCGAAGCTCACACTTTGGCTGCTCATATTGCAGTCCGTCAATCTTTGTATTGACCCGCCCGACCCATTTCCCAGCCATATTGCGGAGGATCTAAGCATCAACGAAATCGAAAGTTTCGTGGAACTCATCTGGGAAGAAATCTGCGTCGTTGAAGATGCGATCTGTGAAAGTGATGATCCTGACGAAGAAAAAAACGCCGCCCCTGCACACCCTTACATAGCCTTCGTTCGGCACATCGAGAGATCCTACGTCATACCAAGTCCTTACCTGAGCCGGATCGCCTACCCTATTGATCGGCACAACGCCCGCCTGCGTGGTTTGAAACCCGAACCGTTTAACCCGCCACCGGAAATAATCTCCTGACCTTTTCTCTTGATTGGATAGCAATTCCGCATGTGCGCCATCGCGCGGCATCGGAACATGTTGCCCATACACCTTTTTATTCTGAAGTCAACAATTCACACAGAATTGCCTGGCACATCTGTGTGTAGTGGGAAAGGCAAGTCAACCATGCATTCATGAAAGTACTTGTAACAAGACACGAGCACAGTTATGGCTTTAGTCTCAGTAAGGAAGGGTATCGAACGAAACCCCTCCGCATCACAGGACTGTCTCTGCTTCTGTATCTCATATTGTCAATCAGTGTTTCACAAAACGTTGTGCATGGCCAGCACCTACCCGTAAATCGTTCAGATACCCTGGAAATAACGCTGCGTGAGGCCGACAGCCTGTTCTTGCAAAACAATCTTTATCTGCTAGCCTCCTCTATGAACATCGAGGCGCAGAAAGCGCAAATCATACAGGCCAGGACATACCCAAATCCTATTCTGATCGTCGATGTCAATGCCTACGATCCTGAAGCCGAACGCGCTTTCCATGTTGGGAGAACCGGTCAAAAAGCGCTTCAGCTGGAGCAGCTTATAATATTGGGTGGAAAACGCAAGGCCGAAATAGAACTGGCAAAGACTAACGCCCGGATCGCCGAACTGGAATTTCAGCAACTGCTACGGCAACTCAAATTCCGTCTGCGTTCCGATCTTTTCACCATCGGCCAGCAAGCACTTCTGCTTGACAAATACAATACCCAACTGCGTCAATTGGGCGAATTGATAGCGGCGTACGAAGAGCAGGCCGCAAACGGCCACGCGCCCCTCAAGGACGTGGTTCGTTTGAAGGGCGCATACCTGAAACTAAATAATGACCGGGCGGAAATTCTAGAAGAATTCTTTAACACCCAAACCAGCCTGCAAACGCTTCTCCACCA
>QGUY01000027.1 GCA_003242315.1 Bacteroidota bacterium
TTCTACCCCTTGAAGGCCAGAAGGCAAAAATTGTCCAAGAATTCCCCACGTTACTCCCGCAGAGTTCGGCTAACCACCAATTCGGCAAGAACGTGATGCAGGCTCTTCCCACCAAGCCGGATGAGTTGGAGAGTCTGGAGCGAATCCTGTACGCCAGGATACAGAAGAACCCGGATGTCGAGGTTTACTCTGACCTGCTTATCTGGGTGACCATTCAGCAAAAGAATTTTTACGCGTCTTTTATACAGGCCAGGGCATACGACAAGCGCTACAAGCGCGAAGGCGAGAAGTGTATGGAAGTGGCCCAGGTGGCGCTGGACAACGAAGATTTTGCGACGGCAGCCAAAATCTATCGCTACGTAGCGAGGGAATACCCCGGCACTTCCAATTACCTGATGGCCCGCCTTGGTCTGATCCGGACCCGCGAGGCACAGATCAGGAAGCGATACCCCGTAAATACTGATTCCGTACGGACGCTGGTGGAGGATTATAAGAGCTTTATCCAGCAATACCCCGATAACGCCTACTCTCTGGAAGCACGCCGGAGTCAGGCAACCCTGCACGCAATGTATCTCGACGAAAAAGACGAAGCCATTCGCCTGCTTGAAGAATTGATCGCCAATACCAAGGCAACCCTGTACCTGCGATCGAAGGCAAAGCTGGACCTGGGCGACATCTACCTTCTCAAGGGTGAACCGTGGGAATCTACGCTGTTGTATTCGCAGGTTGAAAAGATTCAGAAAGAGAATCCGTTAGGTTATGAAGCCAAGCTGAAGAACGCCAAGCTTTCTTACTTCAAAGGCGACTTCATGCTTGCCCAGGAACACCTCGACATCCTCAAGGAGGCCACAACACGTGAAATCGCGAATGACGCGATGGACCTCAGCATGCGGATCAAGGAAAACATAGCATTTGACTCTGCGGGCGAGGCGTTGAAAGAATATGCAGCCATCGAGTTGTTGCTGTACCAAAACAAGATCGACGAAGCGCTGGCCGCCATGGAAACATTCCGTGCGGGCGGTACGCGGTGGGTCAGCAAGGACGATCCCTTTGTCAAGAATATGCGTCCGCTGCAAACCCAGGGTGATTCCGTTCTGGTGCAGGTGAAATCAGCCGGCCAGCTGGCTACAATCCTGGACGATGTCTACTGGCTGGAATCCAATATCCGGCTCCAAAAGGGCGAGTTTCTCAAGGCAATTGACCTCCTGCAAAAGATCGTCAAAGACTATTCCTCCGACATCTTGGCCGATGATGCCTATTTTCGGATGGGCGAGATCTACGAACGTTACGTCGGGGATCTGCCCAAAGCAATGGAGGTTTACCGCGAATTCCTGAATCGCTTTCCGGGGAGTGTGTATGCCGCTGAAGCGCGGAAGCGCTTCCGATCCCTCCGTGGAGATTTCGGACCCCCTGCCCCTACCCCTTGACCCCAAAAATTTGATTTTTGCAGCCTTGCGAAATATTTCGCATAATTTAGTATGCATGCATACCAAATTTTACTAGCTTCGTTGCTCTGATTGACGATCATGAGGCGTGAGGAGACTGTCGACTATAACATCAAGGCGACGTGGCACGCGATCGCGCGGATGTACAACCAGCAGGCAGCGCGATACGGCGCTACGATGTCCACAGGATTCGTCTTGTTGAACGTCGATGCTGAAGAGGGTACGCCGGCAACCAAGATTGCTCCGTTGATGGGCCTTGAGGCACGCAGCCTCACCCGCATACTAAAATCGATGGAGGAGGCGGGCCTGATATTCCGGGCGCCGGATCCGAACGACCGGCGGTCCGTGCGAATTTTCCTGACGCCGGAAGGACGGGCGAAGAAAGACAAAGCGCGGGAAGTCGTGTTGCATTTCAACAACACGGTGTTTCGGCAAGTAGCACCTGAAAAACTGAAAGTGTTTTTCGAGGTGCTGTCCGAGATTAACAAAGTGGTTGAACGCCCTGACTTGTTTGAGGGCATCAACACATAGGCAACGAATCCAGTACAGGATATGAATCGCTCAATTCGCAAAGTTGCTGTTCTGGGATCAGGAGTGATGGGGTCTGCGATCGCATGTCACTTTGCCAACATCGGTTGCAGGGTCCTACTGCTCGACATGGTTCCCCGTGAACTCAACGATGAAGAGCGAGCGAAAGGTCTGACGCTTGAGAGCAAGCAGGTAAGAAATCGGATCGTCAACCAGTCGCTTGAGCGAGCCATCCGTTCGAACCCAGCACCTCTTTATGACAAATCGTTTGCCTCGCGAATTATCACGGGCAATTTTGAAGACGACATGCACATCATCAGCAAGTGTGATTGGGTGCTGGAGGCTGTCGTCGAAAATCTTGAGATCAAGAAAAAAATATTTGCCCAGGTTGAACAACACAGAAAACCTGGAACGATAGTCTCGTCAAATACTTCGGGGATCCCCATCTCCAGCATGCTTGACGGACGCAGCGAAGATTTTCGCAAGCACTTTTGCGGCACTCACTTTTTCAACCCGCCGCGTTACCTCAAGCTACTCGAGATCATTCCTACGCCGCATACCGACCCGGAAGTCGTCAAGTTCCTCATGCGGTATGGCGATCTCTACCTGGGTAAGACGACGGTGCTTTGCAAGGACACTCCCGCGTTTATCGCAAATCGCATCGGGGTATTTGGTATCATGAAGGTGATTCGTACGATGGAGAAGCTTGGCCTTACCATCGACGACATTGATAAACTCACGGGCCCTGTTATCGGGCGGCCAAAATCTGCTACGTTCCGAACTTCCGATATCGTCGGATTGGATACGATGATCAAGGTTGCGAACAACCTTTACGCAGGTTTGCCAAACGACGAGGCGCGCGATGTCTTCAAACCCACAGACGCCATCCTGAAGATGGAGTCAAATCAATGGCTGGGTGATAAAACAGGGCAAGGTTTTTACAAGAAGACAAAAAATGCAAAAGGTCAAACGGAGATTCTTACACTTGACCTTTCAAGTTTTGAATATAAGCCGAAGGCCAAGTCTTCTTTCGCTACGCTTGAATCCACAAAGCCAATCGTCGAAGTACGGAAGCGCTTCAAGGTGTTGCTGGCCGGCAAAGACAAAGCAGGCGAATTCTATCGCGAGACGTTCTATGCGCTCTTCAGTTATGTATCGCATCGCATACCGGAGATTGCGGACGAACTCTACAAGATAGACGATGCGATGCGCGCGGGCTTCGGCTGGGAAGTAGGGCCGTTCGAAACCTGGGATGCCATTGGGCTCAGGGAGTCTTTGGCGGAAATGAAAGACTTTCCCGTCGCGCCCTGGGTGTATGAGATGATTGAGGCGGGGCATGCTTCATTCTACAGGATCGAAGATGGTCGGCGTCAGTATTACGATATTGCTACGCGCTCCTACAAAGATGTTCCGGGTCGCGAGGCATTCATTATCCTGGAGGATCTTAAGAACCGGGTCGTTTGGCGCAACTCGGAGTCGGCGATCATCCATCTCGGCGATGGCGTGTTGAACTTCTCGTGGAGCAGTAAGGGCAGCACACTGACCAGTCCTGTCATTGAAGGAATGAATCGCGCCATAGACCTTGCTGAAAGGCAGTACGAGGGTCTCGTTGTAGGCCATCAGCAAGCGGACTTTTCCCTGGGTGCGAACCTGGGTTTGGTATTCATGTTTGCGATCGAACAGGATTACGATGAGCTTGACTTCATGGTGCGGCAATTTCAGCGCACGGTCATGCGCATCAGATATTCCAGTGTTCCGGTTGTGGTCTGTCCGAAAGGCCGCACGCTTGGTGGTGGGTGTGAGATCACGCTGCACGCGGATCGCGTGCAAGCCGCGGCGGAGTCGTATATCGGTCTCGTTGAAATCGGTGTTGGATTGATTCCCGCCGGAGGCGGAACAAAAGAAATGACGAAGCGTGTAAGCGACGCTTTTGAGGAAGGCGACATCGAGTTGAACACGTTGCAGAACGCGTTCATGACAATAGCAACGGCGAAGGTTAGCCTTTCCGCAGAGGAAGCACGCGGAATGAAGATCTTAAGAGCGAACGATCGGATTTCTGTGAACGTCGATCGCCAGCTTGCTGATGCCAAAGCGGCCGTACTTGATATGGCGGCATCGGGATATACGATGCCGATTCAATCCAACAACATCAAAGTCCAGGGGCGCACCGGTCTCGCGTTATTCCTGGCGGGCATTCATGGAATGAGAGAAGGCAATTACATCACCGAGCATGACGCAAAGATTGCGAGCAAGATTGCCTATGTGATGTGTGGCGGCGACCTGACATCGCCACAGCAGGTCAGTGAGCAATACCTCCTTGACCTGGAACGTGAGGCTTTCGTCTCCCTTTGTGGAGAAAGAAAAACGCTGGAACGAATTCAGGCAGTCGTAACCGGCGGAAAGCCGATTAGGAATTGAGCATTAACCTAAACGTGATATACCGCGCGAGAGAAACCCGAACGCACAGAACCTAAACGTAGCGACAATCTGTCGGCCAATGTGAAGTTGGATTACAATTGAACATGTGCACGGGTTCTCTTGCCGTGGTATACTAAAGGTAAAAGATACAATCCCCTATGGATGCATACATAACAGCGGGTTACCGGACGGCGGTGGGAAAAGCGAAACGCGGAGGCTTCCGGTTTACGCGGCCGGACGACCTGGCTGCTGATGTTATCCGGCACCTCGTAAAGTCCGTTCCCGGGCTGGAGCCGCAAATGGTTGACGACCTCATCGTTGGGAATGCCGTCCAGGAAGCGGAGCAGGGAATGCAAATGGGTCGCATGATCTCGCTGCTGGCCCTGGGGCAGGACATCCCGGGAATGGTGATCAACCGGTATTGTGGCTCTGGAATAGAGGCGATCCAAATTGCCTGCGCTCGCATTCACGCAGGTCTTGCAGATGTCATTATTGCGGGAGGAACGGAGTCAATGTCGCTCGTCCCCGTCATGGGATGGAAGACGGCTCTCAACTATACGATTGCGAAGAACAATCCCGACTACTATACGAGCATGGGCCTGACGGCGGAGGCTGTCGCGAAAAAGTTTAATGTCAGTCGCGAGGATCAGGACGAGTTTGCGTACCGATCGCATATGAAAGCAGCGGCTGCGATACGGGAGGGTAAGTTCAAGGATGAGATCGTGCCGATCACAGTAAAGGAAGTATATGTCGACTCGGACATGAAGCGCAAGACCCGGGAGTTCGTCGTCGACACTGATGAAGGCGTGAGGCCCGATACCACGCTTGAAGCGCTGGCCAAATTGAAACCCGTATTTGCTGCAGGGGGAACGGTGACCGCTGGTAATTCATCGCAAACTTCGGATGGAGCCGCGTTCGTCCTGGTGATGTCAGAACGCAAAATGAAGGAACTCAACGTAAAGCCAATCGCGCGGATGTTGAGTTACGCTGTAGCTGGAGTCGAGCCAAAGATCATGGGAATCGGTCCCGTGAAAGCAGTGCCCAAGGCTCTTAAGATGGCTGGGATGAAGCTTGATGACATCGATATCATTGAGCTCAATGAAGCTTTTGCTGCACAATCGCTGGCGGTGATGCGGGAATTGGGAATCAACCAGGAAAAGCTCAATCCAAACGGAGGGGCTATTGCCGTTGGACACCCTCTTGGTTCGTCGGGAGCCAGACTTACGGTTCAGATACTGAATGAACTGCGGAGACAAGGTAAGAAGTACGGACTGGTTACTGCGTGTGTAGGTGGCGGACAAGGCGTCGCCGGAATCTACGAGTTATTGAATTAGCATCAGCCATGGAAGCAAATACGAAAAGGGCAATCAAGGGAGGGGAGTTTCTCATACGGGAAACACAGGCTTCGGAAATATTTATTCCGGAAGACTGGAATGAAGAGCAGCGGATGATCGCGCAAACTTGTCGTGAGTTCCTTGAGCAGGAGGTCTTTCCCCGTCTGGATGAAATCGACTCGATGAAAGATCCGGGCCTGATGCCTGCCATTCTCGATAAGGCCGGCGCGTTGGGATTGCTGGGCACTTCAGTTCCTCAGGAGTACGGCGGGTTCGGAATGGATTTCAACACCACCATGCTCGTGTCGGAAGTTTTTGGAGGAGGACACTCCGTGGCTGTTGCGTTATCTGCGCACACAGGGATCGGCACGCTTCCAATCCTGTATTATGGTAATGAAGATCAGAAGAAGCGATATATACCCAAACTTGCAACCGGTGAGTGGAAGGCCGCATACTGTCTGACGGAACCGGACTCAGGGTCAGACGCGAACAGTGGGAAGTCGCGCGCCACATTAAGCGCTGATGGCAAGCATTACATCATCAACGGTCAGAAGATGTGGATCACGAACGGCGGATTTGCCGACGTGTTCATCGTCTTTGCGAAGATCGATGACGACAAAAACCTTAGCGCCTTCATTGTAGAGAAAAGTTTTGGCGGGATCACAATGAACGAAGAAGAGCGCAAGATGGGGATCAAGGGCTCTTCTACCCGTCAGATCTTTTTCAATGATTGCAAAGTTCCCGTTGAGAATCTCCTCTCCGAACGGGGTAATGGTTTCAAGATCGCTGTCAACATTTTGAATGTTGGCCGCATCAAACTTGGTGCGGCGGCCCTTGGTGGGAGCAAGCGTTCGATATCCATTGCAATCGACTACGCCAAACAAAGAAAACAGTTCGGTACAGAGATCGCGAACTTCGGTGCGATAAAGCATAAGATCGCTGAAATGGTGACTCGCGTGTACGCGTCTGAGGCAGCTTGCTATCGCGCTGGGCAGAACATTGACGATGCGTACGCTGCGCTGATCGCGAACGGGGTGGCGCCTGGTGAAGCGCGTCTCAAGTCGCTGGAGGAGTTCGCGATTGAGTGCGCGATCATGAAGGTCCACGGTTCGGAGGTTCTGGACTTTGTCGTGGATGAAGGCGTCCAGATTTTCGGTGGCATGGGTTTTTCCGCAGAAGGCCCGATGGATCGTGCCTATCGCGATGCACGCATTAACAGGATCTTCGAGGGGACGAATGAAATCAACCGGATGCTGACGATCGACATGTTACTTAAACGCGCCATGAAGGGACATCTCGACTTGATGACACCCGCCATGGAAGTGCAGAAAGAACTCATGGCGATTCCATCTTTCGGTGAAGAGGCAGAAGGGTTGTTTGTGGCAGAGAAGCGCGTGCTGGCAAACGCCAAGAAGGCGGGTTTAATGATCGCAGGCGCGGCCGTTCAAAAGTTCATGATGAAGATTGCGGACGAGCAGGAGCTGCTGATGAACCTTGCGGACATCCTTATCGAGATCTACATCGCGGAATCCTGTCTGCTTCGGGTGGAAAAGGTGCTGACCCAAAAGGGTCAGGATGCCGAAGGGCCACTCACTGAAATCGCGATGATCTACCTTCACGGTGCCATGGAAAAGATCGCCGCCTGTGGTCGGGAGGCGATTATGGCCTTTGCGGAGGGCGACGAATTGCGGCTCATGCTCCTGGGTCTGAAGCGATTTACCCGGATTGATCCCTACAACCTTAAGAATGCCCGGCGGAAGGTCGCGGATTATGCCATTGCAAAGGGCCAGTACCCTTTTTGATCTGTGATTAGAGATTTTTGATTTTTGATTTAAGATTTGGGGGCGGGCAATTTGTTGGCGCTCCACGGGCTCAGCTCCGACGAGAATCAGAGATCGGATTGTAACGATTTCGCGGTAAATTTCGTGAATGCTTTTATAACCTCTTTCCTATGAGCAAATCTGCCACTGCCCTCGTTCTGGTCCTGGCCTTCGTCGTGGCCTTCCCCGTCGTCACGGCTATTGGAGCCACCTTTTTTTCCATATTGATTGGCCTTTTCGCCACCATGATGGGTGTTATTGGAGGTGTATTCGGCACGTTCTTTAGTGTAGCAGGCGGAATTCTTGGTTCCAGTTGGGTTCCGATGCTGATAGTAGCCGTTATTATTGCAGCGCTGCTTTCCAGGAGGCGCTAATCTCAGGTTGTACTGTGCCGGTTATACAGTGACGGATCCAGGAAGTATTTACTGTAGACCGGGTAGCGGCGCACTTCGCGGAGTTCCGGCCGTTTTCCTTTCTCAAACACCACCTTGTAGTAGAACTCGAGTCCCTTCTCAACGCGGATGTCTTTGGTGACGACGTAATAGCGTTTGTCGTAAGGGTTAAGCACGCGCACGCTCACGTGGAACAGACCGGGAAGACTCTTTACCCGCACGAAGCTGTTCGGCGTCTTGTTGTACAGCTTTCCGTTTACATAAACCTGCATCACGGTGCGGGCTTCGGCGCTGATCGCGATTCCTGAAATGTAGGCCTTGGATGAGAAGGCAATGCATGACAAAACGAGGGAAAGAACTCCAACTGCTACACCTTTCATATCACTAAAAAATGGTTCGACTCTATCGATTTACATCAAGCATTGTGCCAGTCGCGAACACGCAAAAAAAGCCCTGGAATGCTCCAGGGCTTTTTTTATTAAGCAGTTTCGATATCAGGCGTTGCGATACTTGATGCCGCAGCCAACGGCCCGGGTCTTTTGAGTTGGCACTTTCTTGCCGGCGAGCAACGCTTCGATGGCGTCCTCCACGTAGCGTTTGTCGGCAGCATCGGCCTGCTGCGGGTTGTTGTCAATCGCGCCGATGTACGACACTACAAAATCGTTCCCTGACCTGGCAAGCACATAGACGTGAGGCGTATTCGTAGCGCCGAAGGCCCGTGCTACCTCCTGGGTTTCGTCGAACAGGTAGGGGAAAGTGTAGTTTTTCGACTTGGCACGCGCTACCATTTGTTCAAAAGAATCGCCAGGAGAGAGTTTTGGATCATTAGCGTTAATCGTGACGACCGGGAAACCCTTAGGTTGATACTTCTTGTGTAACCCAATGATACGATCGTTGTATGCCTTGGAATAAGGACAGGTGTTGCAGTCGAAGATGAGGATAACACCTTTCTGGTCTTTGTAGTCAGCAAGGGAGACCATTTTTCCGTCGACGTTCTTCAGGGTGAAGTTCTCGACGCGGTCGCCCACTTCATATCCTTTCGGAGGAGCGAATGCCACCAGGGCTGCTATCGCAGCAGTGAGCATTAAGAGATTTAGCTTTTTTTTCATAGGCGTTCGTAATAGGGTGACTTAACGAAAATTGTGTTACCGAACCTGGGCCAGTATTTCCTGAAGTTTGCCTTCCTTTAGCTGCCCTTCAACAAAAATTCTTTTACCGGTGTGTGGATTGATCACGAGCGTGGCAGGCAGCGCTCCGGACCATGAAGGTTCCACCCGGTCGATCCATGAATTTGGATCCGGTTCATCGAGCAGCAATACCTGTGACTGTAATTTCCTCCGGGTTACAAACCGATACACCTTTTGAGGATCCGGGTCCAGGTCGAGGTCCATGCTGACCAGGAACACGTCCACGTCGGGTGCAGAGGCATTTAGCTCTTCGAGTAGGGGCAACTCCTGGATGCACGGCGCGCACCAGGTTGCCCAGAAATTAACAACCATTACATTTCCGGACGGCCGGGACATGAGGGACGTTAGTTCGGACAACCTGACGATCCGGGCATTCGGCGGCGTCTGACCCCTCGCACCGAGATATGCGAATGCCAGCACCGCAAACCAGACAACCTTCTTCATGTGCGTGTAATAAAATCTGCGTTTTCTGTCACAAATTATCTATGATTCAACGAGTTAATCGGCGCTTCAATTCATTCAAAAAGAATTCCACAAATTAGAGGAGTTATCCACAAGACCTGTAGGGTAGCAATTAACAGGTTGATTATCAATCCCTTTTGAGTCGCGCCGTCAATCATTTGTTTGTGGAAAACTCAGAAGCCCCGTCCGTTTCGGACGAATTGGCTTTGAGAACATGCCGCGCCAGCAAGCCTGATGCCACTGGTTTTTAACTTCGGGTTCACGTTAGATTAGACGCAAATCCTGGGGAACATAACGGAATTATTCTGCATCTCGTATTGCTATACCAAGAGCAGCGCACTCCCGCTCCACGAGTTGACAAATGGTATATGTGAGTGGTATGAACTTTACGAAGATCAAGGAAACGTGTCTGTACATTAATGACTTGGAAACAGCGCGCTCGTTCTATGAGGGCAAGCTCGGGTTGCCTGTGATTGACTATCAACCCGGGAAGCATTTGTTTCTCCGCGCTGGAATGTCAGTGTTGTTGTGCTTCAATCCGGAAGATTCGCGCCAGAAGACAAGTCCACCGCCACACTATGGTGGAGGACGGCAGCACCTTGCGTTTGAGGTCCCCGAAGCGGACTACGAACGGGCTAAGAAGGAAGTAGCAGATCGCGGGATAGCAATCACTGAAGAAGTGACGTGGAAAAGTGGTACGCGATCGTTCTACTTCGAAGATCCCGAAGGCAACGTGTTGGAGATAGTCCCTGAGCGAGGCATATGGGACTAAACTTCCACACCTAGCTCTTAGCGATGCTTACGTTTAAGGACGTAACGGTCGCCGGTGATGGTTCGGGAGCAGGCTGTTCCCTGGTTGCGGGAGCGCTGTAAACATTTTCGAACCATTGCTTATAGTCCTTGTACAGGATGCAGTCCTGGTGTAGCTGACCGTCAATAAGAATCTTGATGAAAAGTTCGCGACTCAACGACTGCGTAATCTTCTGCTGCTGATCCTCCGGGAGCTCCTTGAGTTGTACATACTCAATGCCCTTGTATAGTTTAGGGTGTTCCATCGCAAACGACTCCGGGTTAGTACTCAATTGTCACTAAATATTAACCACGGAAATAATAGACACTGCAATTTAGAAGAATTGTCTCAGGTGAGTTACCAAAGCTCTGCAAAAATTTTTTTAAGATTTGCTTCTCAGACATGGCGACATTTTTTGAAACGTCAGTTGAATTCCTGAAAGGCGTCGGCCCACAACGGGCAGCGCTGCTGAATCGGGAGCTTTCCATCTTTACCTATGGTGACCTTCTTCAACACTACCCGTTCCGTTACGAAGATAGGACCCGCTTCTATTCCATCAGTGACATTACGGACGAAATGCCCTATGTTCAGTTAAGAGGAACGATTAAGCGCGTAGACTTCCATGGAATCGGCAGAAGCCGCAGGATGACGGCGCAATTTTCTGACGGTACCGGTACACTGGAGTTGGTCTGGTTTCAGGGCATCACCTGGATTGCCTCCAAGTTAAAAACCGGCATCGAGTACGTTGTTTTTGGGAAACCCACCCGGTATGGGACAAAGTGGAACATTGCTCACCCGGAACTTGAAATCCCATCTGCGGCGGTTGAAAGTCGCGGATCATTCCATCCAGTGTATCCGTTGACGGAAAAACTCAGGGCGAGACATATCGACAGCAAGTTCTTTTCTCGCCTGATGCGCGAGGCGCTACTACAGGCTGCCGGCAAGATTCATGAAACACTTCCTCCACGCCTGTGTGCCGACAGAGATCTCATGTCCCGCAGCGACGCGATGCACGCAATACACTTCCCTCCGGATATAGATACACTTAATCGTGCCCGAAGACGCCTCAAGTTCGAGGAATTGTTCTTCACACAACTGCGACTGATACAGATGAAGCTGCTGAGGAAGGAAAAATTCCCCGGTCAGGTCTTCAACAACACGTCACTGGTCAATACTTTCTACAATGAGGTGCTTCCGTTTCCGCTTACAGCCGCGCAGAAGCGCGTCATCAAAGAAATTTACGCGGACCTAAAGTCAGGGAAGCAAATGAATCGCCTCCTCCAGGGCGACGTAGGCAGTGGCAAGACCATCGTCGCCTTCCTTTGCATGTTGATAGTATGCGGCAGTCAGGCGCAATGCGCGCTGATGGCGCCAACAGAAATCCTTGCACAGCAACACTTCCATAACCTTTCACGATACGCCAACGCCATGAGCATGCCGATCGCGCTGCTCACCGGCAGTACCCCCAAGCGAACGAGGCAGGAATTGCACCGTCTGTTACGTGCAGGTGTGATAAAGGTCGTAATAGGTACCCATGCGCTCATTGAAGAGGAAGTACGCTTCAATCGTTTGGGTCTCGCGATTGTTGATGAGCAGCACCGCTTCGGCGTAGCTCAGCGGTCAAAGTTATGGTCGAAGAGCGACGGCGTGTACCCTCATGTGTTAGTGATGAGTGCCACGCCCATCCCTCGCACGCTGGCGATGACGCTCTACGGAGACCTGGATATCTCAATAATCGACGAGTTGCCAAAAGGCAGAAAGCCAATCAAGACTGTGCATCGCAATGACTCACACAGGCTGCAGGTCAACCAGTTCATTCGTGATCAGGTCAGCGAAGGACGCCAGGTGTACATCGTTTATCCGCTGATCGAAGAATCGGAGAAACTCGACCTGAAACACCTCATGGATGGCTATGAAAGTATTTGTCGCGCATTTCCGGACTATGCGATAAGTATTGTCCATGGCAAGATGAAGCCCGATGCGCGAGCGTTTGAGATGGATCGATTCGTGCGGGGAGAGACGAACATTATGGTGGCCACGACTGTCATCGAGGTGGGTGTTGATGTGCCCAACGCCACCGTTATGATAATAGAAAATGCCGAGCGATTTGGATTGCTTCAGCTTCATCAGCTCCGCGGACGCGTTGGGCGCGGTGCCGATCAATCGTATTCATTCTGATGACCAACACCCGCCTTTCCGCTGACTCCAAAAAACGGATCGACACCCTCGTTCGAACCAACAACGGTTTTGAAATTGCAGAAGCCGACCTGCAGCTTCGCGGTCCTGGCGACCTAATGGGAACACAACAAAGTGGAATCCCGGACCTTCACATTGCTGACCTCGCGCGGGATGGCGATATACTTCGTGAAGCCCGTGAAGCCGCCATTGAAATACTGGAGAGAGATCCCGATCTGAAGCTGCCCGAAAATGAAATAATTGCTGCGCAACTCCGGAAACATCCCAAATCCTCTATGAACTGGAGCCGCATCAGCTAGAGACGCCAATAACTTTTCATATCCGGCATATTCATTACATGCCCGCCGAACAGTGTTTTAGGTTTGGCCAGGTGCAATGGTTAAATTTGATTGACGGCGTATCCCTATGAGGAATTTTTTATACGTACTCAGCCTGGTATCTTTTTTCTGCCATGCTCAACCGGGGCACTATTTCCTGTCGCACTTCACACCTTCTGACAAAAAGATCGACCACGCTGCTTTCGATATGGTTCAGGATGCGAATGGATTTATGTACTTCGCAACCCGTGCCGGCATTCTCCAATTCGACGGAACGAACTGGAACCTCATTCCTGCCGGAGGGGCGGTATACACCATCGAAGCAGGGCAGGATGGAACACTATATTGGGGTGGTTCTGATGGCTTTGGCGATCTGCGACCCGGTGCCAACGGGGCAATGGTGGCACGGAAGCATCCGCAGAGCGCCGACGGAGATTTCTTCAGCATAGCCGTCGGACAGGATGTGGTCTGCTTCCTAAGTGATCAAGGCTTGGCCGTTCTCGAAGGCGACAGTGTCAAAATGCTGAAAGCACCAGAGGAGGCAGGGGAATTCACGGCGCTTGTGGAAGTCTTTGGTGAGATTTTTATCAGCACCGAGGGGCTGGGAATTCTGCAACTTGAAGGGCATAGTGCCTTCCAACCCGCACGTTTCGGTGCGATACAAATCCCCGGCGTCGTATTTTCATCAACAATCGGAGAACAATGCCTGATTGCGACCTCCGACGACCGGCTTTATTTATGTGAACGGGATTTCCGATTGAAACCGGTTCTGGCCAGTGAGCAAAACCTGCTTTCAGCGGGAAGCATTGTGGAGATGCGTTGGATTAATGAGCGGCTTATTGCGATTGGTACACTCCGCGAGGGCGTCATTTTTGCCGATCCGCTTTCCGGACATATTGCTTCGTTGCTGGATTACAACACAGGCCTACCCGACAATGAAGTCTACGCAATGTATGTTGATCGGGGAAAGAATGTCTGGGTCGCTCATGACTACGGGTTCACACGCATTGCACCGGGCATGCCCTTTCGCAATTACAGCAGCTATGACGGTCTTAATGGAAACTTGTTGTGTGCAGAGACTTTTCACGAGGAAGTTTACGTGGGCACATCTCTTGGATTGTACAGGCTCACCAGCGAGCCTGTGTATGAAGAAGTAACGTGGTATGAACCCATGGAAGCGAAGCAAAACAACAATGCTCAGGATCAGTCGAAAACAAGGCGAAAAGGATTGTTCTCATTTCTGCGGAAAAAGGAAGACAAAACCCAACGCACACCACAGCGGCAGGAAGTGCAGCAGCGAACATCGCGCGTGCTGAAGTCGGAGCGCTACATATACAAACCCGTGAATGGAATCACGGCGAAAGTCTCGTCGTTAACGCGCCTAGGCGACAGGTTGCTCGCGTCCGGCCTCGGAGGCGTATTTGAGGTCGATCGCACCAGGGCACAGCAAATCCTTAACTTACCGGTCCGCTTCTCTTTCGCTACGAGTGATGGACATCTTATAGTCTCGGCTTACGACAACAGGATAATTCTTCTCACGCAGAGCGGCAAAGACTGGAAGCAGGTTGATGTGCTGAACCACATTGATGACCTGGTTTCGCAAGTATTTGAGCATGACGGCGCTATTTGGCTGTGTGGAATGGGAACGATATACCAAACGTCGATCGAGGGTGACCGCTTTTCCGTCCTTCGTGCTTTACCCATTGAGAACAAGGACTTTTCTCATACGATCGGCTTTGCCTGGAGCGGTCGGCCCATCTTCGTGAACCGGAGTGGCTTTTACTACTTCGAAAGCGTAGATGGACCGCTGATTCGTATAGACAGTTTGCCGGAGCCCTACGCATACTTTGCTTCATCCGGTACCGTGTGGTATTCCGATGCACACGCATGGAAGACGCTTGGATCGCGAACCAACGCGGGGATTAATGTACTGCGTCTTCTCGACGACATTCGTGCCATCAACGAAATCGAAAATAGCCAGGACCTATGGGTTATCAACAGCACCGATGTGTTGTACCGCCTGTCGCCGCAGAGCCTTCGCAACTTTGCGCCTGGTTTTCCGCTGATGATTCACTCGGTGACGCAGGGAGATCGCCAGTTTGATCCCGCGGGCCGAATTGCTGTCGAACAGGACGGTGGACCCGTGCTGTTTCAGGTGGTGCGTCCTAATTATCTGGGGCCGGCGTCGTCTGAGTACCGATATTTCCTTTCTGGCATTAGTGATGATTGGTCGGACTGGTCTGTCCTGAACAACCAGATCTCCATTCCCTATCTGCCACCCGGCGTATACACGCTGCAGGTCCAATCGCGAGACATTCTCGGGCAGGTTCACGAAATGACACCTGTGCGGTTCACGGTGCGGCCTGTGTTCTGGAAGAGCACGTGGTTCTATGCGATGGAGTTGACGCTCTTCGCGCTATTGGGGTGGTTGTCGCTTAAGTTGAGTCTCAGGTATCGACTAGTGAGTCGCGTATTGGCGTTGCTGACGATCATCCTGTTGATAGAATTCATTCAAACCCTCGCAGGGCATTCCTTCTCTACTTCGAGCCCGCTTGCCGATTTTCTTCTTCAGGTCGTCATAGCGTTTCTCATCCTGCCTGTAGAATCATATCTCCGGAAGGTTATGTTCAGGGACGGCAAGAAAAGCAAGCTCCTCGCAGTTATCGACGATCTCGATCGGCGGGAAAAGGAAGAACGCCAGAAAAGTGCATCAGGTTGAATAAGCGAATGTCGCTATCTTCACTCCACTGATCCCAAAAAACGGATAGATGCGGTCCACCCTGAAGTACGGTCTGATTCTGGCATTGTGCAGCTACGGATGCACATTCTCGTCGGAACAAAACCACGAGTATGCGCCGGATCCCGGCTTTAACCTTGCCCACTCCGATCCAGCTGCTGTCGAACTTGCAGATAGCGTCATGGCCGCTCTCGGCGGAAGGAGAAGCTGGGCCGATATGCGATACCTCACGTGGGATTATGATACACTCCGCACCATCTCGTGGGACAAACGCGATGGAAACGTCCGCATTGAGTCTTTCCCGGACAGCGTGGTATATCTGTTTAATCCCGATACAGGAAAGGGACGCGTGAGCATTGGTGGACGTGAAGTCACGTCGCCCAACGTCCTTCGCGAGAAACTCCGCGAAGCTGCGTCGCTTTGGATCAACGACTCATTTTGGATTCGGATAATTTACCAACTAAAAGGTGATGGCATTACCTTGTATTATTTGGGTGAAGCACGAACCGACACGGCGAGATACAACCTTCTGAAAGTTTCGCTCGATCCGAACACCAATGCGCCGGTGGAGGAGTTCCTGGCATATGTCGATTTAAGAGATAATCGTATCAGGTTGTGCACCGATTTACGAAATTCGGGCGGAGAAACTATTTGGTATGGTCCCGGATATCGCCAGCAAGGAAAGCTAAGGCTTCCTTTGCGAGCAGGTGCCGCGCACAATATCCGTGTGCATCGTACCTTGCCAGAAAAACTATTCCACACGTTCTGAAACATTCAGAACCTTGCAACAAAATGACTGCAGAAGAACCCCAACGTGACTACCGGTCTGAATACGAAGGCATCATCGTGTTCAGTCGGATGGGAAAGGTAGTATCTGCAAATCCGGTTGCCCGAAGAATTTCTGGTTATGGCAACAACCTTGTAGGACAGTCGCTTTCCGCGCTCGTTCATCCCGATGATCGTCGCCGTTTCAATACGATCGTTAAACCCGTGCGTGCGGGAGATAAGCGTCGTGGCGAGGTAACGTTTATGCTCCTGGGCAGCAAGGGGAAAGCAATCCGGGTTCGCGCTTCGGTAAGCCAGCAAGGCAAAGAATTTCGGTTGAACTTTGTCGCCCTCCCGGCACCCGATAACACCGTTGCACATGTTCTCGGACAACTTGGTGACGAACATGGGATTGCGACATTCACAGCAACGGAGGAGGGGCGGATCGATTATGCAAATCGTGCTTTTCTCCGATTTACAGGCTATTCCACGATAAGAAGTCTTCCAGCCCTGTCCGGTCTGATTGCCTCGCCGAAGTCCTATCGCGACGCCATGCGCAAGCTGAAACAGGAGGGGCAGATATTGGCCGAACCCACGTCGGTTATGACCCGACGGGGCGAGGAGATCAGCGTGAATGTGTCGCTCATCGCCAGCCGCGACGAAGATGGACCCCAACGCTATTATGGTTCACTTAGTACGGGTCATGAAGGGGCGCGGCAGGATTCAGTAGTCAGAAAAGTGCTCGATAGTGCCAAGGACCAGATACTGGCGCTGGATGCCCAGTACCGGTACGTTGTGTTCAATCAGGCACACGCCAACCTGATGCGTATGTTATCAGGGAAGGACATAAGGGTCGGCGACAAGATTGCGGATTGCCTGCCGCGAGAACTGGTTGCCCAGGCGCGCAAGGAATTGAAGAAGGCGTTCACCTCGGAGCGCTATCAAAAGGAGATCACCTTGCCCAACAAGATGATCCTCAAGACATCTTTCCAGGTCATCCGCGATGATCGCAACCGGGTCAGTGGGGTAGCAATTTTTGCCGAAGACATCTCCGAACGGAAAAAGACAGAGTTAAAGCTAAAGGCATTAAACGAAGAGCTCACGTTTCAAAACTGGCAACTGGCCGCACGCGAGGAAGACCTGCGCATGGCAATGGATCAATTGTCGGAACGCAACTTCGAGCTGGATCAACTCATGTACAAGACGTCGCACGACCTTAGGTCACCGTTAAGTTCGATTCTCGGGCTTGTCAACCTGGCCAACCTCGATCCGAACCCCGCGAACCTTCAGCAGTACCTGAAGAAAATCGAGGGTCGCATCAAGAAGCTCGACGAATTCATCAGCTCGATGGTCAACTATGCGCGGGTCAACCGTGGCGAAATCACGATTAGCGAAATCGACCTTGAGCGAATGGTAAAAGCGGCCATTCAGGAGCTGGAATATCTCGACAACTTCCAGGCTGTGAAAACCACCGTAGTAGTAAACAATGGCCACGTGCCTTTTCGCAACGATCACTTCCTCATGAACATAATCGTCGGAAACGTGATCTCTAATGCATACAAATACTACAATCCTGAAGTCGACAGCTATCTGCGCATTACCATTGACATTCGGGAGAGTCAGGCCACGCTAGAATTCGCTGATAACGGCATCGGCATTCGCAAGGAACATCAGGACAAAATCTTTGATATGTTTTATCGTGCTACTGACCGTTCACAGGGATCGGGACTTGGTATGTACATCGTCAGGCAGGCTATTGAAAAAGTAGAAGGTACGATCAGCGTGAAGAGCACGTACGGATCGGGAACATCCATACGAATAACCGTTCCTAATCTGTAACGGGATCTCGCTTCAGACGAACATAGAAGGCGGCGCCCTTACCCGGTTCGGACTCACACCACACTTCACCCTTCATCAGGTCCGTGTAGCGCTTAACGATGGAAAGGCCAAGACCCGTAGAGTGTTCATTGCCCGTGGGCTGAGCACTGAGGCGCTGGAATTTTCGGAAGAGCTTTTTCTTGTCCGACTCGGTAAAACCGGGGCCCTGATCACGCACACACAACTGGACGTGACCGTTGTCGGAGCTGAGACTTACGTTCACCGTCTTTCCTGCAGGCGAAAATTTGATGGCATTGGAGACAAGGTTCTCAACGATCTGCGTGAGATACAAAGCGTCGGTTCTGACCACGAGCGGTTCGTCGCTGATTCCGTACGTTAGGCTGATACTCTTTTTCGCTGCCTCCTTTTCGAATCCCGTCACTATTTGTTTCACCTGGTCAGCCATATCGACCGGTTCCGCCTTAAGGTTAACGCGACTGGATTCGATGGCGTCGATGTCGAGGATCTTGCTGATCATCTGATTGAGCCGTGAAGCAGCGTCCTTTATCTTATCGAGAAGGTCGATCTGCGTGGGCGTAAGGTTTCGGTCCTCCATCTGGATCAGATGTGCAAGACCGTCGATGTGTCCAATGGGAGTTCGCAGATCGTGCGCAAGTACTTTGATGAGGTGATTCTTTTCCTCATTCAAATCCATGAGCTTCTGGTTGCGCTTTTCCAATTCTGTTTTCCTTGACTCGATATCAAGGCGCTGTGATTCGATTTGTCGTTTTTGCTCCACGAGGATCATGGCGGTCTTCGTGCGAATGCGGTACATCTGGTAAATCACGACGAGGAAGATGAGGAAGATCACGATCGCGACGATAAGAAAATTTCTGACGCTCGTTTCCCTGCGGATGACTTCTGATTTTCCGAGTAGGTCGCGATTCTGAATTTCCTTTTCCTTGGTAAGCAGTAGCACTTCGCGGTTGCCGCTGTGCATGTAGAGATTTTCCAGGAAGCGATACACGTCCGTATCGATGTAACGACCCGTAATTCCTTCAATGTCGGCCTTGAACGCGCTGCTTAAAAAATACTCTTCGGTGGGCGACTGCCAATCGCTGTTCTTGGGATAAATGAAGGAGTAGCCTTCCCGTTTGATGGGAAAGACGTTTTGCCTTTTTACTCTTACCGACGCATTACGGGAGAACTCTGCGAGGTAAATGGGCAAATCAATAAATCCGAAGGCGCCAGTTTGTTTTTCTATAGCGCGCAGGATGTTTTCACTGCTTGGAATGTATTCGATCTGGAAATCGAGCTTTCGTTGATCGCGGATGAGGTGGAGATCTCGCTCATAGGTTGTACCCTCAATGGTAATGGCTTTAAGGTTTCCGAAAGCCGCGTCGAATTCCGGTGCCGTTCTTACTATAGGCACGTCATAGCTGGATATGAGTACGGAGATGTCGGACATATAGGGCGGCGTAAAGGCCACCTCCCGCTGTCTTTCCGGGGTGATGGAAAAAACGGATGCTCCGAACGTACCGTTCCTGGCCTGGTCGCGTACCGTCCGGTATGTGTCAACGAAGCTTTGGGCTTTAACCCAGTGTATGGTCAGGTCGATTTTGTACGCCTTCTGGAGGTAGGCTTTGAAACTCTCCATAATCTCTACCTCAATGCCGCGCATGTCGCCGTCGCGGTCCTGGTAGATGAATGGTCTCGAAGTGTACCAATAGATCGTGATCTCTCCCCGGCCGGAATGGTATACGTCGTCCCACGCATCGGCACGCGGGGTCGGCTGCGCATGGGAAACGCGCGCCAGCAGCGTGAGGACTACAAAAATGAGCCGAGATTTCATTGTAAACCCACTGAAAACCAGATATTTAGAGGGGGTGGTCCGTCAGGGTTCGCTCTCAACCTTTAATTCCATCAATGCACAAAAAGAAACCGCAAAACTGACAGGATGATTGCGCCGGTGAATTTCGGCCCTTTCTGCTAAAAAAAACTTCATATTTGGACTGGAATATGACACGGCGCAGATAATGAAAAACACTGATCTAATTATCACTGATTTTTACTGGCGTTACGTCCAACCCATTCACGACATTCCCCTGTTTGCGGCATTCGAACTTTCAGAAAAGCGGTTTGGTGAAGCCTTGCAGGGGATCACTGAAGAACAGGGTCTGCATCGTTACCAGCCGGAAAAATGGACCATCAAGGAAGTTGTGGCTCACATGCTCGATACGGAGCGTATTATGGCGTATCGGGCATTGCGGTTCGCCCGCAACGACAAGACGCCTCTGGCGGGATTTGAAGAGAAAGATTACGCTCCGGAGGCCAATGCAAATAACCGCGACTTTACCAGCCTGCGCAACGAGTTTGCAAATCTGAGAAGATCGACACTCGATCTTTTCCGGAGTTTCACTGAGGAAATGATGGAACGATCCGGCACCGTGAATGGCAATCAACTTTCGGTTCGCGCGTTGGGCTATATCATCGCGGGCCATATGATACACCACTGTAACATTCTCACGGAACGCTATCGCCCGAGCCTGCAATGAAGCGTGCAGCTGCGTTTTTCCTCGCTGGCCTTTTCCTGTACTCCTGCGCATCCGCTCCAAGGTCGGTGATCAAAGGGCATCTGTATTCCATGGAACAATCGTTCCAGGATTTCACGGGCTTTATGCTGTATGATCCTGACAAAAGGAAGGTGCTCTTTGAACACAATGCATCCCGCTACTTTACACCTGCATCCAATACGAAAATCTTTACCCTTTTTGCTGGGCTCAGCCTTCTGGGGGATTCCATTCCTGCACTTCGTTATACAATTAAGGGTGACTCACTGATTTTCACAGGCACGTGCGATCCGTCATTTCTTTACAAGCCGGTATGCGACAGCAGGGTGTATGAATTTCTCAGCAGGTCGCCATACAACCTGTATTATACAGAGCCGAACTGGAAAACTGCGCCGTTTGGTCCGGGATGGTCGTGGGAGGATTATGACTTCTACTATTCTCCGATGCGATCGCCCTTTCCGATCTATGGAAATACGTTTGAGGTCGTTTATCTCAATGGAAGGATAAGCGCAAAGCCCTCGTATTTTCAAAAGTTCATCGTTCTGAGCGGCGCCACGGCGGAAACTTCATCGCTCGTACGATCGCCCTACACGAATGAGACGAGGTTTACCCCAGGAAGACATGACAGAATTCGAACCTGGACGAAGCCTTTTATTACCGACGCTTCGATGGTCGCACAGTTACTTTCGGATACTCTTCACCGCCCAGTGACGCTTATACATCACGCGCCGCTCACTTCGTGGCAAACCGTTTACAGTGTACCGGCTGATAGCCTGTATCGTGTAATGATGCAGGACAGCGATAACTTCATTGCGGAACAACTTTTGCTTTTGTGTGCGGGGACGCTTGGTGACACGCTGGATCCCGCCATAACCATCGATCGTGTGAAGGAAAGCCTTTTAAAAGATCTCCCGGACGAACCGCTGTGGAATGATGGCTCGGGGCTGTCGCGCTACAATCTCGTTACACCGCGCTCGTTGGTCATGCTGTGGGAAAAGCTCCTTGCTTCGGTTGAACGTCAGCGACTTTTCAGCCTGCTCGCGACAGGCGGAGTCTCAGGTACGCTGAAGAATTATTATGTCGCCGACAAGCCGTACGTGTTTGGAAAAACCGGGACGCTTAGCCATGTGCATTGCCTCAGTGGGTATATTGTAACGCGCAAAGGGAAAACACTGATCTTTTCCCTGATGAATACCAACTACACAGTGCCAACGCGTCGCGTCAGGGAACAGATGGAACGCTTGCTTGAAATAATCCGAGATCGCTACTGAAAGGCTATGCTGCTAATAAGAAAAATTGTCGCGCCTTCAGATGTGATAATTCCCGCCCTGTTTTAGGGGGG
>QGUY01000290.1 GCA_003242315.1 Bacteroidota bacterium
AGTTGATCTCGCTTACGCGCGTACCGACGTAACGGTCGGGAACCTTTACTTCCAGGAGATGGTATTCATCTGAAATCTTATACGACTCGACCACACCTTTAAGATCAAGGCGATAAGCCAAGCGCTCTGCAGAGTCTGATTCGGGATATGCAAACTCGTCGATGCCCATCGACTCCAGGACGGTCTGCTGCGTTTCGTCCACCACGCGGCAAATAATACGTTGCACTCCTAGTTGTTTCGTAAGCGCGGCGATCATTATGGAAATACCCGGGGTTTCACCGATTGCCACAACGGCACAATCCATTTCTTTCAGGGGTAGTGTCTGCATGGCATCCCGACTGGACGCATCGAGCGCGATAGTATGTGTGATGCCGTCCTTCCAGCGTTCGGTCACTTCAATGGATTTGTCGACACCGATAACCTCGTGTCCGAGAGACACCAGCTTGGTTGCCAGCGATGCGCCGAAGCTGCCCAATCCGAATACAATGAATTTCATAAGCTAAAACATTATCTCTTCTCTTGGATACTGATACGGCAGGCGACCTGCCTGATGAACTAACGCCATGATGACGGTGAGGGCCCCAACCCTACCGACAAACATGACAACAATTAACACCGCTTTGCTGAACATAGAAAGGTCCTGCGTTATGCCCAGCGATATACCTGCCGTACTGAACGCGGAGAAAACCTCAAACGCAATGCGCAACATGCCCTTATCCGAATCATTCACGCCGATCAGCAACACGGCGAGGCCCATGACGAGCAGCGACACGACGATAATAGCAAAGGCACGGTTTATGGACGACTCCGAAATCTGCGTGCGGAACACTTCCGTGCGGTTCTTCCTCCGTGCGACGCTTGCGACGTTTAACACAGCCACCGCCGCAGTGGTGGTCTTGATGCCTCCTCCTGTCGACCCAGGCGACGCGCCTATCCACATAAGGAGAAGATATACCATGACCGTCGGCAAGGTCATCGCGGTGAAGTCGACCGTATTGAAACCCGATGTTCTCGGCGTGACCGCTCCGAACAACGCGGTCACGATCTTGCCCCATACGGTCGGGTGCTGGGCCAGCGTTCCATGCTGTTCAAAGATCAGGTATGTAACAAATCCAAAGGCCAGCAGGATGCCACTTGTGGCGATGGCCAGCTTTGAGCTGACGTGTATAATGTGCGTGTAGACCTCGCGCTTTGGATTCTTAAGAATTTTCCGGATAAAGTTCATCGCTCGTATGCGAATGAGCGAAAACAGATTAAAGGTGATAGGGAATCCCATACCGCCCAGCACCACGAGTGTTGCGATAATGAAATGTAACGCATAATTAAATCGCAAGGGCTCTTCATAAAGGCCATTGGGGAGCGTGGAAAAGCCCGCGTTGCAGAAGGCGGACACAGAATGGAAGATCGAGAAAAATAGTAAGTCGAGTTCGTCGGAGGCCACTTCCTCCCCCACACTCCAGTTGATCAGGATTGCACCGATAAACTCGAAGAAGAAAGTCACGGCGATTATCCGAGTGACCAGCTGAATGACATTGTTAATCCTCTTGCTGTAGAGCATGTCTTTCAGCGCCAGCTGACCCTGGATCGAGACCGAACCTGCGGCAAGGTAACCAAGCAACGCTGTGAAGGTCATGATACCGAGGCCGCCGATCTGAATGAGTGACAGCAGGATGATCTTACCCATCAAGGTAAAGTTTGTAGCCGTGTCGACTACAAGCAATCCCGTGACGCATACGGCGCTGGTAGCGGTAAAGAGCGCTTCGAGAGGAGTGATACCATCGTATGTCGCCCGCGGCAACAGGAGCAGGAGAGTGCCGACAATGATGATGGCGGCAAAGCTGACGACAAACAAGAACGCAGGATTCAGACTCCGTCTGTAAACGAATCGGAGGAGGTCCGATGCCTCTGTGGAAAAGATGAACAGGACGCCTCCGTACAGCAAGAGTTTGCGCATCAGGAACTCGTTCGTGCGAAGCGGCTCGGTTTGCGCCGTGAGCTTGAGAAGGTCGTACAGGTAGAATGTCAGCACCACCAGCACGAAGCTGAAAATATGCGACCCTATCTTTCGCTTTTCCGGCAATTCTGCGACGAACCGGGCCAGCATGAGTATGCGCAGCAGGCCGAGCAGCACGAGCATTATGATATAGATGCGGGGTCCGAAGCTGTAAAAGGCACGAAACCCTACGTCGTAGACCACAGTGCCCATCAGCAGCAGGCTCAGCGCCGGTATCGCCGCATCGGTGACGCGTAATGTAATGCGGAGGGTGTGGAGAACGAGAAACTTCGTCTGATGAATCACCTGCTCCGTCAAGAGCCTCTTGGCCAACACCCGATAGCGGGCAAGGAAGCGCGGGAGACGAGGAAGGTTGATCATGGGGGGAAGATAATATAATGTGTTGAAGTTGGGTGCGTGCGGCGGGAGGTTGTGCGGTTTTGGGACTCTTTCATCCCACTATGTTGATGTGATGTCGGTCCCTGAGCCTTATTGCCTACTACCCACTACGCCGATCTCGCCGGCTGATTCCCGCTCTTCGCCTACGCCCAACAGTGTCTTCAGTCGTTCCAGCTCGGCCTGATTCGAAATCGTTCTGATGTTTTCGATGATGCCTTGTTTTTCGCGTGTGGTGAGGCGCCAGCTTAATGAGGCGCGGGCGTTATTTTGGCGAAGGCTATCCATTTCGCTGAAGACGCTGGCGTAGGCGACGGCCTCGTACTCGAGGTCTATGCGATCAATAGGACCATCGAACCAGGAGTTAGCGTAGCTTATTAGGTTGTCGTTCGTGATATCCTGGAAGTTTTCGAAGTTGTTGTAGACGCTGCTGATGGGTTGTGAAACACCATCGATGATGGATTCAGCGTCTGTCTCCTGGATATCGGCGCGCTTAGGGGAGTCGCGTATCGAGACAATAACGACACCCGATGTATTCTCGGCAATCCATTCCCGGAAGGCGAACATAAAACGCACGGCGTCGGAGAGTCCGAAGTTATCGGAGATTCCTGCATCCATAATGTGGATTACAGGTTCCGTGGGCAATGTCGTGTTGGGCGTTATATAGGGAAAGGTAGCGCACATGCGGAGGGCCGACAGGAATCGGAGGTTCTCTCCACCGTGATTTTCAAAGAGCCGCTGAAAGTCGACTCCACTGATCTTGGCGTTTGTATACTCCTTGAGTTCCAACAGGTCGCTGTTCATAAAAGCCGCGGGTTGCGCGCTGATGAAAAGCTTTCTGCCGTCAGTAACAACCGTGGGAGCCATGATCACCATGGGGATGATGCCTTTCCGTTCAGGCTCGGCATACGCGCTGATGGGTTTGTCGAGCAACGACCCGGTGATCTGGTTGAGTTGTGCTTCGAAGGTGTAGCTTCTGTCACGGAGGTAACGCTGACCTCCATATTCGTACTTGGTGAAGCCAACAAAAAGATCGTTGGCAAGCAAACTAAAGATCAGCGGATTCAGGTTGTCGGTACCCAGTCTTACAAGATGTTCGCGGGCATAGGGGTTTACGGGTTCGCCCTGTAGTTTTTGAAGCACCAGTTCGCGGAAGTAGGTAGCGCCAATGAGTCCGCCCGAAGCGCCGGTGATCAGGACAGCGTTTTCCATGAGACGCCCGCGCGTGACGCTGTCTGCTGCCTGTAGCGCCGTCAATGCCCATAATGCAGCACGCTTTCCACCGCCGCTGGCGGCAATGAAAACCATTTTCGGTTTAGTGGAGCTTTCAAACTTGTTGCGCCAGTTGTTCAGGATGTTGACGGCATTGTCGCGGTCGGCTTTGATCGTGGTGCTGTCATTCAACTCAACCAGGCGGTTGATGTTGTACGGAGCAGGCGGGATCTCATAGTTGAGACCGAAAGCAACGTATCTCTTTTCAAAAAAGTCCTGTCCCGCCAGATGATTAATGATCAGGAAGATCACAATGGCAGTCGTGATGGACCACCCTCCGAACCAATACGCAAATGCGCCGGCGAGCATGACAAAGATGGTGAGGAAGATAATAAAGCTGGCTGCGGCCGGAAGCTGAAAAACGGGGTTGTCTTTGAATACGCCGAGGATGAGAACGACGACAAAGATCAGAACTTCTACGGCGACGAGGTTAAAGTGATTTTGGTCGAATACCTGGATGATCGTGGCCCGGTCGTAGAAATTGTGATCTTCCACCTTGCGGATTTTAAATCCGTCGAGAAAATAGTCGACACGGATCTGCCTTTTGCGCGCGATGTCCAGCTTTTTCATGGCGCTTGCCCGCGTTACCTGCACCTTTTGTTTGAGTTTTTCATCGATGCGGCACACGACATACTTGAAGATGTCCTTGTTCGTGAACCAGAAGTAAGTGAAGAAGGCAAGCGTCATAATAATAAAGCCGGAAAGGAATCCGGCTACGTCCATAGCGACGAGCCTCGGTGAGGAATACTCGTTGTTTCGCTGGAAGGCGATAATCTCCGCAACATACGTGATCAGGAATACTGCGGGTATCAGGCTGTTGTTGATGCTGAATTTGGTAAACGGCCGCGCCACCGTTCCGATGAAGGTAAACCGGTGCCCGTCGGAGATGTAACAGGTGATGTGGAAGGCGACGGTAAAGCCGGCGATCACCAGTCCCATAATAAAGAAGCTGGTGAAGTTGACCCGGTTCATGTATTCGGGGTCAAGGAACAAGTAAGGTATGCCCAGGTATCTGCCGAAACTGCCCGTCGCCATCATAAAGAGGATGGCCCAGCATAACAGAAGCACCTGGTTCCGTTTCAGATTCGAAAACAGAAACTGAACGGGGAAAAAGTAGAAAACCCTTTAAAAAAACCTGGCGATCGGTTTCTCAAAAAAATAAAAAAAAAAATTAAACACCAATTTCCGGGA
>QGUY01000028.1 GCA_003242315.1 Bacteroidota bacterium
GAGACGGCTCCGTGGGCGTTTAGTTTAATTTGTCCCCGCCAAACACCAAAAAAACATAACATTATAGGTGGTCCCACGGTCCGACGACGAGAATTTTTCACGCCCTCAACCCCGAATCTTATACGGTAAGGGTTACCGATGGTACGGGTTGCTTCCGTGACATTCCCTACGTTATCCTCGAACCTTCGGGGATCACGGCAACCGCCACTGTCACCAACACACAGTGCAACGCGGAAGGCGCGTTCAATATTGACCTGACCGTCAATGGTGGAACCGGTCCCTACACGTACGAGTGGTCTAACGGTAGCACTACTCAAGACTTGACCGGTGTGAATTCAGGGATCTATACCGTGACCATCACAGATGCTGGTGGTTGTACCACGACTCATGAGGTTGAAGTTACAGGAACGCCGCCGACGTGGTCATGTACTATCAGTCCTTCTGAAGACGAAGTCATCTGCAGCTCTACCGGAAACATTCTGAATTCGGCTGTTGCCGGTGCCGACAGCTATCAGTGGTCGGTTACGAGCACAGACAACCAGTGGACAATCACTTCCGGTGCCGGAGCATCGTCAGTGACCTATACAGCTGGTGGCCCTGGCAGCACGGCCACGTTTACGCTGACGGCAACCATGGACGGATGCACGCAAACCTGTGAATACGTAGTTACTACCTGTAAGAGTGATGAAGAGGAGCCTGGAGAAGAACCCGGTGAACCGGGTGAGGAGCCTGATGGCGAAGATCCAGGTCAGGACCCTGGGGAAGACCCGAATGATCCTGGAGAAAATCCGCAGGAACCCGGTGGCGGAAATGAAAGCTGTGAAGATTGCTTGTGGACGGAAGTCGTCAGCGTAGATCGCGACGGCAACTGTACGACCTACACCATGCAGGTGAACACCAACGGTGCATGCCGTTATGAACTCTCACACTGGACGATCGCCATTCCGTGTGGCAAGCCGAAATACTACTCGAACTCGGAAGGCTGGAAAATGGAGTATGGCAAGGATCCGACCACAGGCCTGTACGGGTTGAAGGTTGATGACATAGATGATTTTGGAAAGACGCCCGACTCGTTTACCGTAACGTTTACCATCTGCGCATACGACTATGGATGTAAGGATGAGCTGAGCGACTGGAAACCTAAGGTTGGTTACAAGGCCGGACAGTGTGTGGCCTATGATCGAATAGACATCGACGATGAAGTCGATGAAGATCCCGATGGTCCTATCTGTAAGGCATATCCTAATCCTTACGTCGACAGGCTGTGTTTTGAATGGACCGCCGATAAAGATGATGACGTGTGGCTGGATCTCCTGGACATGAATGGTAACCACGTTAAGTCGCTGTACTGCGGCAAAGTGTATCGCGGTGAGCGTTACAAAGTGGAGTGCGGTGACCTGACGAAGTCGATGTACATCTACAGGTTCAAGTCAAGGCATAAAACATCATACGGAAAGATCTGCAAGATCAGGTGATGATGGGTTGAGGCGATTTGAAAAAGGAAGCCCCGACAATGCGTCGGGGCTTTTTTTATTTGCGACAAAGAAGATTAATGCTCAGGCAAGCTGAATTTCCTCGCCCTCCTTATTAAGGAACTTAAATTCGGTGATGGCGAGGGAACTGTCCTTTTCCATCCGCAGCCAGCGTTTGTATTTGAAATACCAGCGCATGCGAATGGAGATAAGGCCATGGGTGAAGTATGCATAGAGGTACGGATGCAATGCGAGCAGCAAATACCGCTCGTTTTGTTTGGTGATCAGGTGTTCGATATACTTTTCTATTTGATCGGACACCAGGATTGAAGCGGTGATCTTGCCGGTGCCATTGCACGTAGGGCAGTTCTCCTTGGTGGTGATGTTCATCTGCGGCCTTACGCGTTCGCGGGTGATCTGCATGAGGCCGAACTTGGATAGCGGAAGCACCGTGAACTTGGCCTTGTCATCCGCCATCTCCTCCTTCATCGTCTTGTAGATCAACTTCTTGTTTTCGGGGTTCTTCATGTCGATGAAGTCGATGACGATGATACCACCCATATCCCGAAGCCTGAGCTGTCGGGCAATTTCTTTGGCGGCCTCGAGGTTTACGGAGAGCGCCGTGGTTTCCTGGCTTTCTTCCCGGTTAGATTTGTTGCCGCTATTCACGTCGATCACGTGAAGGGCCTCTGTGTGTTCGATGATCAGGTAGCCGCCACCGCGCAGGCTTACGGTCTGACCGAACGCGGTCTTTATCTGTCGCTCGATTCCAAAGGCCTCGAAAATCTTCGCTTTGCCGGTGTAGAGCCGGACAATTTTTTCCTTTTCGGGGGCGATGGTGCGGATATACGATTTGACCTCGTCGTATATTCTCTTGTCGTCGACCTGAATGCTGTCGAACGATTCATTAAGAAGGTCGCGGAGCAGGGCCGAGGTCTTGCTGATTTCACCGATGACCTTGTCTCGCGGATTGGCGGTGACGAGGCGCTTTATCCCATCTTCCCAGGTCTTCACCAGATTGCGAAGATCACGGTCCAGTTCGGCGACATCCTTGTTTTCCGCCACCGTTCTGATGATGACCCCGAAGTTGTCGGGTTTGATGGATTGCATCAGCCGGAGGAGGCGCTTGCGCTCCTCGCTGCTGGTGATCTTCTTCGATACGCTTACGGCATTGGAAAAAGGTACCAGTACCAGGTACCTTCCTGCCAGGGACAACTCACAGGATAGTCGTGGTCCCTTCGTGGAGATAGGTTCCTTGACAATTTGAACCGGGATAACATGGCCCTTTGCCAATTGCTGGCTGATCTTGCCATGCTTGTCTATATCCGATTCAAGCTTAAATTTTTCCAGTTTGATACCATTGATCTTTCGGTTGCGCACCAGCTTCGTGAATTTTTGCAGCGAGCTGAATTGCGGTCCGAGATCAAGGTAATGGAGAAACGCATCCTTGTCGTAGCCGACATCAATGAAGGCAGCATTGAGTCCCTGGACCACTTTCTTAACGGATCCAAGGTATATATCGCCAACACTGAATTTGCTTCCTCCCTCGTCCTGGTGAAATTCTACAAGCGTCTTATCTTTTAGAAGGGCTATCCGACATCCGTTCTGAGTTCCATTGATGATTAGTTCATTACTCAAAACGCCAAAATGTTTAAGTCAGCTTTAAAAACCCTTACTTCTTCTTATGCCTGTTCTTTCTCAGGCGCTTTTTACGCTTGTGGGTTGCCATCTTGTGTTTCTTCCTTTTCTTTCCACTTGGCATAGAATTTTTTTGGTTTAACCGCCTTGCGGCGGAACGTTGAACAAAAATTATTTCAGGTCCTTGAGATAGGAATCAACCTCTGCCTGTACGGCAGGATCCCCATCCATGGCTTTTACCTTTTCAAACTGTGCCTTTGCCCGTTCTTTTTCACCGGCGTTCAGGAGCGCAACGCCCAGGAGTAATTGTCCCTGAAGGTGCGTAGAATCCACCCTTGTCAACATCTCGAAGCGCTCAATGGCGAGTCTGTACTGTCCCGACTGAATGGAGAGCAGTCCCATGTTGAATAAAGCTTCGGGATGTTGTGGATTGGCCGCTAACACTTCCCGCAGCATTGCGATACCCTGCATCGGATTTTCCGAACTCAGGTAGGTCATGGCCATCCGCGTCTTGACGTCGAGGTTGGAGGGTTCGGCATTCAACACCTTTCCATAGTACTCGCGCGCCTTCTCGGCCATTTCCTCCTGACGGGCGGGGTCCACTGCAAAGGTATATGCCTCGTAATATTTGTCGCCAGCCCGAATCCAGCTTTCCTTAGTGTCGAAGAACGATGCAGCCTCAGCGGCAAACCATGCGGCGCTGTCAAATCTTCCAGCTTCCTTGTAACGGTCTGCCAAAGAGTCGGCAAAGATAGCACTTTTTTCCTTTTCCGCAGACGTCTCCCAGGCTTCCCTGAGGGATGCAATCGCGGATCTGAGTTCCTGGGGAGGTTCGGTGTGGGCAACCTGGCTGGCGGAATCAGCAGGCGCTCCCTGATCTTCGTTGCTGACTACGTGTTTGGGTAAAATGAACAGCAGCCAGATCACCAGCAGGCTGACGGTGAAAAGCAGAATACGAATTTTCAGCATGATTGGGGAGGATGGGCAACATCAATCCACATCCATGTCCTTGAGGTTAGCCTGCTTCTCAGCCATCTGCTTGACCTTTTCGCTGGTCTTGATCTTGTTCACGAAGATCTTGGCCGGCTTGAAGCTCGGTATATAATGCTCGTCGATGACAAGCGCAGTGTTTCTTGAAATGTTTCGGGCTATTTTTTTCTTCCGCTTCTTATTGACAAAACTCCCAAAGCCGCGAATGTAGATATTGTGCCCATTTGCCATCGACGACTTGACAACGCTAAAGAAGGCTTCCACAGACGCCGTCACGTCGGCCTTGTCAACACCGGTCTTCTCCGCAATCTCGTTAATTACATCTGCCTTGGTCACTTTTGGTAAAAGTTTAAATGATTGAGAAAAAATTAAGGGATCGCAAAGTTAATTTGCAGTCGCCGATTATGAAATCAATATTGAAAAAAACTGATAATCAAGGGGATGGAAGCCGATATTTCTCCGAAAAAATCGTTGAATGGTATCATGCGAACCATAGAAAACTCCCGTGGCGCGAAACCCGCGATCCCTATCGCATTTGGTTGTCAGAAGTAATCCTCCAGCAAACCCGTGTGGCCCAGGGATTGCCCTACTACCTGCGGTTTGTCTCGCACTATCCATCCGTTTATGCGCTGGCCTCGGCACCGGAAGAAGAAGTACTGCGACATTGGCAAGGGCTTGGATACTATACCCGCGCGCGCAACCTCATACGCTGCGCAAAGGTTGTCGTCAACGAACATGGCGGCGCCTTTCCGAGTAGTTATGAAAAGTTGCGGCTATTGCCGGGCGTTGGCGACTATACCGCCGCGGCAATCGCGTCCATCGCCTTCGATGAACCCGTAGCCGTTGTCGACGGCAACGTGTTCCGCGTCCTGTCAAGATATTTCGGCATTCGTCACGACATCGCGCAGTCGGCGTCCCGTAAGGTTTTCGCCCAGCTCGCCGCCTCACTGGTACCCCGCGAATTTCCCGGCACCTACAACCAGGGAATCATGGAATTCGGGGCGCTATGCTGCCTGCCAAAGACGCCGCAATGCGCGGAGTGCACCCTTGCTGCGGCCTGTTACGCCCGGGAACATCAGGCTCAGGCGCTTCTTCCTGTTCGCAACGTCAGGAAAACTGCGCGCAAGCGATACTTCTACTACTTCGTTTTCATGAGCGGGAACCGCATCGCCATGCGAAAGCGATCCGACAGGGACATTTGGCAAAATTTGTACGACTTTTACGTTGCCGAGACTTCAAGGCAGCAGACCCTCAGGAAAGTGCTGGAAAAGGATGAACAGTTGCGGCCACTCGCAGCGCGACTCGCTGAATTGGAGGTAACGGGTACCTACAGACACAAACTCACCCACCAGGAAATTTACGCCCGGTTTGTCGTGGTCAGACCGCGATTCAAGCGCGCCGCTCTGCCGACCGGTCTTACGTTTTTCACGAAAAAAGGCCTGGAACGCCTCCCAAAGCCGGTGCTCATAAGCCGTTTTCTGGCCGACCGGAAAATTTTATAGTTACCCCTAACTTTGGTACTTTTACCCTAACCGGATTGCCATCGGAATCGAACCCGATAGCTATCCGAGACGTTCTTCCGATATCAAGTAAATCCAATTATATGTCAGGAGTAAACAGAGTAATCTTGGTGGGTCGGCTCGGAAAAGACCCTGAAGTAAGAAATCTGGAGAGTGGGGTCGCCGTGGCAAACTTCAGCCTGGCAACCTCTGAAACTTATAAGGACCGTACAACTGGCGAAAAAAGAGAAACCACAGAATGGCACAACATTGTGTTGTGGCGTGGGCTCGCTGAAATCGCACAGCGTTACCTGCATAAGGGCGATATGATTTATGTTGAAGGCAAACTTCGCACAAGGTCCTGGGAAAAGGATGGTATTACCCGTTACACCACGGAAGTGGTGGCCGATAACATGACGATGCTCTCAACGCGGCAGGGTAGCGCCCCGACAGACATGGGCAGTTCAGTGATCCCTGATCGTAGTCAGGAGCCGTATCGGGCGCCTGTCGACACCAGCAGTACGGACGACCTGCCGTTCTGATTGTAGTACCAATGTCATTCCGCTTTGGACGAACCTCCCAGTTACGCGTTATACCTTCTGGCTAGTTCAGGTACCGGCCTGATTTACATTCTGGGCATTACAGCTCTGCTGTTGCTTGGATTGTCCGCCCTGATAACCGCTTCGGAAACCGCGCTGTTGCAGGACGAAGGAAGCAAGCGCAACGGAAGTTCCACGAACCTGAAGGACGCAACGCTTCTGCCGGCAACGATACGGATTGTCCGGCATGCGCTGGTCATCGCTGTGGTTACCCTTTGTGCAGGCATACTCTGGACGCCCTACGGAGAAGCACATGCGCGCAGTATTACGATTCTCGTCATCGTCATTGTCACAACATTCGCGCTTGTGGCCTTTGGCGACCTGACGCCACGCGCAGTTGCAGCACGGTATCGAACGCGACTTATCCGCATTATGCTTCCGTTCTGGAAGTTTGCGCTGAGTGCCTGCAAGCCTCTGGCGGTAGCCCTGTCCGGTATGGACCGTGCTGCTGAGCAACGCCTGCAAGAGCAGGTGATGCCGGCACGCGCACAGTCTTCCAACGGAATTAACGGCGAGGAACCGGATTTCCTCAAGGGAATTGAAGGCTTCGGAACCCTCACGGTTCGCCAGGTTATGCGCTCGCGCATTGACATCGCAGCGGTAGACGTTGCGATGAATTTCCATGAGTTGATGGACTACATCAACAAGACGGGATTCTCCCGCATGCCTGCATATCGCGACACCATCGATCATATCGAGGGTATCCTGTATATCAAGGATCTGCTTCCTTTCACAGAGGAAGACGAGAATTTCAGATGGCAGAATCTTCTGCGTCCGGGATTTTTTGTTCCCGAAAACAAAAAGATCGATTCACTGCTGAAGGATTTCCAGGAAAAACGTGTTCATATTGCGATGGTCGTCGACGAATACGGCGGCACGGTTGGACTTATCACCCTGGAGGATATCATCGAGGAAATCATTGGTGAAATCAACGATGAATTCGATGAAGAAGCCACGGGATTCCGTCAAATCGATGAACACACCTACGTCTTTGAGGGAAAGACACTATTACATGACCTTTGCAAGACGCTGGAAGTGGATGGTAGCATATTTGATGAAGTAAGAGGTGAAAGCGAATCGCTGGCAGGTCTCATTCTCGAGCTGACGAACGACTTGCCAAACGTGGGCAAGAAAATTACCTTCAAGCAGTTTACGTTTACTATTGAGGCGGTCGACAAAAGAAGGATTAAGCGCGTAAGGGTCCATATCAATGAACATGAAGAATCTTAACCACAGTCCATTCACCTTGTGCGCGATGCTCCTGACATTTGCGTGTCTCGCGTTCTCCTGTCAGCGTACCTATGTGCCGAAGCCCATTGGTTACAATCGACTTGATCTTCCTGAACCTGCCTATCACGGCATGCCCGATACCCTGCCCTATTGGTTCGAATACTCAAAGCATGCGAAGATCCTCAAGGATACATCATACATCAGTGATCCAGAATGGATTGAAGTGTACTATCCGCTGATGAAGGCGACGGTGCACATCACCTACAAGCCCGTGAAGAACAACCTGGAACTGCTGAAGGAGTATGTGGATGATTCTTACCGGCTCACATCGAAGCACCAGATCAAAGCATACGCAATCGACGAAGTTTTGGTAAGCACACCTTCCGGGAAAACCGCCATCATCGAGGAAATTGAAGGCGAGGTGCCCAGCCAGTTCCAATTCACAGTAACAGACTCTACACGACATTTCCTCCGCGGCGCCCTCTATTTCAATACCAAAGTCCAGAACGATTCCCTGGCCCCCGCCATTGAGTATGTGAAAAAGGACATCATGCATATGATCAATACGCTGGAGTGGAGTACAGAGAGAAGAGGATCGTAGTGTCTATTTGACGAAAGGTTTGGTCCGCATTGGACGAATGAATAAATTTTGAGAACCTTTCGTTGAAACACTTCATTCATGAAATACAAACTCGTCGCCCTGGCTGTTATCGTCGCTGGCAGCCTTAAGTTTTCTTTCGCGCAATCGTCCAATCGTCAGATTTATGAGCTAAGGGTATACGAACTTACGATGGGCTCACTTCGCCATATTGAAGACTACCTGGGCAAGGCGCTGATTCCAGCACTCAACCGCAATGGCGTGTCGAATGTTGGCGTCTTTCGCGAATCAGGTAAGAGTGAACCACCGAAAATCTATGTGCTCATCCCCTACGCATCCATAAGTGACTACGGGCGGGTGCGGGAGGCGTTGAGCCGTGATGATACGTATCGCAAAGACAGCGAGGCATACAACAAGCTTCCCAACGCTGTTTACTTCCGGTACAAGACTTCACTCCTTGAAGCGTTCGCTGGTCTGCCCTCTCTCGTTGTTCCGTCCGGGGGCGACCGCATCTTTGAACTGAGAATTTACGAAGGATACAGCGACGACGCTGTGACGCGCAAGGTCAGGATGTTCAATGAAGGGGAAATCGAAATCTTCCGGAAGACGGGCCTAAACGCGGTGTTCTTTGGTGAAACAATTTCCGGCCCTGATATGCCATGTCTTCAATACATGCTCGTCTTCCGCGATATGGAGGAACGCGATAAAAACTGGCAGGCATTCATCGCACATCCTGATTGGGCGGCAATGTCGAAAGATCCCCAATACGCGAACACGGTTTCGAAGATCATCAGAGTGTTTCTCGAACCCATGCCGATCTCACAGATCTGAGACTCACTTGTTGTTGTGATCGCGGGCGTAATGTTCCTTAAGAATATCGTACGCGAAATCGTCTGTCAGATCGCGAACAGCAGTATGTATGTGGTTGGCGTTGTTTTGCGTGTTGTCAAATTCGATCAGAAGCATCGGACCCTGTATGCGATAGTAATGTCCGGCACCCGGTTGCAGGCTTCCCGCCCATGCGAAATACAGGTTTTCGATACCAGCATCCTGAATTTTTTTCATCAGACGGTTTGAAAATCCAAAAGCGTAGTTTCTTACATAGACATCCAGCAAGCTCAACAACATCTTTTGCTGTGCCGACGTCATTTCGCGATAGGAAAGACCTTTCGGTTCAAGTGGGGTAGCTTCTCGTTCGCCAAGCGTAAACATTTCGTACGGCGCCGTGTCGGAAAACTTCGCAACCTTAAGCTGAGCGGCTGTTAATGAATTCACAAGCTGAAAACCGAGGTCACTCTCCAGTTTGAGGATCTGTTTTCCTGTCTGCGGTCCGCGGGGTACGGTGGCCGGATTCGATCCAAACCCCGAAGGCGTAGATGACACCAATGTGCCGTCGATTGAAAAGAAGTTGAGGGCGACGTGGTGCCCCTCAAGACGCCAGCCCCACGGCCCCTTCGATGACGGCGTTCCGAAGATGCTGACGTAATAGTTTTCGGGATCACGATATGTATCGTTTGGCCCCCGTCCTTCCAATTCGCGCAGAATGTTTTCGTGCGCCATGATTTCGGTAGCCTTTGTATAACCCTGCTGACTGAGCGAGGCCCGCAAAAGATTGAGGGCAGCCTCGCGCTGTTTTGGGTTCAGTTGCTTGAAGGGAATGCCCTTTCTCGCCCTGGGGACGAAGGTCCAGTCCGTCCGTTCGTCGGTATCGACGGGGAAAGTCGCCTTTTCGAGTTGTTCCGCGGTGAGCAGCGCCATAAATGCCTTCGCTGTCTCCGCGAGGTCCTGGCCCGCACCCGGAAGACATATACCAATGGTCAGCGCGAACAAAAGCCCGCAGGTTATTCGTTTCATAGGCGTATGTTGCAGATGAGTTACTAAAGATAGACCCTTTTTCGCTACCGGGGTATTATTGTACGGAAACGGTTGCATACGTATACAAGTCGTATTTTTAGGCCAACGATCCCCGAGTTGCCCCGGAAATACGAACACACTGAGTGATGAAAATGTATGATGTCATAATAATCGGAGCGGGGCCCATTGGTCTTGCGTGCGGAATAGAAGCCAAAAAGGCTGGGCTGGATTACCTCATCCTGGAAAAAGGATGCCTGGTCAACTCCCTGTATAACTATCCGCTCAACATGATGTTCTTCTCTACTTCGGAGCGGCTCGAGATCGGGAATGTGCCATTTATTTCGCACCAGCCAAAGCCGAACCGTTTTGAAGCGCTGGAATACTACCGACGTGTTTGCTCCTCGTGGGAACTTAACGTCCGGCTTTACGAACGCGTTGATACAGTAAGGAAAGTTGGCGATACTTTCGAAATAGAAACGATCAAAGGAAAGTACCACACGCGCGCGGTGGTTCTTGCGTTGGGATTTTACGACCTTCCTTTCCTGCTTAACGTTCCGGGTGAAGACCTCCCCAAGGTAAAACACTACTACGACGAGCCACATCCATATTACCTGCAGCGCGTTGTTGTCGTTGGCGCGGCTAATTCCGCTGTGGACGTTGCGCTGGAGACATACAGAAAAGGCGCTGACGTGACCATGGTCATCCGCGAGTCTGCAATCCGCGATACTGTCAAGTATTGGGTAAGGCCTGATATAGAAAATCGCATCAAGGAAGGATCGATTAAGGCGTACTTCAATTCAGAAGTGCTCAGAATAACGGAGGATGCCGTGATCATCCGCACTCCGCAAGGCGAGCTCACCATCGAAAATGACTTCGTGCTGGCGATGACTGGATATCAGCCGCCGTTTGAATTCATGGAACGCTGCGGCATCCAGTTTCATGACGATGAATATCACACGCCGGTATACGACGAGTCAACGATGGAAACCAATGTTCCCGGACTCTACCTCGCGGGCGTCGTGTGCGGAGGTCTGAAAACCAACAAGTGGTTTATAGAAAATTCACGCGTTCACGCCGAGGTCATCATGAATAACCTCTCGCGAGTGCTTGCCTGAGCATTCAGACAAACCGACGGAGAATACTGCGAACCTCACCCAGATAGCCGCCACCGAAAAGGTTGACGTGTACGAGCAGTGGGTAAAGCTTGTAAATGTCGAGTCGTTCCTCAAGGCCTGGTTGCGTTGGAAACGCCTCTTCGTAAGCGTCGTAAAAACTCCGTTCAAATCCTCCGAACAGTTCCGTCATGGCAAGGTCGACTTCCCGATGACCATAGTAAACAGCCGGATCGATAAGGCACGGCTCACCTGAGTCGTCGACGATAACATTGCCACTCCACAAATCGCCGTGAACAAGCGACGGCTTCTCCACGCAAAGAATGTCCGGAAGCTTCCGATAGAGTATCTCAAATTGAGTGACTACGTCCTTGCCAATTCTTCCCGCATCGACACCGAATTTCAGTTGAGGTTCAAGACGTCGTTCGATAAAAAATGAAATCCATTCCCGAGCTGGCGTATTGTTCTGTGCTAGTGAACCGATGTAGTTGTTGTGATCCAGTCCGAACTGATCCCACGACACGCTATGAAGCGCTGCCAGCTGCCTGCCCAGTGCTTGCCAGTAGTTGCGACTTCTTGCCGCTGGTGCAATGAATTCCATGAGAATGAACTGGTAGTCGTCACGCACGTCCGTACCAACGACGGCAGGAATCCGGATAGCATGTGCGTCGAACAACAGCGTGAGTCCTTTTGCTTCGGCATCGAACATTCCCGGGAAGCGTCGTGCGTAATTCCATTTCAGAAAGTAACTACCGTGGCCGGTTTGAAGGCGCCCTCCGTTGTTGATGCATCCACCTCCTGTGGCAGTGAAGCGAAACGAACCCGATGCAATACCCTGGCTTTGCAGGGCTTCGTTAACGCCACGGACCACCGGTTCAGGAATGGAACTCACTGTTGCCGCGGTGAGAAATTCAGGCTGCCCTTCACACCTGCAAAGATTGTCAGGGGAGGAGCGGGATTGTAAAAGCGATTGCCGAATGCGTTCAGGTCGTGACCCAGGCTATACGTTTCATCAAGAATATTCTCTGCGCCTGCGAAGACCTGAAGAGGGAAGTTGTTACCCGCACGAAAACGGTATTCAACCCTGGCGCCGAGCAATGTATAAGGATCGGCAAATGCCGAGTTGGCGTCATTCAGCGGAATGCGGTCGGTATACGTGCAGTTGACATTGATCAGCCACGAGCGCCCTAAATCAGCAGTAATTCCGCCCACCAGGATGTTTGGCGCTACGCCAGTAAGTTTATTGCCGCTGTAATCGTTAACATCCTGGATATACTCGGAAAAACGATAGCGATTCAACGTGTAGGATAGCCAGGGGGTTATGGAGACCTTGGTACCCATCGTAAGGGATTGCCAGCTGAGCGCGACTTCCATACCTCTTTGTGTTGTTTTTCCCGCGTTTACGAAATAGTCAGCATCGTCGTCTGTACGACGGACAACGATAGTTTCGTCGAGTCGGAAATCGTAACCTACGATATCAAACATCAGACTGTTGTTCAACAGCCTGCCACGAACACCCAACTCGTAGTTCGTGCCTTCTTCCGGATTGATCTGGTCGTTGAACGTTGATGTGGAAGGATACAACTCTGCGACAGTGGGAGGCGAAAATCCTTTGCTGACACTTGCATGAACAGATATGTTGTCGCTGATTTTTTTAAGTAGCGCGATGCGTGGAGAGAATACGGGATCGAAGTCCCTGTGCCGTGAGAACGGCGGAACGTCCGACAGGCGTTGGTAGCGCACATCGACAAGGTTTACACTCCCGCCTGCGGTGAGAAAGAAATCGTGAGGCAGGAAAAATTCGATCTGGGAAAAGACGAATGCTGCAGATGATACAATCTCATCATCGTTTTGAATGGCACCCGATTGTCCCTGATTGTTGTCGTACACTCCAATGGATGAGAAGCCGTGCTGGAACTCCGCCCCGAAGTCGAGCTTACCGCCGCGGAAGGCGAAGCTTGTGTTGGTTCTCCCGCCAATACTGAGCTCTCTCCGTCGCTCGTAATTGCGAATGGCGGAGTTATCAAACTGGGAAAATGATCCATAAACGCCAATGCTATTGGACCATCTTGAGTTCCACCGGTAATGATGGGAGACTCCGGAATAGAACGTCTTGTTGAACACCGCAGCGTGTTGTTCGACAGCACCCGGATTTGGTCCAGCCGAAGGTCGCGCCTGCCTGGGATTCGCTTTAAACTCTGCTTCGGTAAGACCACCCGGCGTCTCGTAGGTAAGGTCTGAGTACACAACATTTAAGTCGACCGTCCGTGACGTCGAAGGTCTGAATGTTCCCAGTATCTGGATAGCATCACGGCCCATTGCGGTTTGCTCGCGCCAGCCGTCGGAGTGCTGATGGGCGTAACGCACGGCAAGGTCAATGCCCTCCTGATTCGTGCGTGCTTCGCCGGTATAGCGCAGCGAACCGAAGCTTCCCACCGTAGCCGAAAAAAGGAGAGCACTTCCATCATCTTCAACAGGGGCTTCACTCTGCATCAGCAACACGCCTCCGGTACCCGCGCCGTAGAGACTTCCGCCGGGACCTTTGATGATTTCAGCGGCTTGCAGTGAACCGAAGTCGAGGAGGTTGATATAGGTGTTCCCTCCCGGATCGGTGAAGGGCAGACCATTCCAATAGACCTTTACATTTCGGAGCCCGAAAGGTGAACGCAGCGTGCTGCCACGGACGGATAACCGGTAACTACCCGGTGACCGTTCCTCCATTCTTACACCCGGTACGGCGTTGATCACCGGAAGCAGCGAGGCATTGTTAAAGCGCTCGAAGTCCGATTCAGTGATTACGCTCACGGAAGCGGGAACTTCAAGCAGTGCCCGCTCATGCTGATAAGCTCTTACGATCACAGGATTCAGCAGCAGCGAAGAGTCGTTCGAGGCGGATTGACCGTTCGCTGAGCAATACGCTCCGAGAAGGAGCAGCGACAGTGCCAACAGTTTCCCATTCATGGCAGGAAAGTACTAAGGAAATTGCGCACGTCACGCGGAAAATATTTGACAAGTGCGGAGTCCTTCTGTCCACAGGGAAAACCTGCGGTAATACGTGGTGTGAGCGACTCGGGAAAAGTTACGAGCGGAGGATCGGTTCTCCTCGTTGGATATTCCCGAGTGGGCAACGTTTATCCCTTCACGATAACCCCGCACCCCTCCCGTGCTCCTGCATTTCCTGCAGGCTGCGACACGAAGTCGTCAGGATCGGCATGAATGATAACTGCCTTGCCAATGATGTCGGATGCCGTTCCTGTTCCGATGGTCCAGTCTTTGGCAACTATTTCCAGTGTACCGGTACCGTCTTCACCCACTTCGAGGTTGTCAATGTCGCCGGCATGGAATTCGCCACCTTCCGAACGATTGCCATGGGGATGGTTCATAGGATTCCAGTGCGGGCCCGCGGATGTTGCATCTGGCGCGCTGCAGTCGCCGTTCTCGTGCAGGTGCACAGCATGTGTACCCGGCTTAGCGCCCTGTACTTTCAGCGTCATCTTTACGCCATCGCTGGTTTCTTCAAAGATCGCCTCCCCGGTGAGGGTGCTTCCACTCGCACTCTGGATCTGGGCTGTTGCTGTATTCTTCTTTGTCGAGCAGGAAATGCTTGCGGCTGCAATGAAGGCCAAAGCGAGAAAGTAAATTTTCATGAACGCTTTCATAGTGAGTTGTTTTTTGGATTCCCGCATTTCGCGGTGTGATACATTAGAGGATCGAATTTATAACAAAACCGGAGAATATCCGGTTTAAACTCTACTAATCCTGGGTGTCTGGCTTTCGGGCGTGTAAACCAATTTCCACGCTTATTCCACAACGAATCGATACTTTCGTCTGCAGTACTGCCGGGTCAGTTGCTCAATTTTCCGTTTCAGAATGTTGATCGAAGAAAATCAGGCACTGTGTTATCAATTTGAGTAAGTTGGTGAAATGAGGGCACTCAGGTTTCTTGTCATTCTACTGATCGTTACGCTCAGCGCGACCGTACCTGTTGTCGCGCAGCGTTACTGTTATGTGATACTGAATACAAACCCGGACAGAACGGTCTTGCCGGAAGAGGAAGTCAGGAAACTCATGGAAGGCCATTTGGCCAACATCGACCGTTTGGCGCAGGAGGGCAAGCTGCTCGTAGCCGGACCATTCGACGGTGGCGGTGGCGTGTTTATCATGAATTCCGGGGATACCACGGTAGTACGTGAATGGCTGTCGACAGATCCAGGCATAAGGGCTGAACGATGGAAGCTCGAAGTGTTTCCGTTTGAGCCCGTAGCCGGGCAGGTATGTGGCGGCAAATCAGACGCGCGAATGGTCACCTACACATGGGTGCGGTTTCATCAGGCCAGCATTCCGTCTGATATTGCCGATGACCACAGACGTTACATCGATGATCTCAGCAAGTCGGGGGAGATCATTTCAGAGGGAATATTCTCTAGTGCGCGCGGGGGTATACTTGTACTCCGCAGCGATTCACTCGAGCTGATAAACAATGATCCTCTTGTACGGCACGGTGTTCCTCACGATGTGAAGAAGTGGTGGGTTGCGGAGGGGAGTTTTTGTGAATAGGTTTTAACCGTGTTAATTCTCCACGACGGGGCACGGAGAAACTCAGATGTTTCTTGTCCGTCAGGACGGATTATAGGGGGTCAATTGATTGTGCGAGACGCCAATTGTGGAAGGAGGACACGGGCGCCGCTAGGGGCGCAGGAATCTGGAACTAATCGCGTGCGGATTACTTCATTTGTGATATTCGTGCTGCGAGTGGAAAGCTCGTAAAGGGTTTCCACAGCTTGCCGGTATGCTTTAGCAGCGTAATGCTGTCGACTTCAAAGTCCGCGCGGTACTCCTTATCGCGAAACTCCTGCCAGGCTTTTTCAAAGTTCGGTTTCTTCAGGTCGCGGAAAGCCAATGTCAGATGTGGGTAGAACGGCTGTTCTTTGTACGTGGCGTTGTACAAGTTTAGCTGTGTCTTGCAATACCGGTGAAGGTCCTGCTGCAGCGCATGCAGCGCCGGATTAGTTTCTACGTCTATGAAGATGACCTTTGGTGAAAAGCATGAAAAGTTGCGCAACGTCAGGTGGAAGCTTTGCCGGTCTTCCGCAAAGAGCGTCAGCTTTTGGACAAGCTCCGCTTCTTTTTTCTCCTTCATCCTGAAAGGCATGTGAAGGGTGACGTGTGGGGGTGAGTTAAGAGATGCCTTGCTGTTGTAGGTATCGCGGAAATACTCTTTCAGCTGCAACGCTTCCTCGTAAACCGGCGAGGGCGGTATAATGGCGATGAAATACTGTTGTGACTTATCAGGCGCTTTCCCGTGCATGGTCCCACCAACTGAATAAAACGGGAAATTCGCCAACAAAATGTTTATCTAATAGCGTTTCGGCCAAAAAGTTCGGTCTCCAGCCATGTACCAAATAATTAGGCACGCGGGCTTGAGGATGGCGCGCGCTGATTTATTACCTTTAGATACTACTTAACCTAAACTTATGAGCGACGACTATGCAGGCTTTTGGCTGCGCGTGGTGGCCTTTGTAATCGATTCCATTGTCCTCTCCGTACTGTATCTCCTGGTCATTATCCCGTTGTACGATTCTCTCTCTCCTCCCGATGCCTTTGACCCGGATGCACCAGTGCAGGGGCCGACGTTTTTCCAGGAGGTGACGTCACCCGATGTGTCACTACTCGTGCTTGTCGTGGTGGCGATACTGTACTATGCCACAATGGAGGCTTCACGCCATCAGGGTTCGTTGGGCAAGCTTGCGCTGGAACTTAAGGTAACGGATGCGGAGGGCGGACGATTGAGTTTGTCGAAATCCCTAATTCGGAATGCGTCAAAACTGCTATCGACTGCCTCATTGCTGTTGGGGTACATCGCCGCAGCATTTACACGACGCAAGCAAGCCCTTCACGATCTGATTGCGGGCGCCATTGTGCTGAAACGTTGACGAACGTCTGGGCTATTTGCAGTGCTTCTTAAGCAGGGCTTTGGCTTCAACTGAGCCCCGCATATCGGCTTGCTTCAAATCCAGGCAGGCGTCATACTGGTTGTTCATCGCAATTTTGACGAGAGCGCGTTGATAGTAAGTTTCGGGGTCCTGCGGATAGAGCTCGATTGAAGTAGTGTAATCTTCCAGCGCTCCCTGGTAGTCTTCTTTTTCCATACGGCTCAGCGCACGATTGTCATAATAAACCGGATTCGTGTCGTCAATTTCGATGGCCTTCGTGTAGTCGGCAATGGCACCGTCGTGATCCTCCAGGTTGAACTTGATCACACCCCGGAGATTGTAGGTATCCGGTTCTTCGGGATCCAGTTCAATTGCCCTCGTGTAATCCGCGAGGGCGCCTTCATAATCTTCCAAAGCGCTGCGCGCAAGGCCCCGATTTTCATATTTGAGCGGATCCTCCGGGTCCAGTTTGATGGCCATGTCGTAGTCCGCTATTGCTTCCTTGAAATTGCCAGCGGCATAATACGCTACGCCGCGATAGTTATACAGCGACGCGTCCTCCTTATCCAGTTCGATGGCTTTCGTGTAATCGTCAATGGCGCTGACATATTCGCCGAGTTCAGCTTTGAGGAGCCCGCGATTGAAATACTTATCGGCATCAGGCGGTCCAAGGTCGAGTGCTTTGGAAAAATCGAAATAGGCGCCCTGAAGGTCTTCGATGTTGTATTTCGCCAGCCCACGATTAGTATAGGCGTCGGCGAACTTCGGGTTCAGGCGGATAGCCTTGTCAAAATCATTAATTGCACCCTCATCATCGCCGAGCAGCATCTTGGCTTCGCCACGCAGGTTCAGCGCACGGTGGTCTGACGAATCAAGTTCCAGCGCATACGTAAGATCCGCAATAGCCCCGTAGTGATCCTCCTGCCCCATGCGGGCCTCGGCGCGTAAGGTCAGGGCTGCGCGATTTTTCGGATCGCTCTGGAGTACCGTGTTCAGCAGGGCCCGGGCGCCTGCGAAGTCGCCGGCTTCGATCTTTTGTTTAGCGCCGGCGAGTGGTTCGGACTGCCCAAAAAGTAGGGCTGGAAGCCACAGCATCAAAAAAAGTGTCAGAGATGACTTTTGCATTGTGTTTGGCGGTTATGCCACAAGTTAACGGTTTTAATCAGCAGCGTAAAACCAGGGGCGTTCGTATAAATAACGACCAGTCAAATACCCTTTTTCCCGCACACCTTTTTTCGATAAGCTGCCGCCGGATAATTTCTATTTTTCAGAAAAATTAACCCCATGCATACACGTCTGACCGCTCTTGTACTTGCAATATGGTTGGTCCAGCCGGTGCTGGGCCAGCGAATGGACTTTGAAGAGTACGATCCACCGTCCACGCTGGTAGTCCCTGAACACGTTCTTACCCGGGCGAAGTATCCTTTCATCGATGTTCATAACCACCAGTTCGGTATGGCCAGTGGCGACCTTTCCGGTTTGGTGGCCGAAATGGACAAACTCAACATGAAGGTCATGGTCAACCTCAGCGGCCGCGGGCGTGGCGACAGTGACCATTTACGGCGTTCGCTGGAAAACGCGAAGAAGTATCCCGGAAGGTTTATTGTGTTCACGAACATCAGCTTCGAAGGGATAGACGACCCGCAATGGGCAACGCGTACCGTAAAGCAGCTTGAAGAGGATGTGAAGATGGGTGCGTCCGGATTGAAAATCTATAAGAGCCTCGGGATGTTTGATCGCGACAGCAAAGGAAATCGCATTAAAATTGATGATCCGCGCATAGCCCCTGTGTGGGACAAGTGCGGTGAGCTTGGCATTCCCGTATTGATCCACTCCGCTGATCCGAAGCCTTTCTGGGATCCCATGGATGCAAACAATGAACGATGGCTGGAATTGAAAACCCGTCCGGGAAGGAAACGCAGCGACACTGACCCTGCGCCATGGCAGACGATCATCAACGAACAGCACAACGTCTTCCGTCGCCATCCCCGCACGATCTTCATCAACGCGCACCTCGGATGGTACGGCAACAACCTGCAAAAGCTCGGAGAGCTGATGGATCAGTTTCCGAATATGTATACTGAGATAGGCGCCGTCATTGCTGAGCTTGGACGTCAGCCGCGTTTTGCGCGCGAGTTCCTCATCAAGTACCAGGATCGCGTTATGTTCGGAAAAGATTCATGGGTGCCGGAAGAGTATCAAACGTATTTCAGGGTGCTTGAAACCGCGGACGATTACTTTCCCTATCACAAGCGTTATCACGCGTTCTGGAGAATGTATGGCCTTGATCTGCCCGATGAGGTGCTGAAGAAGATTTACTACAAGAACGCGCTGAAGGTTATTCCCAATATCGACGCGAACCTCTTTCCTAAGTAACAGTTGCAGACGCAGACGCAGCTCTTACAATGCCACTGTCACTGCGTCTGCATCTGCACCTGCGTTTAAAAGCTATACGCGCTGAAGTTTTGCCTTGAAACGTTTCAGCTGTGTACTCAACGTATCCACAGCGAGGTCCGTTGCGGCTTCGAACGTCCGGGCTTTTTCGGTTACGAAAAGACGATCACCCGGAACATTGAGCTTGACTTCCACCGTCTTGTTGTCTATACCTTCATTGTTAAGACGCAGAAAAACCTCTCCGTCAATCACCCGGTCGTAGAACCGGTCGAGCTTATCCAGCTTTTTCTGGATGAAATCAATCAGCTTGCGGTCTGCATCGAAGTGGATTGAATGAACCTGTAACTTCATAATCAAAAATTTAGTGAAGGATTAAACAACTTGCCGGTTTGCGTCCGGCCTCTGTACATGTGTTACATAGGCATATCGGCTAATTATCTATCAACATAATCAGGCTTTTGGATGTGCCTGTTCGTAAATCCTCCTGAGTTTTTCCATGGAGTTGTGCGTGTACACCTGGGTGGCTGCAAGGCTGCTGTGACCGAGGAGATCTTTGACAGCATTAATTTCAGCGCCCCTGTCGAGGAGGTGCGTGGCATAGGTGTGACGCAGAATGTGCGGACTTTTTCGCTTTGAACCCGACTCCTGCAAGCATTCTCTTACAATCCGGTAGATCATCATAGGATACGCAGCCACCCCGTTATCCGTGACGATCAGACGATCGACAGCGGTACCGCGAATGGCCTCCTGTTTTAGTTTACGGTATTCGCTAATAAGGGATACGAGACTTTGAGGGAAAGGGATTATCCTTTCCTTGTTTCTTTTCCCTAAAACTTTGATGACACAATTTTTGAGATCAATATCCGTTTCCTTTAGTCCGATCAACTCTGACAGACGCATACCGGTACCGTACAACAGCTCTACAACGAGCTGTTTTCTCTTCAGACTAAAAGGGCTTTCTGATTTTTTTGCGGCCTTTGTTTCGGCGTTCTCCTCGTGCGCCTTGTTCGGCGCTTCGAGCACCAGTTTTATGTTTTCTTCACGAACAAAGTCGGGAAGTCGCCTCCGGGTTTTCAGTACCCTGATCCGCGACATGGGATCATTCTTCAATGACCCGTGTACGCGCAGGAACTTGTAGAAGGTCCGCAGGCACGCAATCTTGCGATTGATCGTGGCCGCATCCATCCCCTTATCGACGAGGTCAACGATCCAGGATCGGATCACGTTATGCTCCGCACGCTCAAGGGATTCCTCCGGAAAGGTGTCGGACAGAAATTTTTCGAATTGGCTGAGGTCGTTCTGGTATGCTGTCAGGGTATGGGGGCTTACCCGCTTTTCATACCTCAGGTACTTTAGAAAGGATTCTCTCATAACTGCGCTCGCCCCCGTTAGTAGCTAATGTAAAAAAATAATCCCCTCCGTAAAAGTGCGAAGGGAACCTATATGCCATTCGGGGCGACGCGCGATCAGCTCGCGGCCTTCTGCCGTTGTTTTTCGCGATAGATGGCGCGGATCACTTCATTCCTGCGCCGAACAGAAGGCTTTTCGTACGCGGTGCGCGCCCGCAATTCCTTCAAAATGCCAGTCTTTTCAAACTTCTTCTTGAAACGCTTCAGCGCTTTGTCAATCGACTCGTTTTCCTTTATATTGACAACGATCATAGTATACCTTTACTCTTTCGCCTTTACTGTTTAAGGGGTGCAAATATAGCCTTTTCCTGGGAAAACCCCAATTGGTAACGCTTTTTTTGGGCACGGAGTTCGAGACTCGCATCACAAATCACAAATCAATCATCTCCCACCCGCCGCACGCCCTTCAGTTCCCTAAAGGGAGCCCACGCGCACGACGAACCGCGGCGCGGGTTGGACCCCTTTAGGGGGGCGCGGGCAGGCAATGCGAATCACGAATCACAAATCACGAATCACAAATCAATCCCCTCTCTTGCCGATCACCTCCCTCGCAATCACAATCTTCTGAATCTCCGACGTCCCTTCGCCAATCGTGCAGAGCTTGGCGTCGCGATAGAACTTTTCGACCGGGAAGTCTTTGGTATAACCGTATCCACCAAATATTTGTACCGCCTCATTGGCAATGGCTACAGCTGTTTCGGAGGCGTGAAGCTTGGCCATGGCGGAGGCTTTCGACACCGGTTGCCCTGTGTTTTTCAGCCAGGCGGCCCGGAACGTAAGAAGACGAGCTGCCTCGATGCGCGTGGCCATGTCGGCCAGCTTAAAGGAGATGCCCTGAAAGGTTGAGATTGGCTTATCGAATTGATGCCGCTCTTTCGAATACTTCAACGCAGCGTCAAAAGCACCCACAGCTATGCCGAGACTCAGGGCCGCAATGGATATCCTGCCGCCGTCCAGGATTTTCAGCGCCTGGATAAATCCCTCACCTTCGTCGCCCAATCGCTGCGACTCGTAAACGCGGCAGTCCTGAAAGATCATCTCGGCGGTCTCAGAGGCTCGCATACCAAGCTTGTTCTCCTTCCTTCCGGCCTGAAACCCGGGAGCGCCCCTTTCCACGATGAAAGCTGTCATCCCATGGGAGTCGCGCTTTTCACCTGTTCGCGCTATCACTACCGCCACGTCGCCGGTGATCCCGTGCGTAATGAAGTTCTTAGTACCGTTTCCGAGCCCAGGAAACCGTCCTAGATCCCGATGTCCGTTTT
>QGUY01000029.1 GCA_003242315.1 Bacteroidota bacterium
CACACCGACTTTATCCTTCAGGCGCGGCGACGACGCCTTTTCCAACGGAAGCACTCCCATGGGATTGTCTTGTTGTTCTCCATTAGATACTCAAATCAAGGGAGAGTTACAAGGATACTGTACCATCTTCCCCTCGCCTGGAATACTCCTGCATCCTGGCGTCTCTGCGGGGAAAAAAGCAAAAAGCAGTATCCTCGTTAACTATTTTGCATCAATTGCATCCAAGACAATACGCAAACAAACTGTAAAACCATGAGCCGCTTCAAAGTCACTATCACGTCTATTCGGTTTATCACTCACGACGTACTTCAAATTCGCACGGAAAAGCCTTCTGATCTAACCTTTACACCGGGTCAGGCTACGGAAATCTTCCTCGATAAGCCGGGGTGGGAGAAGGAGGGAAGGCCGTTTACGTTTACCAGCCTGCCTTCGCACGACTATCTTGAATTCACCATCAAAACGTATCCTTCCCGCAATGGCGTCACCAATGAACTGAGATCGTTGTCGTCCGGCGATACGCTTATTCTCAACGACGTGTTTGGAGCTATCGAATACAAAGGTGAGGGCGTGTTTATCGCAGGAGGCGCAGGCGTTACGCCTTTTATCTGCATCCTTCGCGCTCTCGCCGCGGAAGGGAAGATCGGTGACAACAAGCTCATTTTCGCAAACAAGACCAAAGCGGATATTATCCTTAAAGAAGAATTTGACCGTCTCCTGGGGAGAAATTTCGTGAATATTCTTTCTGAGGAAAATGTCCCAGGCTATGCGCACGGCTTGATCACAGAAGAATTTCTGAAAGACCAGATACCCGACCTGAACAGAATTTTCTACCTCTGCGGTCCTCCACCCATGATGGACGCCCTTGAAGCGCAAATGACAAAACTCCAGGTGGATCCGAAACGGATTGTTAAGGAAGAAACCTGAGGGCCCGCTGGTGCATTTTGCACCTCTGGGGAGTTATTCACCACATACCGTTACCTCAAAGTCGCTACAGACGCAGAGAGACGCCTTCCCAACGTGGTACGCATTTTGGGTCAACAGAGGCTTTGAGTATGGGAAACATATTTCAACGTATTCTGGAAAGGCTGTCCGGTCGGAAGCGGAAGAACGGCAAGTGGAAGGAGTACAACAAGCATGCCGTCCTGATCGCCGAAGGTACGTATAAGAATGACCTGAAAGATGGTAAGTGGAGATACTACTACGAAACTGGCGAGCTCGCCATCGAAGAGCACTACGTAAAGGGTAAACTCCACGGCACCTATACTTCATACTATGAGAATGGTACCATGATGAGCACCGGCCGATACGTCAACGGCGAGCGCGACGGCTACTTCTACGTCTACAACGAGGAAGGGGAACAAATTAAAGTGCTCCAGTTCGTCGAGAACATCCTGGTCGAAGAACGCGCCGCGGAACCAGAGCCTGTAAAGACCTAGTATTCAATGTGTTATTAACTTTGCCTCCCGCTCGATCCTATAAAAAGATAAAAAGGTCTTAATATTTGATTTATTAAGTTTCGAGCGCTACCTTGGGGTCCGATTCAGTAACGCGCACGAAAAATGGATTCCGAAAAAACAGGTGCCGTCGCCGCACGGGATGTACGGGCGGCACAAATCCTCAGAAGCAACGGTCTCGACTATTGCTGCGAGGGTAACAAGTCGCTCGAAGAGGCGTGTGCAGATGCTAACGTTCCGGTCGAGAAAGTGCGTGCGGAACTTGAGGCCCTGCCGCCGAGAAGAACCGATGAAGCGCTTCAGGATTTTTCTGCGATAAAGCCTGATGCGCTGACCCGTTATATCGAAGATGTCCACCACCGCTATACGGAGGAGGCCGTCGAATATATCGGCAACGATCTGATCCGGCTGGTATCAGTTCACGGAAACGAGCACCCGGAATTGCTAGAGATTCAAAAGGTCTTTGGCGATATGCGCGGAAGCCTGGTCGTGCACATGAAGAAGGAAGAGTTTATGCTCTTCCCATATATCCGTAAAATGGTTACCGCGGGCAAGCAGGCTGGCGCGCCAATATTTGGCACCGTCGCCAGTCCGATCGCCGTCATGATGCATGAACACGATGAAGACGCCGAACGGCTGAGGCAACTTTCCACCATGACCAGGGGATACACACTGCCGGATGACGCATGCAGAACGTTTCGGACAACCTATGCCGCGATGAAAGAGCTGGACGAAGATCTGCGCGTTCACATCCACCTGGAAAACAATATCCTGTTTCCAGCCGCGCTTGAACTTGAAAAGGAAATTCGTGAAGAACGCGTGGATTGAAACCGATGAAGACGCGCTCGCGGAAGTGGTCATTGACAAGATCAAGCTTGTTTATGACCCGGAAATTCCGCTGAACGTCTATGACCTGGGACTAATCTATCGGGTCGACATCAACAATTATGATGTCGCGATTACGATGACCCTTACGAATCCGGCGTGTCCTTCAGGCAGTGAAATTGCCGGAGCCGTGAAACGGGTGATCGAAGACATTCCCGGTGTACGGTCTACCACTGTACGCGTAACATTCGATCCACCCTACAGTCCGGAGATGATGTCCGACGCTGCGCGCCTCGAACTAGGACTCTTGTAACAGTGAAACAAATACCCCCTTATGTTTTCAAAAGCTTGTACGTACTCGATTCGCGCCATGATGTTCATTGTAACGCGCACCAGCGATGGTTCAAAGGTGGGCATTAAAGAAATCGCGCAGCACACCGGAACCCCTGAGCCTTTTGTGGCGAAGATTTTACAGGAGCTCTCGAAGCGCGGTATCGTGTCGTCAGTGAAAGGGCGTAACGGCGGATTTTACATCGATCCCGCGGCTCCTCCTACACCGCTGCTGGACATTGTGCTTGCCATTGACGGCAATGCATTCTTTGTCAACTGCGGGCTGGGTATAAAGAATTGTTCGGCGGAGCGCCCCTGCCCGATACACGACGAGTACAAGGTAATCCGCGATGAGATACGCAGCATGCTGCAAAGAAATACGATACAAGACCTGGCGGCAGGTCTGGTAACCGGAAAAACATTTCTGCTAAAGACATAACTATGAGCAGCAGGAACACATTCAATTACCTTCTTCTGTTATTAAGCTTCCTTTTGTCGGGTTGTAGCGCAATGGACGACAACATTCTCGAACAACCCGGCATCATTGGTACACTCGTACTCGGGGGCATCGTCCTGATGGTCGTGTGTATCTTTATCGTGGTACGACTCAATCAGCTGCTGTCGGTCCTTTACACCAGAAAAATTCAAAAGGATCGCGAGACGCTTAAGGAGGAGATCCTCAACCTGGAAGACAGTGACGTGGAGGAACTGCTACTGAAGCGGCGCGCCGCTCTGGAGTTTCGGCTTGCAGGTAATGAACTGTCTGGTGAACAGGTTGCGGAAGATTCGCGAGGGATTGTGCGCCAGGTATCGACCGAAGAATTTATTCCGGTAGTCGCAGAAAAGAAGGAGCCGCCAATGATCAAGGGGACAGACCCGCGGCTTAGCCGATTGGTGGCGGCCTTCGCTGCGTCTGCTGCGTTGTGGTTGCTGCTGGGTACCGGGATCGGCCAATACCTGGGGATGAAATTCATTTGGCCGGAGATCGATAATGTTCCCTGGCTTTCATTCGGAAGATTACGTCCCGTTCACACGAACATGGTCTTTTGGGGCTGGGCTTCCATGGCCATGCTGGGGCTTGGATATTTTGTCATCCCCCGTACCAGCAATACACGTATCTATAGCCTTCGATGGGGATGGACTACCTGGTGGCTGGTCAACATTTCGGTGCTTACAGGAACGCTCTGTCTTATGGGCGGTATCAACAATGGTGGGGGCGAGTATCGCGAATACATTTGGCCAGTAGCCGCCCTGTTCGCCGCGGGGTTATTCCTGACGTTCCTTAACTTCTACAAAACTGTCGCACGGCGGAAGACAAAAGACATCTACATATCGAACTGGTACATTCTGGCGGGTCTGATATGGACGCTTGTACTGGTGACCATCGGGTACCTTCCGTTCTACCAGGAAGGCTTGGGTGAGACGATCATTCAGGGATATTATATGCACCAGGGGGTAGGCATGTGGTTCATGACTTTCACGCTCGGCCTGGTGTATTATTACCTCCCAACAGCGCTCAATAAGCCGATCTATTCGTATGCGTTAGGAATACTTGCGTTCTGGACGCAAATGCTCTTCTATACGATGATCGGTACACATCACTTTATTTTCAGTCCGCTGCCCTGGTGGCTTCAAACCGTGGCAATTGTATTCAGTATGGGAATGTTCATACCGGTGATTGCCGGGACTACGAACTTCCTCATGACCATGCGGGGAAGTTGGGACAGCATACGGGTGAGCTACGTTATCCCCTTCCTGCTCGTCGGTGTGATCTTTTACTTTGTCGGCTCATCGCAGGGGAGTTTTCAGGCTTTTCGTTTCACGAATTACGTTTGGCACTTCACAGATTTCAATGTGGCGCACTCTCACATGACTATGTATGGTATCATCACTTTTTTCTTGTGGGGCTGTCTTTACTTCATTCTTCCCCAGCTGACGGGTGAAAAACCGAAGCCTGTGCTGGTTGGCATTCATTTCTGGTTTGCATTGTTAGGCCTTTTAGCCTACATGTTTTCAATGATGCTCGGTGGTACTCTGAAGGGACTCTCATGGATGGAGGGTAAGCCATTCATTGAATCGGTTGTTCTTATGATGCCTTACTGGGTATGGCGTGCAGTAGGCGGGTCGCTGATGTTTCTTTCGCACCTGCTGTTTGCCATAAATGTATATACCATGTGTGGTCGTTTCCTCATGAAGCGTCCGCATCGTATCGCTAAATCCATTTCGTGATGTTGAATCCTGGAAAAGATCATCGCGCTCTGGCTGGGTTGTCGTTTGGAGTGTTCGTGTTGCTCAGCCTGGTGGTTGCCGTGCTTCCCGCGACCACCATGCAGGAGTCGAATTCACCGCTTCCCGGAAGCAGCCCTTTGTTGGAAGCAGCACAAAGGGGACTCAAGGTTTATGTGCGGGAAGGATGTGTGGCCTGTCATACACAACAGGTCAGGAATATTGAAATGGACAATGTATGGGGAAGTCGACCCTCAATTCCCGCGGATTACTACTATGCGAAAGCGCGCATGGATGTGTGGCGGCAAAGTCCTTCAATTCTGGGCAGCGAGCGTACCGGTCCCGACCTCACATCAATCGGTGAACGCAACCCGAGTGAAACGTGGCATTACATGCACCTTTACAATCCGCGTATCGTTGTGCCTGAATCTATCATGCCTTCATACACTTGGCTGTTCGAAGTGAAAGAGGAAGCAGAAGAGGAGGACGTCGTGCTCAACCTGCCGCCATCCCTCAAGCCAGCCCATGGGGTTGTAGTAGCAGGCAATGATGCGCGGGACCTCGTGGCGTACCTTCTGTCGTTGAAGCAAGTTGATCTTCCGACCGTTGAACGGGATTTTATTTCCTCGCGAAAGAAGCGAAAGGAAGAAACACAAACGACACCGCTTGCTGGCAACAGCACGTTGCCTGATGGGGCATCGCTTTTCCAGGCCAATTGTGCCGTATGTCATCAGCCGGATGGGCGAGGACTTCCCGGTGCATTTCCACCGCTTGCTGGCAGTCCAATCGTAACGGACGAAAATGCTGACACCATAATCCGCATCATTCTTGAAGGATATGACGCGCGGCCGGAATATGCGACTATGCAACCTTTTGGCGACTTGCTCACTGATGAGGAGATCGCAGCTATTGTGAATTTCGAGCGTAGTCACTGGGGTAACAACGCGCCGCCGGTGACTCCGGATGATGTAAAGAAATTGAGGGTTCCCGCAAATGTTCCGTGACATGAAGAAGAGGTTAGGTCTTGTGCTTGCACTGTTGGGAATCCCAGGTACGGTACCCGTGCTTGCGTGTACCGTTTGCAGGAGCAGGCAACCGGCACCGTTGCGCGACATCACGCACGGTGCCGGACCCTCCGGCATGGGAGATTACATCATCATTGTCGGTGCAGTAGTCGTAGTCGTTGCCGCACTCGTGTTCAGCATCTGGTACCTGGTGCGTCCGGGTGAGAGAAACCCTGATCACATCAAGAATATTGTCTTAAGAGTGAGTCATGACGGAGGTAAAGGCTGAGAAAAATCTTGTACGGGTCTTTCTTGACGATGATCCAAAGCCATTTGCAGCATTCAGAGCGCCTGTGCGATTTGTTCTCGATACGTCTAAACTGACGGACGGCCCGCATCGTCTACGGGTTGTCGCACGTTCTACCGACGGTCGGGAAGGCGTGAAGGAAATCAACTTTCAGGTGCGCAATGGTCCCGCTATTACCGTCGTTGGCCTTTCAGACGGTGATGTTGTCGATGACAAGGTTCCCATTCTCATCAATTCCTATGGAAGCGAGCGAAAGGATCAGTTTATTGTTCACGGGTCAGAAACACCAAAGCCTATACCGTCATGGATTTGGGCCTTGTTGATTCTTTTCGCCGGTTGGGCGTTGTTCTATGTGATCATGTATTGGACGAGCCAATATTATTAGCCAATAATATCAACCCCTTCGAACGCTTTCCCGTTGTTACAGGTTATCACTACGACAACATGCTTTTGAAAATTTATGAAACGAATTGCTATTAACGGGTTCGGCCGGATCGGCAGAGCAGCGCTGAAGGTTATGATCGAGGAACCCTCACTGGAGGTCGTTGCCATCAACGACATCATGACGATAGACAACGCCGCATACTTGCTGAAGTACGACAGCGTCTATGGAAAGCTACAGCAGGAAGTCAAAGCCGACGGGGAGTACCTCGTCGTGGGTGACAAAAGAATTCAATACCTGAGTGAACGTGATCCGTCTGCATTACCCTGGAAGAAGCTCGAAGTAGAGGTTGTCATCGAGAGCACTGGTCTTTTCACAAAGCGTGAAGATGCGGAAAAGCATATCTTCGCGGGTGCCAAGACCGTATTGATATCAGCACCCACAAAGAGCAAGGACACGCCTACGATTGTACACGGCGTGAATCAGAAGGATGGAACAGTGTCTGTTTTCTCCTGTGCAAGCTGCACCACGAACAACGTGGCGCCCGTAATGGAGATTTTGGACCGCCGTATTGGAGTGCGGAAGGCCATCCTGAGTACGGTTCATGCATATACCGCTTCCCAAACACTCGTAGATGCTCCATCACGCAAAGCACCGCGTATGGGTCGCGGCGGCGCAGTCAACCTAATACCTACCACTACCGGAGCAGCCGTGGCCACGGCAAAAGCACTGCCTCAGCTCGACGGTAAATTCGATGGAATCTCCATTCGGACACCAGTGCCGGTTGGCTCCATCTCAGACATTACTTTCATTGCTGCGCGATCTACGACCCCCGAGGAGGTAAATGCAATCCTTCTGGAGGAATCACAATCAGAGCGATACCGGAACATACTTCTGGTTTCTGATGAACCCCTCGTATCGTCTGACATTATTCAAAGCCCATATGCGAGCATTGTAGACGCGCCCATGACGCGCGTTGTAGACGGCGACCTTGTGAAGGTGCTCGCCTGGTATGACAACGAGTGGGGTTTCACCAACCAGATGATACGTGAGATTCTAACTTTATAAAGACTATCACTCAGGTTCGTAGTTCTGGAACGTGTAAGCGAATCCGAGTGCAAATGCCTGGCTCACCTGGAGTCCTGAATCCTGGTCGTAGTCGTACAGCAGTGTTCCGCCGAGACTTGTCGTGATAAAACTGTTTACCCGCGCGGTTAATGTAAGGTCGAGGCGATGGTCAATAGTTTTCATCTCCAGCGTTTCATAGTTGGCGAACAAAACATAGCGCCACTTGAGGTTAAGGTTTTTCGCGATATCCTTATCGAATTCGGCGAGAACCTGCAACGCGAGCCATTCCCATCGTGTGTTATCGGGTGGTACGACGCCGTAGGGTTCAGGACCTACTGTTGCAACAAAGCGTTCGGGGTCGTTGACGATAGTGAGGCGTGGTGCGAAGGGTGACAGGCGAAGTTTGAAGTAGTCGACAGGATGATATTCAAACCCGAGCGCAAGTGTGATAAATGCCGGAGCGAATATGTCGGAGATGAGTTCTTCTGTATCGTCGTCCGGATATTGAAATCCTTTAGCGAATTGGCTTTGAAAGGACAGGGAAGCAAAGGCGTCCCAATGCGAACTGATCTGATATCCGTACTTGGTATCGAGGAAGATACGATCCAGCGTTTTACGATTGCCCTGTCCCTCGTTGTTAACGAATCCGTATGCAAGGTCGATCAGGTTATCCCATGAATGACGGTCCTTCTTGTAATTTGCTCTATAGTTAAACAGCGCGTTGAGCCCAACGGAATTGACACCGCCGCCCTTCCAGTTGGAAGAAAAGGCTGCCTGGTTGAAGTTGATGCCAATTGCAAGGCTTTTTCTCCAGTTTGAAGTCGTGTCGGGACGTACAATTTGCCCGAATGCGGCCGACGCCACGAACAGCATCGCAAGAAGTAATATAGAGGTCCTCATGGTTGATAATTTTTTGTTGTGAAGGTCTTACTAAGAAATAGTTTGTTTCTTTACGCTTTGTGATCGAACGGGCATAATAACTAATATGCTATGCGACAAACCTGATAAATGTCGCCGTTCCGCATTTGAAGTTACTCAAATAATTTTCAACTGTCGCTTACTGCAATCGTGATTTGCGTGGGGAAAAGTTTCCATGCTTCTGCACCTTCTGTAACGGAGGGGCAATGGGTTGAAAGCCACGCGTCCATCGCGTACACCACCTGACCCCTATTTCATGCATCCTGTACCTTCGGAGTTACCGGGTCCTCAGGAATCATGTGTTTCAAAATTGCAGTGTGAGGATCATTTTACTGACAATATGTCTTTTTAGAAATGGAATCCCGTTTTGAAAACTGACAAAACGACTTAAATAAGTGGGCGGCATACTTTTTCCTATTGTGGTGGGTGGAGATTTCGATGTAGAACCTAAAAAAATAAAAAGTATGAGCCTCATTCGATATAATCCGATCTGGCGTGACTTCGCTCCGACGACATTCAGTTCGTTAATTGACCGCTTCTTCAATGATTCGCTCGTCCGTTACGGTGGATCCACCCTTTCCTTCGTACCGAGCGTGGATGTTCTCGAAGATGAAACGGGCTATGATGTGCAGGTAGCCGTGCCCGGTATGAACAAGGAAGACTTTAAGGTGGATGTGGACGACAATGTTCTGACCGTAAGCGGAGAGCGCAAGATGAAGCGTGAGAGCAGGAACGACGGTGTGTACTCTGTCGAGACTCAATACGGCAAGTTCTCCCGTTCGTTCACGCTGCCGGAAGATGCTGATAGCGCGAAGATCAACGCCAAGTACACCAACGGAATCCTGGAAATCCGGATTCCGAAGGACGAAAAGAAGGCCCATAAGATGACCATCAAAGTCAGCTAACGCCTTCTGATGTTGTCTGGACCTTTAGGGCGTTTCGGCGAAAGCCGGAACGCCTTTTTCTTTTCTGCCTGTCTTTTCTCCCGATTATGCACTATTTTTCCATAAAGATCGTTGCGGAAAATATAGTCACGGGATTGGCATGAAGCGTTCTATTCTTTTGGTTTTGTTGGTGATAAGTGCTGCCGGAGGCGGCGTTATCGGATCACTTTTTACGCTTCGCTATCTCCGCGACGGTGTAAGTTCGTATGCATCCATCGACGATCGCCAGAAACTTCTGCTGGCCAACTACGAACCAGATACAACCTATAATGTTCCTGAAGGTCTCAACTTCCTTGAGACTGCCCGCGCGGTCATCCCTAGCGTTGTGCATATCCGGACGTCGTACGGTTCGGGGGAATTCAGTATGAATCCCTTACAGTTTTATTTTGATCGCCCGGCGCGTTCTTCCGGTTCAGGCGTGATCGTCTCTGATGATGGCTATGTTGTGACCAACCATCACGTCATTGCAGAAGCAACGAACATTGAAGTCGTGATGAGCAACAACCAGCGTTACTTTGCCAAGCTGGTAGGATCTGACGCGACCACCGACCTTGCGCTGCTGAAAATTCAGGCACATGATCTTCCCTTCATCAAATATGGAGATTCCGACCGCGTAAGTCCGGGAGAATGGGTACTCGCTATTGGCAATCCGTTCGACCTGAACTCGACGGTCACAGCAGGAATCGTGAGCGCTAAAGCCAGAAACATCGGCATACTCAGGGATCGCAATAACCTGCAGGTAGAGTCCTTCATCCAGACCGACGCCGCGGTCAATCCCGGCAATAGTGGTGGAGCTTTGGTCAATCTTAAGGGTGAACTCATTGGCATTAATACAGCTATCGCCACCAACAACGGTATGTATCAGGGTTACTCTTTTGCCATACCCGTCAGTCTTGTTCGAAAGGTGGCGGACGATCTGCTGGAATTCGGGCAGGTTCAACGCGGCCTTCTCGGCATCGAGATCCGCGACGTCGACGCACGTGTGGCGGAGCAGCTGGATTTGAAAACCAGCCAGGGTGTACTCGTGCAAAGAGTGCACGCTTCGAGCGCAGCGGAAGAAGCTGGGATCCTGCCGGGTGATGTCATCATCGGAATCGAACAACATCGCGTGAACTCCGTGTCCGAATTACAAGAGTATGTCGCCCGACATCGGCCGGGTAAAGAGATCAAGGTAACCTACCTGCGGAATGGCGAAGAACGCGTTACCCGTTCGCGTCTCAGAAGCTTTACAGGGGCTGCCGAGGCACAACCCAGAGCAATCAACTACATCATTGAAGGCGCTACGTTCGAGGATTTGCCCATCGATGAGCTCAATGAGTTGGGCATTGAAGGCGGTGTCAGGATCACCGACCTTTCACCCGGCAAATGGAAGGATGCCGGATTTGACGAAGGTTTCACGATCGCATATATCGACAAGATCGCTGTAGAAAATGTTGCTGACCTCAACCGTATCCTCGAATTCAAGCGAGGAGGCATCCTCGTTGAGGGTTTCTTCAGTGACGGCCGGAAAGGTACTATCGGAGTGGACTGGTAGGCTTTGCACTTCCCGGGCATTCATTAGTTTTGCCTCGTAACTAAAAAATCACCATGGGGCGGGAAAATATCAGGGACATACTTCGCACGCTCGGAGTAAGCCGTAGCAATGCCGGTGTTTCAACAGGCACCCGGTGGCTTCGTTCACAGGGACCAACGCTGACTTCCGTGTCGCCTGTCGATGGAAAAGTAGCAGGCACTGTAAAGTCTGCTGACGCTTCTTCCGTTGATCGCGTCCTTTCTGTGACAACCGAGGCTTTTCTTCAGTGGCGTATGTGGCCTGCACCCAGAAGAGGGGAAGTTGTACGGCAAATTGGTGAGGCATTGCGCCGTAGCAAGAAGGCGCTGGGGATGCTTGTATCTTATGAGATGGGCAAGTCCCTTCAGGAAGGTCTCGGGGAAGTCCAGGAGATGATCGACATCTGCGATTTCGCCATAGGCTTGTCGCGTCAGTTGTACGGACTCACTATGCATTCGGAGCGGCCGCATCATCGCATGTATGAACAGTGGCATCCCTTGGGTCCGGTAGGCATAATTACCGCGTTCAATTTTCCCGTTGCTGTGTGGTCGTGGAACGCCATGATCGCGTGGGTATGCGGCGACACATGCGTGTGGAAGCCATCGGAGAAAACTCCCTTGTGCAGTGTTGCATGCCAGCAGATCATCAGCGAAGTCTTCCGTAAAAACAACGTTCCTGAAGGTGTGTCCTGCCTCGTCAACGGTGATTATCGTGTGGGAGAACTGCTTGCAAAGGATGCGAGGATCGCGCTCGTCTCTGCGACGGGTTCCACGCGAATGGGCAAAGCTGTGGCCACTGCGGTAGCCTCGCGTTTGGGTAAGGTGTTGCTGGAACTGGGTGGCAACAATGCGATAATCATCACTGAAAACGCGAACCTCGATCTCTCGATCCGTGCAGCGTTGTTTGGCGCAATAGGTACTGCCGGACAACGGTGTACTACGACGCGCCGGCTGATTATCCATGAATCAGTGTACGATGAAGTGCGGGATCGGCTGAAGAGTGCATATCAAAAGCTGCAGATCGGCAACCCCTTGGATCCTGAATGTCACATGGGGCCGCTTATTGATGAACAGGCGGTTCGCGCTTATCTTAGGGCGCTGAAAGAAATTCGTGCCGCAGGTGGCACCTTTGTAGTGAAAGGAAGCGTGCTGAAAGGAAAAGGGTATGAGTCCGGATGTTATGTTCGTCCGGCGATCGCCGAGGTAGAGAACAGTTATCCGATCGTTCAGGAAGAAACGTTCGCTCCGATCCTGTACCTGATCCGTTATAAGACACTCGATGAAGCCATCGCCCTTCAGAATGGTGTTCGGCAAGGATTGTCGTCGGCAATCATGACCACCGACATGCGCCAGATGGAACGATTCCTTTCCGTGGCAGGTTCTGATTGCGGCATTGCCAATGTAAACATAGGCACATCAGGAGCTGAGATTGGCGGAGCGTTTGGTGGTGAGAAAGAGACAGGTGGTGGGCGTGAATCCGGATCTGACGCGTGGAAAGCCTACATGCGGAGGCAGACGAGCACGATCAACTACGGGGATACGCTCCCGCTAGCGCAGGGAATAAAGTTTCAAATCTGACACCGTATTTGTAAATATTTACCAAAACCTTATTTTTATACATTCAACAAAATACCATGGCTGAAAGAAAGTACCGGACCGTTATGCTCATTGACGACAATGAGATAGACAATCTCATTAATCAGAAAATGATAGAGGCGGCGGCCATTACAGAGAACATCTATACCCACACGGGAGCCAAGAGCGCTATCGAATTCCTTCGGAACATGGAACAACTTGACGTTGCCGAGAAGGTGCTGCCCGATGTTATTTTTCTGGATATCGATATGCCCCTGATGGATGGCTTCCAGTTCCTGGACGAGTTCGAGAAGCTCAGCGACACCACGAAAAACAAGTGCAAGATCGTGATGCTCACGTCCTCGATTAACCCGCAGGACTTCAACCGGTCGAAGAAGTATGACAACGTTAAGCTCTACCTGAACAAGCCGTTGTCACACGATAGCATCCAGCAACTGAATATTTAGACTTCGGTCAGTTTAGCTACCAGTTTCTCATCCAGCTTCACCAGTCGGGTAGGTGAGAAGTAATTCACCTTGATGGTGTTCAGCTTAGGAATGATCATGTGGATTTTCTTGGCTTTTTCCTTCTTCGCCTCACTGGTTGCAATCTTCAGTATCTTGATAAACAGCTGGATGTTTTCGCAGCTGTCTTTGCCAAATAGGCGGATCTGGCGTTGAATGCTGTTGGACAACTGGTTGAACAGTTCGTAATCCTTGAGCAGCGTGTATTGGAGCGCCAGGAGTGACTTGATCTCCAGTTGAACAAACGGATATTTTTTCAGGCTGACTTCATTCAACAAATTGTTGATGAGTTTTGCCGCCTCTTCATGCTTGTCGGCATAGTGACAGGACAATGCCCGATAGGTTACGTAGATAATGTGCTTCGGAACGTCCTGGGTGTCGACCTCAAGATCCATGAACAGGCTCTCGTTGTCGGCATAAAGTTCATGCTCTATGCCAAGTCGAATATGCCGTTCGATCTTTGAGATCAGGAACTGGGCCGGGAAGCAGTACGTGGTATAGTTAACCATCAGGTTGGCGACGGCGTCGTTCACCTCTTCGTAGTACTTCTCAGCCTGGCGGTAAACCTTGTAGTGATTGTAGTATTCGAGTTTTAGGAATTCGAATACGAGGTTCAGGTGATAGTAGATGGCGTCCAGGTGATAACTTTCGAATATCTTCTGGACACGGTCGAAAATATCTTCGATCGACTCACCGTCCTGGTTGAGGTTGTCGTCGACTTCCACGAACAGGCGGTGGAAAATGTACATGCAGCTTTGAAAAACATACAAGCGGTGCGACTCGTACAGTTTTGCCACATTTTGCATCTCCTTCATGAGGAGCGTAAGTCCCATGTGCTCCGTCTGGTCGCCTGTCATCAGGTAGTCGCCATACTTCTTGAAGTAATCCGCCAGCAAGTCCTCAGCCTTGTCCACCGCCAGCATGTAGGCCACGTGCCGGTTGTAGGCCTGTGAATACTGAAAGTAGTCGGGCGAATTCGTGTTCAGTTTCTTGAGCGACTTATAGATAACGGTAAGCTCGTTGGCAAGGTCGTAGTCTACCAGTTCCTTCTCAAGCTTCTTCAGCGTGGCTATAGCGATAGCCTTTTTCTTGGTAAACAGAACTTCATTAATGTTGGCCACCTTCCGGAGCACGTCAGTGCGCGGGCTCTCCAGCTGCTCCATGAGATACTCTTCGATCTTGAGGTTGAGCCTGGAGCGCAACGTGTAGTACGCGTTGGCGTTGACGTCGAGCTCGCTCATGATCTTGTTATCCGACAGCTGCCGCTCGCGCAGTGCCTTCAGCAGGTAGGCTGACTTTTCCGCGTTGCTCTCGATCAGTGAATCATAGATGGCTTTGAAGTCTTTCTCCGAAAGCTGCTTAATGATATTCTTGAGTTTAGCCATTAGCCGGGGTGTGCATTTTAGCCGGAAAATTTACAAAAATTATTCGTGCGCGCAATAAGGGCCTGATTTGTCACACGCGCTCAATATACTGCTTTTACACGCATCTCCGACGTTGTCGGCCCAAAGTTGTAGTTTTACAGTACTATCGTTATGGTCGAGGTCAGGCTACTTGTCGTTGTGTTTCTGCTCGTAGCGCACACGGGTTGGAGTCAGCCTGCTGCGGCCCGGCGCGCACTGCGCGCACTCGATGACGAACGCTGGGAGAAGAGCAGTACCGCCCTCGCCAAAGCCTGGCAAAAGGATAGTATCGCCGCGACAACACTCTATGCGCTGGCGCGCTACTACTTTCATCCGGCAAATCCGGCGTACGACCTTGATACCGCTCACGTGTTCGCAGTGAAAGCATACACTGCACCGCCTGCACGTCGCGGTCCCGACAGCATAACGCTTGAACGCCTTCACCTTGCTGTCGACAGCGCTGCGTTCGCGCGGGCCCGTACCCTTAACGCGACAGACGCGTATCTCTTCTTCCTTCGTCGTTACGGCCACGCCGTGCAGCGCGACTCGGCGCGTGCACTGTTGTACGAGGTCGCCTGGCAAGACGCTCTTGGCTTCAACACACCCGAAGCCTTTGAAAGATACCTTGACAATTACCCCGAGTCACCTTACGTGGAAAGAGCACGTGCCCGTCGTGACGAGTTGCTCTTTAAGACGCGCACGAAAGACCAGCGACTCGAAAGTTATGAGGCCTTTCTCGCGGAGTACCCACAATCACCCTATCGACACATCGTCGAGGAACAAATCCTGGAAATCTTCACCGCGGACGGTAGTCCCGAAAAGTATGCTGCGTTTCTCGGCAGATATCCGACAGGTCCCGCGGCGCGCAAAGCGGCTGCAATACTGTATCATCTCAACCTTGAGTCGGGATATTTTCCTGATCGCACCTTCGTTGTTTCGGCTGATTCTCTTGAACGCATCTCAAGGCTGAACGCGGCTGTTCTTGCTCCTTTTATAAGCAACAAGCGATTTGGATTCATGGATACCTCCGGAAGGGAGATCATTCCCGCTGAAGCGCGGTCTGTGAGCGACGAATACCGGTGCGGCGGCATCCGCGAGGATGTTTTGGTCCATAACAACAAGGTCATAGCCCGCGATGGCACCGTGCTGTTTCGCGGGCCTGTATCGGAGTTGCACGACATGGGCTATGGCTTCATCGGAATTGTAACGTCCGATTGCTACCGCGTTTTGCATAAGAGCGGGTTTAACATCGGCAGTAATTGCCTGCGGGACGCGATGATTCTTGAGGGACGGTTTGTTGCTGTTGCCACTGACGACCATTGGTCGGTCTTCACACTCACCGGAAGGGAGTTGACTTCGGGATGGGATGATGTAAAATCTGTCGGTGCCGGTCTCGCTCTTCAAAGAAAGGGTCGCTGGCATCTTGTAGGCTTCCCGCAACTGGGTCGCATAGCCAACATGCAACCCCTGGGTAACCTGCAAGGGTATGATGACATCAGCGCATGGCCGGGCAATCGCATATGGGTCAGACTTGGCGATGAAGAAGCTGTGTACGACGCGAACCTGCGCATTGAAATACCACCAGGCAATCATCGCTTGTACCCGGAAGAATTCGGTGGGCGGTGTGTCCACGATGACGGCGCAATGCTGTACGCTGGCAAGCGAGAGTCACCGATGTTCGAGGAAGTTCGTGTGCAGGTCGGACATGTTGCTGTCCGTCGTGCGGGGAGGTGGCATTTCTATGATCCTCTCACCGATTCGATCAGCGCGCCGTACGACAGCATCTCTTTTCTCGGTGTTTTTGCTGCAGGACATAGAGGTGACACCACCAGGATTCTTTTCGACGAAGGTCGCTTTCGCGATTTTGTCCGCATACCTCTTCGCTTTGTTCCCGGTCGCGAAGGTCGTGCCTTCCTTGTCTCGGGCGGTAGCAGACTTTCCCTTTACGACCGGCGGGGTAACCTTTTGTTCGAAGGCTCCTACGACGCCATTCAGCACGCCGGTGGCAATTACTTTGTTGTGAGCCGGAGAGAAAAGAAAGGTTTGGTGACTTCAGACGGTAAGTCACTCTTGCCCATCGTGTATGATGCGATTGGCGATGTGGACGGCGAACGCATTCCCCTGTTGCGCAGCATGAACTTCGGCATGTACAGTACCGCTACGGGCAGGGAGATACGGCCGTCCTATGAGAAGAATATCATCCCCTATAACAACGAGTTTCTCGTAGCGTGGAAGAAAGGCCGGAGCGGGATCATTGACTTTAGCAACGCGGTCCGCATTCCCTTCCGTTACGATGGCTTCCAGTTTTGGAATGACTCTGCAGCATGGGCTCGTGATGGAGACACCTGGAAGATCATCGATCTGAAAAAAGGCGCAGTGCTCCTGGATGGCGTCCGGGAATTCAAGGTCGTCAACCAAACGGACAAAGAAGTCATCGTCATTGCACGCCGGGGCTCCGATTTCGGTGTGTTAAGCAGCACACGGGGTGTTTTAATCCCTATGGAGTATACCGAAGTAATCAATGTTGGAACACCGGACTCGCCGCTGTTTTTTACCGAGAGACACGTGCGCGAGGCCGACCTGTCGGTTGTGATATACTACGATGCACAAGGCAATGCCGTAAGGCGTCAAGCCCTCGACCCTGAAGAGTTCGACCACTTAGTGTGCGATTAGTTCGCTTAACATAATAACCGTTCCTATTCCGTGTTTTTGGTCCCTGGAATGTTAATATTGCAAAAAACACTGCCATGATAAGGATTGGATTCAGCATGCTTTTCTGCGTCCTCATGTTCGCGGCATATGCCCAGGACATGGCAAAAAAGCCGAAGCTCGTAGTTGGGATCGTTGTAGATCAAATGCGTCGTGAATACCTCGACCGGTTCTACGACCGGTTTGGCGAGGGCGGATTTCGCCGCATGATGCAGGAAGGGTTTGACGTGCGAAACGGACATTACAACTACTTCCCCACGGTAACGGGCCCCGGACACGCCTCTGTATACACCGGCACAACACCGGCAATACACGGCATTATTGGTAACAGCTGGTATGACCGCAATGCAAAAAAGTCCGTCAACTGTGTTGAGGACCCTGCGTGGAAACCCGTAGGTAATCCTGAAGGCAATGGCGATGTATCTCCGTCGCGCCTTCTCTCTACCACTATCACGGATGAACTCGAGCTCGCGACACAAGGGCGTGCGAAAGTGATCGGCATTTCCTTCAAGGATCGCGGTGCTGTGCTGCCCGCGGGACACATGCCTGATGGCGCCTACTGGTATGACGGGGGTACGGGAACTTTCATCACCAGTACCTATTACATGACACAACTCCCGGCATGGGTGCAGAATTTTAATAAGCTTGGACTGGCCGACAAATACCTGAACCAGGAATGGAAACCTTTGCTTCCCCTTGAGCAGTATTCCGCCAGCGGCAAAGATGATACGCCGTATGAGACTGTATTCAAGGGTATGTCGGCCTCTACGTTCCCTTACGACCTGAAAACACTGCGGAAACAAAACGGCAACTTCGGCATGCTGGTCAATACACCGTTCGGCAATGATCTGCTTACCGAGTTTGCAAAGGCAGCGCTCACCGGCGAGAAGATGGGACTGGGGGATGAAACCGACTTCCTCACCATATCATACTCATCAACAGATGCGGTGGGTCACCGCCTTGGACCCAACGCCGTGGAAGTTGAGGACATGTACCTGCGCCTGGATCGAAATATTGCGGACCTGCTCAGCTTCCTTGATCGTCACGTGGGCAACGGCAATTACCTCGTCTTCCTCACGGCCGACCATGCGGTGAGCAACGTCGCCCAGGAACTTATCGATAACAGGATACCGGCCGGATACTTTAGCGTATCGCAGGTACGGGAGGGACTGAAGAAGTATCTCGCACAGTACTTTCCTGAAAAGGACTTGATCGAACATATTAACGACCATCACATCTTTTTCAATACCGACCTTTTCGATACAAATCCGCGCAATTCAGGCATAGATCTCCTTATCGCGTCTGAGCTGATCACACGGTATCTGATGACATACGATGGTGTCGTCAACGTCTTTACAGAAAGCGTGCTGAGAAACGCGCGGTATGATGAACAGGGCATTAAAGGTATGGTTGTCCGAGGGCATCATCCGCGCCGCAGTGGCGACATTGTCTATGTGCTCGACCAGGGATGGTATGCGTCGGACAACAAAGTAGGATCAACCCACGGATCGCCGTACACGTACGATACGCACGTTCCGATTCTCTTTTATGGTAGTGGTATCAAAAAGGGTTCGACGGTTCGCTATCATACTGTCACCGACATCGCGCCCACGCTGTCTATGATTCTTCGTGTGAAGTTTCCCAGCGGATGTACCGGGCAGCCTATTGCGGAGTTGTTTGAATAGTGCTCACGGCAGCTGCTGCGAAACAATTTCGAGGCCTTGGGCGAATGAATGCGGCCTGAAGCCAAGTTGCCGTGTTGCCTTTTCTATGATGAACCCTGTCCGGGGTGGACGGCGCGCTGCCTGGCGTAGCGTATCGGAGTCAACGGGTTGTATTAGCGAAGCATCCAAGCTGAAGTGTTCAGCTGTCCGCAGTGCCATCTCGTATGGAGTAAGAATTTCGTTTCCCGAGATGTGAAAGATGCCTGTTGCGCGCGATGATGCCGCCCGCCAGCATCCATCGGCGAGATCTTCTGCCAATGTTGGCGTTCGCCATTGATCGTTGACAACGCGAATAACTTGTTGCTGTTCCAGGTTGCGCTTAACCCACAATACGATATTGGTTCTCACCTGGCCAGGTGTCACGCCATATACGAGTGCCGTCCGAATAATGCTGCAGGGAAGTCCCGAAGCAGCGACAATCTCTTCGCCGGCCAGCTTCGATTGCCCGTAAAAATTCACCGGTGCAGGAGCATCTTCCTCGCGTAGCGGACCGTACGCACCGCTGAATACGAAGTCGGTGGACAAATACATGAAGTAGCTATGGACATCAGAGCACGCTGTTGTCAGGTTCCGTACGCCGTCGACATTCACACGCCAGCATGCATCGTGGTTTAATTCACATTCATCCACTTGGGTCATGGCTGCCGTGTGTATTACGATATCCGGACGAACGCTTTGAATGAGCCTCGTCACGGCATCAGCATCGGTAATGTCCAGAGGTACAATGGAAGCCTGATAGGGCAGTTGTACACCGGAACGAGTTGTGCCGATCAGTTCAATGCCTGACTGATGCTGTAACAGGTTTAGTAACTTCTGGCCGAGCAGACCGCTCGCTCCTGTTACAAGGATTTTTGTAGGTTGATGCGTGGGTGTAACGATAAGCTACAGGTTTTCCGGGTACCGATAACCGTAAAGCTTTTCGATTTTCTTTTTCGGCATCAGCTCGACGGTTACCGTCATATGAATATTTTCAAGTGGTCGATCATTGCCATCCGTTGGTTGTTCGGCAATCCAGTCGATCACGTCCAACCCCTTGATCACTTTGCCGAAGACAGTGTACTCTCCGTCCAGGTGCGGCGCGCCGCCAACCGTAGTGTACACTTCGAGGCGACGGGGATCAATGCGCTTGTCAAGCTCAAGCCCCGTTTCTGCCTTAATGCGCGGCTTGAGGCTAATTACCTTTTTCATGTAGCCGTCCATATCGCCCATCTGGTACAGACGCGAAAGCGTATCGAACAGGGGCTGGTTCTCGGGTTTTAATAGAATCTGCTGCAAGCCTTTATTGAGTTGTTCCTGGTCGGTAGTTAGTTCATCAGGTGTGAACACGCGTCCCTGCACGATATAGAACTGGCTTCCGCTCGACGCTTTCGATGGGTTGATTTCGTTACCCAGCCGGGCAGCGGAAAGCACGCCGCGTTCATGGATAAAGCGAGGGTCGATCTCAGCCGGAACTGTGTATCCGGGTCCCCCATTGCCAAGCCGTTCTCCGGGCTTCGATCGTTTCGAGTCGGGGTCGCCGCCCTGGATCATGAATCCCTGGATAACCCGGTGAAACAAGAGGCTGTCATAAAAGCCTTCCTGTGCCAGCTTGATAAAGTTCTTTTTGTGCTGCGGCGTTTCATCAAACAGCAGCACCACCATGTCACCGTACTTTGTGTGAATGGTGACTACATGATCTTTGTTCTGGGCGCATCCGGATACAACACTGCCCAGTGCCAGGATGGCAACAAGTACAAGCCTGTTCATAAGAGTCGGTTTTCGGGTGGGACTGAAAACGGGCCTACAAGTTAAACACGTCAGAGATTATTCCGAATTTCTTCGAGTATTTCTTTTCCTCCCTGCGAGAGAACATCGGCGGCTACCGATTGCCCGAGGGCCTTGCCTTCAGAAAGCGGCCCGGATCGCTTTATCTTGACGACTTTCTTCCCATCCAGAGAAATTATCCCGGCTTTTAGCGTGAGGAGGTCGCCGTCAACGCGGGCGTATCCAAACGCGGGGATGCTGCATCCTCCTTCTATCGTTCTAAGATAAGCTCGCTCGGCACGCACACATACCTCGGTGGTAGCATCGTTAACCCATTGTGCAATCGCTTCCTTCTTTGCATAGTCTAATTTGCGGTGACACTCAACCGCAATACTTCCTTGTCCCACCGCAGGAACAAAGTAGCTCGTCTCAATCTCTTCAACAATAAACTCCTCAAAGCCGGACCGGTGCACACCGGCGTAAGCCAGTATCAGGGCATCGAAATTACCATCCTTCATTTTTTGCAGTCTCGTCTGCAGGTTTCCCCGGGCTGGTACAATGTTGACATTAGGGTAGAAGTGACGCAGGAAGGCCACGCGTCGTGTGGATGATGTGCCCACAACCGGAGCTCCGGATTGCAGGTTGAAGGAAGGATTCAGACTGATGACGACATCATTAGGCTTTTCACGTTGTGTAAACGCAATCAGTTCCAAGTCGTCGGGTAATGTTGACGACAAGTCTTTCGCGCTGTGTACGGCAATGTCAATAGAGCCATCAAGAAGAGCCTTTTCGATTTCTTCCGTGAAAACGCCTTTGCTTCCGATCTTTGACAGCGCCACATCCAGCATGGTGTCACCACGCGTGGTGATGGGAATGATTTCGGTGTGATATCCGGAAGCCCGAACGAGACTGGCAACATGCTCTGCCTGCCACATAGCGAGCTTGCTTCCGCGCGTTCCAATCCTGATAGTTCTGTCTGTTGTCGCCTTCATAGCATTAAGTTTAGTTCCACGGACGACAACTTCCTACACAGTAGCTGTCCGTCCCTGGCGCAGTGCGCCGGATATACCGAGGGACAAATCGAGATAGATCATCTTGGCACTGCCGTTTC
>QGUY01000291.1 GCA_003242315.1 Bacteroidota bacterium
ATCCTGAAGGACCCGGCTATACTGGTCCTTGACGAGGCGACAAGTTCCCTCGATGCTGAATCAAATATTCAGATTCAGCATCGAGGGAACTTGTCGCCTCATCAAGGACCAGTATAGCCGGGTCCTTCAGGATGGCGCGCGCAATCGCTATGCGTTGACGTTGCCCACCGGAAAGCGTTATACCGCGATCGCCTACCACAGTATTGAATCCGTCCGGGAATGATTCAATAAATTCCAAGGCGTTGGCTTTGCGGGCAGCCTCCGTCACTTCCTCACGCGTGGCCCCCGGTTTCCCGAACGCAATATTTTCGTAAATCGTGCCTCCAAACAGCATTACCTCCTGCGGTACGATGCCGATGTTTTCCCGGTACGTGGAGAGCGCATATGATCCGACGGCTTGTCCATCTACCCGGATGCACCCCTCGGTCGGTTCATAAAAACGAAGAAGGAGGCTGATCAATGTCGACTTACCGGCACCACTTGATCCGACAAGCGCCACCGTTTCGCCGGCATGGATGGAGAAACTCATCCGGTTGGTAACCAGCACGCCGGGTCGTGTAGGGTAGAAAAATGATACATTGTCAAATTCAACCCTTCCCTCAAAACGGATTTTGTCTTTTTTGCCGCGTCCGTAGCCCGGTTCCTCATCCCTGGCCAACAATTCAAGTAGGCGTCCCGACGCCCCGACAGCACGCTGCAGTTGCGCATAAATGTCGCCCAGCCCGGCGATAGATCCTCCGACGAACGTCGTGTACAGGACAAACGAAAAAAGATCCCCTACCGACATGGCGCCTGACTGCACCAGCGTAGCGCCGTACCACGCGACAGCCACGATTCCTCCGAACAGAACGAAGATGACAAACGAAATGAGCAATCCCCTGTAACGCGCCGATCGAATCGCGGCGCGCACAACTTCACTGAGTGCCTTTCGATATTGAGCCAAGAACAGTGTTTCGTTGGTAAAGGCCTTTACAACACCGATTCCCTGAAGCGCTTCTGCCACCAACGCGTTTGATGTCGCGAGTTTGTCTTGCGTGTTTCGCGACAACTTCCTGATGAATTTTCCAAAAGCGAGTGCGAGGATCACCAACACAGGAAACGTGGCAAGCATGAACATTGTCAGCTTCGGCGTGAGATAAAACAACAGTGCAATTCCCGTCAAAAGGGTGATGATCTGTCGAAGCAACTCCGCCAGCGTTGTCGTAAAAGTTTCCTGCAATGACTGAACATCCGACGCAATCCTGCTTGTCAATTCTCCGGCGCGATGGCGATCGAAAAATTCCATCGGCAGTGCAATCATTTTTCCAAATACAGATGCCCGCAAATCTGAGAGTGCTCGTTCGGCAACAACAGAAAAAGTATACACCCGAATAAACGAAAACACGCCGAGAACAAACAATACAAGCACAAGGATACCTGCTACCTGATTGAGCGATGTAAAGTGAGGATCAGTCTTTCCCGTTGCCAGATCAAGTAGTCGGCCAGCGTAATAAGGAAATGACAAAAGTGTAAAACTCGAAAGGATCAGCGCAACAAGGCCGACTGCAAAGATCCACTTATATGGCAACGCAAACCTGAAGACGCCTAACAGCCGGGCAAGACCTTCCTTTCCCAACCTACCCGTCTTAGTCTCTCGTTCTGTCTCTGACATTTCCTTCTCCACAATAGATCAATCGTAGGTCAGCGCCCCTTTGATGGCAAACTTCATTGAATCTCCCAGAATCATTTTCTGTCCGCCGCGAATTTCGTAGCCGACAACAGCTAGCCCACCGTTCATGTCAGTGAATTCCATGGCAAGGAAACGCCCGGATGCGTACAGCCGATTCTCCTCGAAAATTTCGCCTTCAATGCGCCTGATCTTTTCAGGTGTGTCCTGGTAATAGATTCTCACATACGAGAGTGGCAGTGGTTGCATTGCCGTGTACTGAATGATCGCCAGGTTACTCGTGGCGTCGCGAAGACCATGTTCTCCGCGATATTGAGATGCGTTACGTGTCTTTTCGTTGAGGTCGAGTTGTCGGAATATCTCGAACTCCCTGGCCCATGACGCGCTGTCGAGATCGCGAAGAACCACCTTTTCGGATTCACCGTTGATCACCGCCTCCTTTTCGAGGGAAGGCTGCAGTTCAACAAGCCGCGTTATTTGCGTGTTGAGTAGGCTGTCGAGGTCATAAAAGGCCTGTGCGCGGCGCTGTGCCTTGCGTTCGCACGCCGCGAGAAGCAGGACAAGCAGAACAAGCCAGAGTCCACTATTGCGCGATAAGTACATTCCCGGTCATTTGTGGTGGTATCGGAATACCCATCAACGTCAGGATCGTTGGTGCGAGGTCGCCTAGTTTACCATCGCGGATCGTACCGCGATACTCCCTATCCACGAGTATGCAGGGGACAAGATTGGTTGTGTGTGCCGTGTTCGGGGTGCCATCAGGATTGATCATAATGTCGGCATTGCCGTGATCGGCAATAATGATCGTCGTGTAACCATTAGCGAGCGCTGCTTCCGTCACGCGTCCTGCGCATTGGTCGACCGTCTCACACGCTTTCACCGCGGCTTCAAACACACCGGTGTGTCCCACCATGTCAGGATTGGCAAAATTCAGACAGATGAAGTCCGCCGATTGTCGTTCCAGTTCCGGGATAATACTGTCGCGAATGTCAGGAGCGCTCATCGCAGGTTTGAGATCGTACGTGGGTACCTTGGGAGAAGGACAGAGTATTCGCTTCTCTCCCTCAAAGGGAGTTTCCCTCCCTCCCGAGAAGAAGAACGTCACGTGGGGATACTTTTCTGTTTCCGCGATCCGAATTTGTTTCTTCCCCGCATTGGCCAACACTTCGCCAAGAGTATTATCGAGGTTATCCTTTTCGAACACCGGTTTCACGCCCTGAAAGGTGTCATCGTAGATCGTCATCGTGATGTAGTGAAGGTTGAGCTTTTTCATCCCGTGATCGGGAATGTCTTTCTGCGTAAGCACTTCCGTAATTTGTCGACCGCGATCGGTTCGGAAGTTGAAGCAGAACACTACATCGCCATCACGGATTGTGGCGACCGGATGTCCGGCGTTATCAGTAATTACTATAGGTTTAATGAACTCATCCGTAACTCCTTTTGCATACGAGTCCATCACCGCGGCCCTGACGTCCTGCGTCGGTTCTCCTTTGCCGTGAACGAGCAGGTCGTACGCCAGGCGCACACGCTCCCAGCGATGGTCGCGGTCCATTGCGTAGTACCGTCCAACCACGCTCGCCAGCTGCCCGGTGGTTCGGCGCATAGCATCCTGAAGTTCGTCCAGGAAGCCGAGGCCACTCTTAGGGTCCGTATCCCTTCCGTCCGTAAAGGCGTGTACAAACACATTCTTGAGGCCCTTCCGATGGGCGGCTTCAAGTACACCGATCAGGTGGCGTATGTGCGAATGGACGCCACCATCCGAAACCAGTCCAATGAGGTGGAATGCCCTGCCGGACGATTTCGCGTAGTCGAATGCAGCTGTAAGGACGGGGTTCGTATCGAATTGCCTTTCGTCGATTGCCTTGTTGATCCGGACGAGGTCCTGGTAAACGACCCTCCCCGCACCGATATTCATGTGACCCACTTCCGAGTTCCCCATTTGGCCCTCGGGGAGGCCTACGGCCAGCCCGGACGCTTCCAGTTTGCTGTGGGGATAGCGGGGGTATAGGGAGTCGATAAAAGGGGTATTTGCCTTATCTACCGCGGAAACCTCTTTATTGGTGGCGATCCCCCATCCATCGAGGATCATCAATAGTACTTTCCTGTTCATTGGCCAGCTGCCTGAAAACGTTGTTCAAGGCCGCAAATATAGCCATGTAAGAAGGAAATAAGTCGTTGATTTTGAAGGATTCACCAAAAGAAGCGGCGTTGCAACGATTGCGGGGGATTGAGCAGTAGATTTTTCACTATATTTCCAACAATGGCATGGTTTTCGCCCATTTTTTGGATTAACCCAGTAAGGTTGTCATCATGAGCATAAACAGGTCACTTTTTGCGTTGATCCTTTTTTTTTCAACGTTTTCAGGGGTTTTCGGGCAAAGTCAGAGCAACATCATCGAACAGGTGAGGGAAACCATCGGTGCGGGCAGTGCTAAGGAGTTGTCGAAGTTCCTGAACCAGACGGTCGACGTAATGATCGACGAGCAACTCCAGTCGTACAGTAAAGCCCAGGCTGAGTTCGTATTACGGGATTTCTTTAGAAACCACCCGGCTAACGAATTTACCATCATTCATCAGGGTTCGTCCAAGGGTGGCCAGCCCTTTGCCATCGGGCTGTATAAGAGCGGGAATGAAACGTACCGCGTTTTCATGAAGATCAAGGCCACCGACAAGCAGCAGCTCGTTCACGAAATTCGTTTTTCGAAGGAATAAGTATTCCCCCCTTATCCAAAGTAAACCCGTCCGGTCTATTTTTGCACGATGGCGCCGGACTACATCACCGATGAATATCTCGATCGGTTCATCAAGCAGGCATTACAGGAGGACGTGGGTGAAGGAGACCACTCAACCCTCTGCAGCGTTGGAGAACACCAAACAGGCTCCGCTGAGCTCCTGGTAAAGGAGGATGGTATTCTTGCCGGGGTCACCCTGGCCCAGCGAATTTTCACTCATTTCGATCCCGGCCTCTCGGTAGAGGTTTTCCTGGAAGACGGCGCAAGCGTCCGGCGCGGCGACATCGCGTTCGTCGTAAACGGTCGGGCACCTCCAATCTTCCAAACGAACGGCCTGGGGTAACACTCTTTCACCCCATACACGGCCCTG
>QGUY01000292.1 GCA_003242315.1 Bacteroidota bacterium
AATCTATCCTTTTTTTTTGTCGGCAGCGTTAAATTTTTTTTAAGAACCGGCCTAATGGATGGCGTCGTTTCACCAGTGTTCCAGAGATAAGAATTGTAGGTGCCATTGACTTCGAGTATTAGCGACTCGCCATCGCACAACGTATAGTCTCCATCGGGATTTGTTATTGAAGGAACAGATGCAGCTTGTACACTGATAGTCTTTACCGGGGAAGTGTTTGAACAAAGCCCGGAATAACTTACCTGCAGTGTTACGTTAAAGGATCCGGCACTGAGATAGGTATGCGTTGGATTCTGATCCGTCGATGTTTTTCCATCTCCAAAGTTCCACACATAAGTAGGGGTGACTCCTGAAGCAACCGTAGAGGTGTTCGTGAACTGAACGAGTTGTCCCATGCACGCGTTCGCAGGCATGGTGAAATTGGCTACAGGACTGGTAGCAACCGTAATGCGAACAGGATCCGTGTCAACCGGTGAACACCCGGGATAGGTCGCCCGCACGTAGTAGTTTCCTGAAGCATTGACAGTAAGGGTGGGGTTTGTCTGGCCGCCAAGGATGCCAGTACCTGATTCATACCATTGGTATGTTGTTCCGGAGAGTACGGGCGTAACCGACAGCGTCTTTGTATCGCCCTGACAGATTACATCAGATCCCGGGTACGTTACCTGGAAGCTGCCAATATCAATCGCTTCAACAACCGTCGAAACCGTTGTCGCTACACAGCCGCCAACAACGATGTCGACGTAATACCGTCCAACATTTTCTTGCTGAAAATTCGCAAGCGTTGGATTCAAGCCCGTGGCGGTAAATCCAGCCGGACCATACCAGCGGTATTCGGTAGCGCCGACATTGGTCACCTGGAGGGAGAGGGGACTACCGACGCAAAGCGGTCCGTTGTTGCTGGCGACCGGTGTACCTGAGAAGGTGCCACTGCTGACCGTTACTTCGACGATGTTTGATTTTTCTGAACAGCTTCCACCTTCACCAATAACGGTTACAGAATATTTGCCTGTTGTCGAGATATCGACATACGGATCTGTCCCAGATGCAATGACCGTGTTCGTAGATTCATTTCTCCATTCGTACGTGACGCCACGACTTGCTGTAGCATAAAGCCTGTAGGGAACCGAATATGTACAAATTTGAAGTGGTCCTTCGGGTTCTATAGCGGGGATCAGGCAGTTGCAATTCCTGAGAACGGAAACCTTAGAGGCAACGACCGCATTGTTGTCGTCGTCCACACTGGCTAACACGATGTCAGGCTTACCATCGTTGTCGACATCACCGATCCTGGTATGGCGACTGATGTAGGTGACGGGAACATTGGATGATGTGAAGCTGATATTTCCCGGCGTACTGGTATTGTTCAGCACAGTCATTTGCGTGTTGTTGATCGACACAACGGAAATATCAATCCTTCCATCGCCGTCGAGATCGCCAAAGTCGAGGCCAACAGGAATGCCCACCGTTACAAAGCTTTTCGGTGTGGCGAAAGAGAGCGTATTGCCCGAACTTGTATTCTGCAGTACGGCTATACTCGAGCTGAGCAGGAGGGTGGCTGCGATATCCGGCTTACGGTCGCCGTCGAGATCACCGATGCGGATGTTCTTTACCGATGCGGCCAGGGGAATCGTCGTTACCGACGTGAGACTCAGTGTTCCGGGTGTGCTGTTGTTGGCGACAATGAACAGGTTACTGAAGTTTGTCTGATACTGTCCGGTTACAATTTCAGGTCGGCCGTCGCCGTTGAGGTCGCTGACAGCCAGCCCATCCGTTGTAGCTGCATCTGGAATAGTGATGACATAGGGAGTTGTAGCAAATGAAACATTCCCCGGACTGCTTTGGTTTTTGAGGACCGTTATCGTTTTGGAGTCCTGGTTCGTGATAATCACCTCCGGTTTGCCATCGCCATCCAGGTCGGCAATCTCGGGTGTTGTGGCTTTCCTTCCGATGTTGATGGATTGTCCGCTGAATGAGAAGTTACCAGGGCCCGAGCTCGTGTTTCGGTACAGGAACACGCGGTAGCCGTCCCCGTCTTCCGTCAGAACGATTTCAGGTTTGCCATCGCCATCCAGGTCACCGCATTTCACGCGCAGTGTCTTCGTAGCGGGGTTGAGGGTAGTGGCCGTGGCGAAGTTGATGTCACCAGCTCCCGTACTGGTGTTGCGAAGTACGCGCACCGAAGTGGCTTTATTGCCGGCTGTGGCGACGTCGTTTTTCCCGTCCCCGTCGAAGTCGCACAAACAGAGATCGTACAACCCGCTTTCCGCGTCGAAGTCGATTTGCGCCTTGAGCGACGACGTAGCGAAGGGGCTGGTACCACCGTACGACAACAGGAACTGCGGGCGGGTGTACCCCGACAAGCCCGAAGTGAGGTTCGTAACCGAGACAGTTTCGAAGGTGGCACCTTCCGGCACTACGACTTCAATCACCTGGTTAGAGACTGACTTGATGGTACCCGCGGCGGCTCCAAATCTGACCCGAAGTTTAGAGGCGTCGGTGCCGAAATTGTCGCCGGTGACCGTCACCACGGAGCCCATGGGGCCGGAAACGGCATCCATGCCCTTGATCTCCGGCTTTTGAGCCAGGGAGGGAAAGGCAATGCCCAGCGCTACCGCAATGAGGAGGCTAAGGGAACCCCTCTTAGTTTGTAAATGACTGACTAGCAGCATCTTAAAAAATGTAAACCCTCTTTTCACCAACGGTCAAAAAATCGGCGAATTTCTGATGTTTAAATCGGTTCCGCCATATGCGATGTAACCCCCGTTGGTGGATTACTTTTCGCTTTGTACCGATATCACCCGGGCGTTCTTGAGCCTGGTGTATTTTTGCAGATTTCGCGCCTCTTCGGCCGCTTCGCTGGCCTTGGGGGTACTGAGCACGAACACGTAATACTTCTTTTCCTGGTGGTGGTAGAAAATGTCTGCGTTGTAACCGGCATCAAGGACGCGTTTCTTGTACACATCGGCCGGCGCGAAGTCGGCAAAGTCTTTAAGCACGACGTAGTACGTCCGCTTCGCCGTAGGCTCCGACTGATTGAGGCGGTCGAGATCGTTTTGCGATCCTGAGAACCTGGCCTGGTGGCGTTCTTCGGGAGCCTTCTGCAGGGTAGAGCGGATGACCGGATTCTTCCGGCGATAAGTCTTTTCATCGCCGAGTCTGAGACCCAGCTGGACTTCATGCGTGCCTGTCGAGAATCCCGCCTCAGGTTGACCTCCTGGTTCGTACGAATAGCTCAGCATGAACTTTCCGAACGCGAACCCCGTATGCGCGGTGAGACCATACGATTGCCGGTAGCCGGCACCCAACCAAAAGTTGTCGGACATGTTAAGTTTTGCCGTCGCTTCGAACTGGCTTGTCCCGAAGGACGAGTACTTGTACATGGCATACAATTCCAAGGGAGCATATCCGCCTGATGTCTTCACCCGTCGTCGTACGCCTTTACGTCGTCTGCTTACAACTTTGCCCTCGGTTTTTTTTCGGTAGTACACCATCGCGTAAGCGTTGTCGAAAGGGCTGAACGCTGTTGACGAAAAGTGACTCGGTGAATTGAACACGGGCGCGAAGAGTTGAGGTAAGGAGATTCCGAAGTTCAATCCTGATGTTGACCGAAGCACCATACCAAAGCTTGCGGCAGGTTGAATGTTGTTTGCGAGATAACCGGTAAGCGAGGGATCGTCGAGGTCACTTGGATCCAGTTTTGTGAAGTCGATGCTGTTGGAGATGGCGCCACCGGACAGTCCGAAAAACAAAGCGTTGTTGTCGCCGAGACCGATGCCATGAGCGTATGTCAGCATGAAGTCGGTTGTGCGCAAAATGCCTCGCGAAAAATTGGATGCTCTCGCACCGATTCCCGTGTAGGTTTCGTTGATCAGGGTAGACAGACTCACCGTGGAAAGCATAGGCGATCCTTCGATGCCCGTCCATTGCTGACGATGGTTGAAGAAAACGTAAAAATGATCCGTTGCCACTTCTGCCGGGTTGTACAGGTACGGATTGATCATAAAGCTGTTATACACCGGATAATTCTGCGCCCTTACCTGGTGAAGCCAAAAAAAATGAGCCGCAAACATCAGTATCCCGAATAGCCTGGCCATTACCCTCATTTATCGCAGGTAAGCACGATTAGTCACCCTGAAAAAAATGCCACGATCCCCTTACCTTCGTGCAAAAAATCTGACCTTCAGGTGGTCAGACGCTCAATCCAAAAAATCAACTTATAGAAAACTTACGAATGTACGTCGTTTTTTTCTTTTAAGTGACGCCATTTTCGGGTAACTTATTACAGATGCAGTTAATTTTGTAGCTTTGCGGGTCCGATAACCATTTTTTGAGCTGCGTGAACTGGAGATTGATATTTTTTTTGCTGTTAGGACTGGTTTCTGCGAACGCTTCGGCCCAAATTCTAATCGGCCCGACGGTGGGTCCCAACTTTTCATGGACTAACTTCGACGATGAGGATTTGAAAGATTACTACAGCATTCGTCCAGTGGCTGGTTTTCATGGCGGAGTTATGGTACAATTTCGCGTTCAGAAGCGTTTTTTTCTGAACACGTCGCTGATTTATTCGACGAAAGGTAAGATTGCCCGGACTGATAATGATCAACTCTTCCGCAACCAGGTAACGTACCAGTACCTGGAGATGCCCATCCTCTATACTGCTGAGTTTAAAGGTACTGTGGGTGGCAACCGGGAATATAAGTGGTATTTCGGAGCTGGCCCAAATGTCAGTTACTGGCTTGGCGG
>QGUY01000030.1 GCA_003242315.1 Bacteroidota bacterium
TCGGAAATGTTTATAAGAGACAGCCAATCTTTTATTCTCAAATACAATAATCCCGACAAATTTCCTAACGGCTATTATGAAGGTCAAAAGATCGGAGAGCTCTGGGGTTACGTTACGGAAGGCTTCTTCACTTCGGTGGAGGACATCGCCAATCACGCCGATCAAAGCGAGTTCCTGTCAACTGCAAGAGGGGAGTATCTGCCGGGTGACATAAAACTCAAGGATCTCAATGGCGATGGTGTCATTACTCCGGGTGATAACACTGTTGCGAACCCCGGCGACCGGATTATTATCGGTAATACGTCGCCGCGATACACGTTTGGCGTAAACCTCTCGGCAGACTGGAACGGATTTTTTGTTAGCGCCTTTTTCCAGGGCGTTGGCAAACAGGATTGGTATCCCCGATATGAATCGAATGTATTCTGGGGCCAGTACAACCGGCCATACGGCGATGTTCCTATGTGGCACCTGAAAGAGGGAATCATCTGGACTCCTGAGAATCCGAACTCGTTCTTCCCAAGATACGTATCGCGCCTGGCGAATCGTGAGGGGGGAATACTTCGTGAACAGCAAACCAAGTACGTGATGAATGCGGCCTATGTTCGCCTGAAGAACCTGCAGATCGGATACACTTTTTCCCCGAATATGCTGGAGGGGCTGAAGATCATCCGCGGTGCGCGCGTGTATATTTCGGCTGAGAATATCTGGACATGGTCGCCGCTCTATCGGATTATGGATAACGTTGATGTGGAGAACGCAACGGCTCCTTCCGATCAGCTGTTTACGTCGTCGAATGCAGGGGACGGATACAATTACCCGATGCTTAAGGGCTTTACGTTAGGTATATCGGCAACTTTCTAATGCGACAACCATGAAACTCAATCATACAAGAATCAACCTTCGCCTGCTCTTCGTCGCATTCCTGGTGATGGCATGTGACCTCGAGGAGCTACCGATTGATACCGCGGATAAAGTTGCAGTTTTCGGTTCCGAAAGTGGACTCGAATTGTATGCAACTTCATTTTACGACTGGATGCCTACGGCGAACAACATCCACCAGGCTGACGCTATTTCCGACTACTCCGCACGGCGGAATGTTCCTGATTTCCTAAGGCCTGGAGATGTTTACTCGGCGCGTAGTTCCGACAATACTTCAGCTTCCGGATACGACCTGGTGGCTATTGGAGGAATGAATGATTCGGAATGGAACTGGGGATGGAGGACGCTACGCAATCTGAATTACTTCCTGGTTAACAATACAAACCAAAATATTTCCTGGGATGTCCGACGCCACTACAACGGCCTCGCCAGATTTTTCCGCGCCTGGTTTTATTTTGAAAAGGTTAAGAGGTACGGCGACGTACCGTGGATCAACAAGCCACTGGACGTTGAAGATCCAAAGCTATATTCAGGCAGAGACCCGCGCACGCTGGTGATGGACAGTGTGATGGCCGACATAGATTACGCTATCGCCAATATCAGAGAGATCAATGACCCTACGAGAACATTGATCACGCCAGAGGTGGCAATGGCATTGAAGTCGCGCATTGCGTTGTTCGAAGGAACCTTCCGAAAATATCATACGGAACTGGGCTTGACGGGCACTGCAAATGAGTGGCTCTCGGAGGCCGCGGCAGCCGCGGAAGCTGTGATGAACACCGGTAAGTTCAGTCTGTACACCGGGGCGGGAGAGGATATGTCGTATCGGCAGTTGTTCATTTCAGATGACCCGGTGCAGCAAGAGATTATGCTCTGCGTGGCCTCCAGCACCGACCTGAACGTACGCCATTCGGCCAACTGGTACTTTACAAGCGCGACTACGGGCATCAGGTTTTCGTTCATCCGTCAGTTCATCAATACTTACCTGAAAATTGACGGCACGCCGTTTACCGACACCCCCGGCTACGAGACCATGACTTTTATGGATGAAGCGAAAGGCCGCGACAAGAGGTTGCAACAAACGATACGGATGGGTGACTATAAACGCATTAGCGGTGCTGCGGAAGTACCCGCACCGCCTGCGTTTACATACACCTACACGGGCTATCACCCCATCAAATGGAGCGTTGACAACATTTCCATTGACGGTGGTAACAACAACACAAATGCGGTGTCTGTGTTCCGTTACGCAGAGGTCTTGCTTAACTACGCCGAAGCAAAGGCCGAATTGGGTACGATCACTGCCGAAGACTGGGCCAAAACAGTGGGCGCCTTGAGGGCACGGGCCGGAATAACCGATGGCTTGACGACGTTGCCGAGTGTCATGGATCCTTACCTGCAATCTGTTTATTTCCCGGATATCACAGATCCGGTGATTGCCGAAGTAAGAAGAGAACGGGGAATCGAATTGGCCATTGAAGGATTCCGTTTTTATGATGTTGTACGGTGGAAGCGGGGCGAGTTAATGGAGATGGAATGGCGCGGGTTCTACGTTCCGCAAGCTGACCAGCCGATGGACCTCAACGAGGACGGAATCCAGGATGTTTTCTTTTACACGACATTGCCTGACGTGCAGGAATCCGGCGTGACCTATATAAATATAAATTCGGAGGCACACAAACTGGCCAACGGCACCAGTGGCGAAATCACCTGGTTAAGCAATATTCCCAGGGAGTGGACTGATAAAAAGTACTATTATCCAATCCCGGAGACCCATCTGCTGACCAACCCTGAGCTGGGTCAGAACCCGGGATGGTGATTTGTGATGATGATTCAGGCAGAGGCGCCCAAAATTGGGCGTCTCTGCATTTTTATCGCAATTTCTTTGACAATCTATATATAAATATCCTTATTTGTATAACAAAATATATAGAAATGCGTAAGGAATACCTCGGTGAGTTTGAGGAGTTGGTATTGACGATCGTGGCGGTGCTTCAGGACGATGCGTATGGAATCCGTATCGTCAATGAGATAAAGGAGCGCGTCGGGCGCCATGTCAACCTTAGCGCAGTACACGTAACGCTTTACCGGCTGGAGGATAAGGGTTATGTCAAGTCCCACATGGGTGGTGCCACCAGTGAAAGGGGAGGGCGGCGCAAACGCATATTCACCATAACGAACGCGGGGCTTGCTGTACTCCGCACGATGAAGGAAGCCAGGATGGATCTTTGGAAGTTGATTCCGCAGCTAAAGTTTGTTGGGTCATGACGAAGACAGCTTCAACACCTCCTCGGTTTGCCGCCAAGTTCCTCCAATGCTTTCGCATTTGTTTGAAGGGGTTTACGGAGACTTGCTGGAGGAGTTTGAACGGGATGTTCGGAATATCGGAGTTGTCGTGTGAAGCGCTCACCAGGTACATGCCTGAATATGCAAATATGGATTATTAGGGAGGAGGCGACTCATGGTGTCATGGTTATGTTCTTTTAAAGCAGAATGGTGTAACTGTGAACGTCGAGGAGTACCTCGCGAAACTGAATCGTAGCCGGAGTGAGTCGCACTTTTCCCACTTTCAACTTCAGCGACTGACAGCGACGCACCACGACCTGGAGACCGACCCTTTCAACTATGTGGTTCCGTATTGGCGATTTCCTGAGAACGACACCTACCGGGTGGCCATTGACTGGAAGGTTTTTCTCCTGGCAGGACGGTTAACTTTCACTTTCGTCTTATTGACCATCACATTCAGAACCCTGAAAACCGTTTTGATTAATCCGGCTGAGACGCTGAAGTACGAATGAATTCATGACGGCCTATTCCCTGGGCTGCGTTGCAGGAAACGCCAATGCCTGCGTGTGGCGACTGCAAACAATGCAACTATCTCCCTTCTTAGGTGCGGCACACCTTGCTTTCTGCAAATACTCTTGCCATCTGTGAGCATATTATGGCACTTGTGAGCTCTTAGGGTCGATTATCATTGCTCAAGGAATGATCCAGGCGCAAAATCAACGCTAAATCTTAACCATATGAGCAGTCAAACTAACCTCCCGCGTTCGGCAGCAGGCTCGTCGGACACGAAACGACCCCGCTTTAAGTATCCGTTTCTCGGCACTATTCTTATCGCAACCATATTCGCTCTAGCCTTGTCGTGCGACGACGATGACGGACAAGTTTGCTCGGATTGTCCTAACTGTGTGGTGACACCCGACATGACGCAATCTGAGATTCAGGAAATCCTGATTGATAGCCGGTGTCCCGCGGTCAAATTTCTGGCTGGCCTCTACAATCTTACGTCTACGCTTCACGTCGATGACAGAACGAATTTCAAGATCACCGGTGCAGGCAATGGTCAAACGATTCTTTCATTCGCCGGGCAGTCCGGTGGCAGTGACGGCCTGTTGGTAAACAATGCGGTGAACTTTACCATCGAAGACCTGACGGTGAGGGATACAAAAGGTGAGGCCGTAAAGGTGAAAGATTCCAATGGCGTGACATTCCTCAATGTAGAGACAGTGTGGACTGCAGAGCGGTCTTCGGAAAATGGTGGTTACGGTATCTATCCTGTTCTCTGCACCAATGTACTGATCGATGGTTGTTACGCTCGCGGTGCCTCGGATGCGGGTATCTACGTGGGGCAATCTACCAATGCTATCATCAGGAATTCCAAAGCAGAAGGAAACGTGATGGGAATCCAGGTGGAGAACACAATCAACGCGGATGTGTATGGCAATGAGGTCCGCGACAACGCTGGCGGTATACTCGCTTTTGATCTTCAGGGGCTCACCCAGTACGGTTCACATACAAGAATATTTGACAATCTGGTTATCGATAACAATGGAGACAACTTCGCGGTTGCAGGGGGATTTGCCGCGTTAGCGCCGGCAGGAACCGGCATTCTCATTATGGCGACACGCGATATCGAAGTTTTTAACAATACAATCGATGGAAACAACGTAGTGGGCGTTGGGGTGATTAGCTTTTACACCGTATCGATCCTCGGAGATATACCGATCACTGACCCGAACTATGACGTCTTTTTTGAGAGAATCTACGTGCACGACAATGAATTTCAAAAAAGCGAAAAACTGAATACGGGACCTGGGCAAACGGAAATTGGCATGCTGCTGATCAGTCAGTTCGGAGGTTATCCAATTCCTGATATAGTAGTTGATGGAATATTCAAGCCCGATTCCGGAGACAATGGGGGACTTTGTCTCAAGGACAACATTGATGCCGGCTTTGTGAACCTGGACATCCCAGGAGAATTTGCCAATCCGTCGTTCGATCCGACGAAGCATATCTGTGAAGGCAATGTACTGCCCCCGATCACACTTCCGTAACTACACTATGGCTATCCACAATTACCCGGCGATGGTACTGGCGTTCATTGTTTTGTCTTGCAATTCCGAACGGGATCCTGCTTATAGGGGAATCATTACGCCACCGGAAGACGAGCCGTTTGAGTGGCTTTCTCAATACAACCTGTTTGCTACCCCCATTCGGAATTTGCAGCCATGGGCGGGGCCTGTGTCAAAATTCTTACCGTACGATCTGAACACACCACTGTTCAGCGACTACGCGAAGAAAGCAAGATTTATTTACGTTCCGCATGACAAGGCAGGCGCGTACAAGCCTACCGGCGTATTCGAGTTCCCGGCTGGTACCATCCTGGTAAAAAACTTCTATTACGACAGGCTGGGAGGCAAAGATTTAATTGAAACACGACTGCTCATACGATACGCGGCGGAGTGGAAGGCGTATGTGTATGTGTGGAACGAAGACGATAGCGACGCTCAACTGACTATAGGAGGGATGGACCTTGAACTTCCCAGTCCCGGCCCGGGCGGGGGCACGTTCAAGTATCATGTTCCCAACCAGAACGAATGCAAAGGCTGCCACTCTTTTAGTCGGCGACTTACACCAATTGGTCCGAAGGCAGGTAATCTAAACCGCACGATTGTACTGGAAGGAACATCAACCGACCAAATTAAAGCGTGGCAGGCATACAGGCTACTTGCTGAAATCAATTCATCCGATCAAGTGCCAACATATCCGATTTGGGATAATCCGTCCACTGGCAGTCTGGAGGAAAGAGCGCGGATATACCTCGATGTGAATTGTGGCCATTGCCATCGTCTCGAAGGTCCGGCAAACAACACTGGCCTTTACCTGAACATAGAAGAACAGGATCCCGGGCGTCTTGGATTTTGTAAGCAGCCGATCGCCGCTGGTCCTGGTTCTGGCGGCCGACCATATGACATTGTTCCCGGCGATCCCGACAAGTCGATTTTACTGTATCGGATGGAATCAGCAGAACCTGGCGATCGCATGCCGGAACTAGGTCGCGAACTCGTCCATGACGAAGGTGTTGAACTCATCCGCCAGTGGATTGCATCCCTGGAGCCCCAAAACTGCAATTGAATTTCTCCTCAATTCTAACCTTTATTCAAATGAAGACTTTATTTTCCATCAGTGTCGGCATTTTCGCCGCGCTACTTTGCTTTGGCGCCTACGCGCAATTTATTGACATGAGTCCTATCCCGGATAGCACCGGCATCGTCGGGTTGAAGTATTCACGTGCATCGTACAAAACCGACTTTTTCTACGACGGACCCTCCGGGGGATCAGCCGTGTACAAACTGTACGGTATGTTTCCCTTGAGGAATGGCTGGACGTTTAATGCTGAACTTCCCTTCGTTGTTGCAAAGGACGAGGGCGGTGACGACAGTGGCTTTGCCAATGCCTACTTCGGTTTTCAGAGAGCAATCGGAACAAGGGGGAAATCGAATTTTGGATTTGGACTCTACCTTCCATTGATATCATCGTCGGATTATATACGTCCGTCAGTAGGGATCGTCAGCGATGTCTATGGGATATTTGAATTCACTGAAGCGATAACGATCAGGCTCAACTATGCCCACCATCACATAGCAGAAAAAGGAGTTGTTTACGGATTCGAAATTGGCCCGGACATCTTTTTCCCTACCTACAGCGAAGGGAAGACGGAACTCCTCTTTCACTTTGCCGCGAAAGGTGGTTACGCCTTCGGCGGATTTACAGCCTGGGCCGAGATTGCCAACTTTGTGAACACCTCATCTGATAGTTGGATAACGGACATGATGATTAGCAAACTCGTACTCGGTGGACAATTCACGAAGCCCCGCCTCCGACCCGGCATCTTTTACGGAATTCCACTGGATGAGAATACGACAGGGTATACGAAAAGTACGTTACATATCAAGCTGGACTTTGTGATCGGCCGCTGAACCCAATAGTTGGCGTATAGTGTAAAGGCAGTGACGTAAACCTTCGTTACTGCCTTTTCGTTTTTCTACCATATAAGTCTTATGGCATCACTAAGAATCTTTGTTGCCGGTGCAAGCGGGGTAGTTGGCATGCCGTTGTGCCGGATGCTTCTTGATGATGGGATGTATGTTATCGGCATGACACGACCCCGTCCTGATAGTCGACATGCCGATGCACTGCGAAAGATTGGGGTTGAACCTGTGATGGTGGACGTGTTCGACAAAGAACGCCTTCTGGAAGCCGTAACCCAGGCCAAACCTGACGTTATCATCCACCAGCTGACGGACCTTCCAGACGGGCTGGATCCGAAATTGATGCCTGAAGCGCGCTCGCGTAACGCACGCATTCGAAGGGAAGGCACCGCGAATTTGGTGAATGCCGCACGTGCAGCAGGAGTGAAGCGGGTAATTGCACAGAGCCTGGCATTTGTATACGCTCCCGGTCCGTTACCCTGGACAGAAGATGCGCCTCTGAATATTGACGACCCGGTTACAGGTGAAAGCGCGCGAGCCGTCGCCAGCCTGGAGGAACAGATACTGAGCGGTCCATACGAAGGGGTTGTGTTGCGCTATGGCAAGTTTTACGGACCGGGTACACGCTTTGACAGTCCGCCACCGGGTGGACCACTGCACGTCCATGCGGCTGCAGACGCTGCGCGAAAGGCGGTAACGCGGGGTCGCGCTGGAGTCTACAATATTGCTGAAGACGATGGCACGGTGTCAATTGCGCGTGCTAGAAGTGAACTTAGTTGGGATCCGACGTTCAGATACGAAAGGCTGTGAACATCTTAGCGCAAAGGGGTATCGCGTTCCGTTGCATACGCCCTGGAATAATCGACTTTATCGACGCTTGCGGCAACAAAGGCCATGCCCTGGAGGATGTGGTGTAAGTAGACGGGATCTTGGTAGTCTTTCTTATCGTGACCTAGCGTCGTTATCCATATTATGCCTCCATCAAATTCGTGATACCAGGTCACCGGATAGTAATTGCTAAAGTACCTTGCGTAATCTCTTATTTTTTCCGCGTCGTTGTCGTTGGCATTCATCGCGGATAGATTGTGCGCCATCAGGACATTCACTCCGGGATAATATTCTTTCATGAAATAGCATTCATCGTCTTTTTTCCATACCAAGGGCATGCCGGCAACGGAAGGATGATCCTTATCCAGCACTTCGATTTCCAGCGTCTGAAATTGGGGATGCCACGCAAACGTACCACCAAGCATGCGCTTAAACCACTGCCAGTTCCGTTCCGTCCCAACTACCGAATGCAGTCCCACAAAGCCTCCGCCAGCCTGGATGTAGCGGCGAAAAGCAATACGCTGTGCGTCAGTGTCAAAGACGTCGTTGTTGGTGCTGGGGAACATGATGAAAGTGTACTGTTTGAGATTTTCCTCCGTGAATACGGAAGGATTGTCCGTAACGAACACCTTAAATCCCTTTTCCCTGGATAATTTCTGTATCGCGTTGACAGCATTGGGAATGTTGTCGTGTACGTACCCCGTGCCATTCCGTGTATACACGAGCACATTCACCTTTTTCCACGATACCTTCTTTGAGTCTTGAGCGATCGCCACTTCACTGGCCAGGATCGCGAGAATCAGAACGATAAGAACGTTGCGCAGCATGTCAGATCACCTTCACCATCCGTTCCCGTGTTGCCTCATCCGGGAGGCGACCATAGGCCGCCTGGATGTTGTCCAGCATATGGGCCGGCAGGCCGGTACCGGGAATGGCACATGTCACCGCCGGGTGTGAGATGATGTATTTGAGGAAGAATTGGGCCCATGATCTGCAATCGAACTCTGCTGCCCACTCGGGCAATGCCTTGGACTTCACCCGATCAAAGAGTCTACCGTAGCCGAAAGGTTGGCTGACAATCACGCCAAGACCCTTTTCTGCGGCCAGGGGTAACAGCCGATCCGCCGCTTTTCTATCGACCAGGTTGTAGTTCACCTGGATGAAATCTATGGGTTCAGACTTCATGATGGTTTCCATTTCCGGGTAGGCGTTCTCCCGGTAGTGGGTGATTCCGATATAGCGGATCGTCCCTTTCTCCTTCCACTCACGCAGCGTCTTGATATGCGTTTTCCAATCCACCAGGTTGTGGATTTGCATCAGATCAATCTTATTGCGCTTCAACTTCTGAAGCGAATCTTTCATTTGAGCGATTCCATTCTCTTTTCCGCTCGTCCATACTTTCGTTGCGATGAAGAGTTGGCTGTTAATTCCTGCCTCGGTTGAAAGATTGCCCACGTTCCGTTCGGCGAAGCCATACATGGGCGATGTGTCGATGACATTGCCGCCTTTGCTGGCAAAGAGCGTAAGCACTTCACGTAAAGGTTCAAGCTCCTGCGTGAGGCTGCTGTCGACGTCAAATGTCTCCCAGGTTCCTACACCAATGGCCGTCACGCTTTCTTGTGTGCGGGGAATTCTTCGCCGGATCAGGTTATTCTCCATCGGCATCCACGACGACAAGGCCGGCAGCAGTCCAACAGCTGCCATACGGTAGAGGTATTCGCGGCGGTTCATTCCCAAAATTACTTGATTCCAAGGTAATTACGGAAATGTCCGCTCATGGTTTTTGAAAAAGGCATCCGGAACGCTGTGATCCTGCAATCGCCGGAGGAATGTCGTGACCAACGGCTCCAGGCCTGTCACTTCCCTCAGGTTCATCCCCCACAAATCCGGCTGTGTCAGCACCTGGGATGCCGCGCGAGTTACATCTCCCTGACTCCACGCCTCACGGAATACGCTGAGCACGTGACTCTCATCATTGACGGGCAACTCACGGCCATGCCATTCGCCGCGATAGAATTGAATGAGACACGCCAGCGCAAAGGCCAATCGATCCGGGATGGTGCCAAACCGTTTCCTATAGGCCAATAGTGAGGGCAGAACGCGGACCCGGAATTTCGATATGGAGTTCAGCGCGATCGACTTCAGCTCATGGTGGATGTACGGATTGCGAAAACGTTCGAGAACGGTGTCCATGTACTCGACCAATTCTTCCTCCGGGCTCTCGATTGTGGGGATTATCTCGTTGAGAATCGCCTCTCTGAGGAACACTCCCGCGAATTTATCCTCCACTGCTTCCCGAACGGTGGTTATGCCAAGCAGCAACCCGACCGGTGTAAGGCATGTATGCCCTCCGTTGAGGATCCTGACCTTCCGCGTGCGGTATTGATCGAGGTCATCAGTGTACACGATATTCAAGCCGGCATCCTGGCCGGGCAACAACTGTTGAACATGCGGCGGCCCTTCAATTGCGAAAAGGTGGTATGGCTCTGCTGTCACCACCAGCTGGTCCTCAAAGCCCGTCTCGTCCCATATTTCATTGATATTCTCCTTAGGGAATCCCGGCACAATCCGATCCACCAGCGTATTGCAAAATGTAGTATGCTCATCCACCCATGTGAAAAATCCTTTCTCAAGATTCCAGAGTTTGATATATCGGATCACCAGTTCTTTCAACGTCGTTCCATTCCTTTCAATAAGCTCACACGGTATAATCGTGAGGGCCTTGTCTGCTGCGCCACCAAAGTGCAGGTACCGCCGATACAGCAGGAGTGTGAGCTTTCCGGGAAACGAATTTGGAATGGTCTCCGGATTGGAATCTTCCGGGTCGAAGGCGATACCGGCCTCCGTAGTATTGGAAAATATGATCGTCAAATCCGGGTTTTCCGCCATAGCGAGGAAGCGGTCCGGTTCGACGCCCGGGTTCACAAATCCCCGTACGCACGTGATCAGTCGAACCTCACGGTATGGCTGGCCGTTTACAAGTCCGTTGAGGACCACATGATACAAACCTTCCTGATCATTGAGAAGGGATGCACTTCCTCTGCCAATGGATTGAACGATCTCTACATCGCCGTTAAAGGCAGCCCGCTCGTTGAGGATGTCGACCATCCAGTCAGTAAAGGCGCGAAGAAAATTCCCGCCACCAAACTGAACCACTTTTACAACTCGCCTCGTGGCGATACCAGCCTGGTTCCTGTTCAGCGGCTTGCGCGTGGACATCAGTCGTTTTCGAATTTGAAGTATTCCCGGGCGTTGTAGTAGCACACGTCGGCAACGATCTTTCCGAGCCACTTTTCGTCAGCGGGCAATTCTCCGCGTTCCACATCTTTGCCGATCAGGTTGCAGAGTATTCTCCGGAAGTACTCATGCCGAGGGTAGGAGAGAAAACTGCGGGAGTCAGTGATCATACCAACAAAGCAGCTTAGCAATCCTATATTTGACAGCGCATTGATTTGCTTTTCCATACCGTCTTTTTGATCAAGAAACCACCACGCAGAGCCATATTGCATCTTGCCCCGTGTTTCCCCATCGTTGAAGTTGCCGATCATGGAGGCGAACACTTCATTGTCGGCAGGATTGAGGTTGTACAATATTGTTCGTGTCAACTGGTTGGTGCGCTCCAGCTCGTTGAGGAAGGAAGACAGAGCACGCGCCTGGCTGAAATCTCCGATGGAGTCGTAACCCGTATCGGGACCAACCGTTGACAACATCCTCGTGTTGTTATTGCGCAGTGCACCGAGGTGAAATTGCTGAGCCCATCCCCGGGCATGATACATACGACACAATCCCAGCAACGTTATGTAGCGGAAATACCTGGCCTCATCGACGGAAACGGACTCGTTGTTTTTCAGTTTTTTGAAAATTGAAGAGATGTCCGCAGGCGCTTTGTCAAAGTGATACAGCTGTTCAAGACCGTGATCGGAGAGCCGGCATCCGTGATCGTGAAAGAAGTCGATTCGCTTTTCGAGCGCCTCCATGAGCGCGTCGTAGTCCGAGATCGATACGCCTGAGACCTCCGAAAGCCGTGAGATGTATTGGTTGAATGCAGACGGATCCTCTACGGCATAAACCTTGTCGGGTCTGAAGGCGGGAATTACCCTTACGCCAAAATCGCTTGCGGCGATCTTTCGATGATACTCCAGGGAATCGGTCGGATCGTCCGTGGTGCAGACAACGCGTACCTGCATACGCTTCAATAGATTCCTGGTGTGGTATGGAGGCGTTTGGAGTTTATCCGTGCAAGTCTGGTATATGGCGTCAGCGGTTTTTTCTGTCAGCAGTTCATCAACATCAAAGTACCGCTTGAGTTCCAGGAGGGTCCAGTGAAACAGGGGATTACGGACCGTATACGGAACGGTGTATGCCCATTTTCGAAACTTATCGATGGGACTGGCGTTTCCGGTAATGTATTTCTCCGGGATGCCGAGTGCGCGCATAGCCCTCCATTTGTAGTGATCACCGGCAAGCCATATGGCAGTGAGGTTTTCGAAGCGCGTATCCTCAGCGATATCGCGGGGTGGGAGGTGACAGTGATAGTCGATTATCGGTTGCTTGCTGGCGTAGTCGTGATACAGCGTGCGGGCAAATTCGTTTGACAGGAGGAAGTCTTCAGTAAAAAACGTCTTCGTCATCATTTGCGAGGGAGTTAATTGGACCCCCGTTGGTCCGGCGCCGTAAGTTATCATTTCTCACTAAATTTCATCGGGTTCTTCAGCGACGATTTGCGGATTATAAGCTCAGGCGTAAGTACGATTCGCTTAGGCACAAATCGATCACGACCCACGGTGATCTGCTCAAGGAAGATTTCTGCTGCCGCTGTGCCTATCTGCATGCTCTGCTGGTCTACCGTCGACATGGGAGGGTCACAAAAGGAGGTGAAGGCCTCGTTGGCGAAACCTACAATAGCAATCTGATTCGGTACCGCAATTCCTCTTTCCTTACAAGCGGCTAGTGCTGCTACGGCACTGTAAGCGCTGGCTGAGAAGATCGCATCTGGCCATTCCTCAAGGTCCAGAAGTCGGTTGAGTCCTTCAATACCGTCTTCAAACTGAAGGTAGCTTTCCAGTACGAGTTCGCTGCGGTAGGGGATGTTGTAAGCCTCAAGTGCTTCTTTGTATCCGCGAAGGCGTTCCTTGTATATGCTGATCTTCTTGACGCTTGTGAAGTGTGCAATGCGACGGCAACCTTGTTGTATGAGATGCTCCGTCGCCTGATAGGCTCCCAGATAGTCGTCAATAACCACCTGGCTCACGTCGAGCCCTGAAAATGATCGGTCGAACAAGATCAGCGGAATTCCTTTGTCGTGAACCTTCTTAAAGTGATCAAAGTTTTCCGTGTTCTTCGCGAAAGAAGCCATGATGCCGTCAACACGAGCGTTGAGCAGCGCTTCGACAGTAGACACTTCGCTCTCATAGTCGTCGTGTGATTGACAGATCATGACGTTGTAGTGAGCCCTCTTCGCGACCTCTTCAATACCACGGATTACGGATCCGAAAAAACTGCGGTCTGCAGTAGGAACGATTATGCCGATGATGTTACTCCGCCCATTGCGCAGCGCGGCTGCGATGTGATTGGGTTGATAGTTGAGTCGCTTGGCAACTTTAAGCACGGCCTTCTTGGTGGCTTCACTGATGCGCGGATGGTTGTTAAGCGCCCTTGACACCGTAGAGGCTGTTATGTTGAGTTCCTTTGCGATATCGTGAATGGTTGCCATTTGAGCGTGCTCAGGTGTTGAAGTGTTGGAGTGTTGTAATGGCCAGGATCCTGATACACGCGTTTGTAAGTGTAATCGGTTGCGCAATATAAGGACAAAACATGAAAGCCCTGGGCATACGTGTTCCGACGAAAAACTTTTTAGGTTTGAGTCTTGGCAAACTAAAAATATCCCTGTAAATATGCAATCGATTGCGCACAATTCGTTTCAAAGCAATCAAGATTACTCGTTTCAAAGCAATCAAGATTACTCTTTGTGGTGAAGGGTAGTTGATTCCATGATGTAGCCCGGCTCGTCCGGGCTACTCATGATCTCGCACTATGTTCTCTTATCACTATTGCACGAGACCATTCCTGATCCTGGTTGCCCCGGTGAAAGATTGATTGGAAGGGAATAACAAAAACCGCGGTCACGACTACGCTACGCGAGCTCAAGTCGAGCGACAGAACGACTGAGGATGATGAGTCGAAGAATTGGTCCATTGTCGTACCCATGTGATTTTCTGGTCCATTTTTGACAATATTCGTTTTCCTTAATTGGGTTATTTTGATCTGCTGTAGTGGGCATTTTTTGATTTGGAAACCCAATGTTGCCCATCCGGCGATTTCATGATCAGCAAAGGGTTGAATTTTTTGAAATTTTCAGGACTCCGGGGAAGGATTTGGCTGGGTATTGTCCTGATCGCTGCCGTCCAGGTGGTATCAGTAGTCTGGCTGCTCTTCAATAATTCCATTGTGCGGGTTGCTTCCCTGGATACCAGTGTCAGCTACCAACCCCTGGCGAAGGCGCTGGAACAACTCCACGACGATGTCGGATCATACGCCGCTGCGTTGCGAACGGACATCCTGCATGGGGATACAGCAAATGCCTCGTCCCGCAATATCATTCGGGAAAAGTCGCTTATCCCTGGAATCGCGAATGTCAGGAAAATGGGACATGCATTTTCTGACCTCGCAGAACGTCAACTCGATTCGCTCGACCGCACCCTCATCGCTATTGAACGGGTGGGGCAGGACGTCGACCAGTGGTTCTTTGGTCATGCGATGGACGCGTTCGCCGACAGCGCTACACTTGCCTACTACGCATCCGAAAGAGAAGCCTTTCTCCGCGCTAAGCTGGAGATGCTGAATCGATTGGAAAAGCAGTACGCCCGCCATCATTACGCATTGAGGGAAGATATTGAGCATGCGCTCACGACGCGGCTGAATACCATTGACAAACTGTCAAATCGATCATACGACGTCGCCCTCGTAGCAGGCGGCACCACGCTGGCAATCCTGCTCATTGGCGGCTTCCGCATATTCCGGCGAAGGCGCCGGTCACTTTCTCAGGCGATCGACGTTCTCAACCGGCTTGTAGAAGGAGATACAACCGGCAACGCAGTTGCCGCAGACGACGAACTGCGTCCTATAATTGATGCAGCCAACCGCTTGAGCGATAACATGCAGAAAGCAAGTGAGTTCGCCCGCGCTATTGGCGATGGAAATGTCGACCACGATTTCAAGGCGGTCGGCGAAAACGACGTGCTGGGTAACTCGCTCCTGCAAATGCGACAGAAACTCAAGAGCATCAACGAAGAAGACGCAAAACGGAACTGGTCGACAGCGGGCCTTGCACGGTTTGCTGACATCTTGCGCCGCAATGATGACTACCGTTCGCTGGCGGGCCTTATCATTTCCGAACTGGTTAAATACACACGGTCCAATCAGGGTGGCATGTTTATCCTCAGTGAAGAGAATGGAGAGGAACAACACCTGGAACTCATTGCCTGCTACGCGTTTGAACGAAAAAAGTACCTGCAGAAAAAATTCGATATAGGAAACGGACTGGTAGGGCAGTGCTACCTGGAGAAGCGGACCATCTTCATGAAGAAGGTACCGCAAGACTATGTTAACATCACCTCAGGACTGGGGGGCGCAAATCCTTCTTCATTACTGCTCGTGCCCTTGAAGGTTAATGACGAGGTAGAGGGCGTACTTGAGATGGCCAGCTTCAAGGAGTACGAAGAGCACGAAATTGCCTTCGTTGAACAGGTAGCCGAAATCATCGCATCAACCATTTCCAACGCACGCATTAACGACAAGACACGCAAGCTGCTGCAGGAATCCCAGCAACATGCTGAGGAACTCCGCGCTCAGGAAGAAGAAATGCGGCAAAACATGGAAGAGATGCAGGCGACACAGGAACAAATGCATCGTCAAGCCGAAGAGATGCGAAAGATGCAGGAGAACCTGGCGCTGGAGAAGAGCATGTTCAATGTGCTGATGGAATATCTGCCAGACCGTATCACGTACAAGGACCGTCAGAGTCGCATACTCCGCATCAATAAAGCAAAAGCTGAACGATTCCGGATGTCGCCGGAAGAAATGGTAGGCAAGACGGACTACGACTTCTTCTCCAAGGAACATGCCGACAAGGCCTTCCGTGAAGAACAGGAAATCATTCGCACTGGGCAGCCCATCCTGAATCAGGAAGAACGCGCCGTGTTTGCAAATGGTGATGTCACATGGGCCACTACATCGCGTATACCGTTCCGAAATGATCAAAATGAAACGGTTGGCATGTTTATTATCACCAAAGACATCACCCAGCTGAAGCGCGCTGAGCTGACGATACGCGATCGCGAACGCGTGATCGAACGCCTGCTCGATGGCATGCCTGTATTTCGCTTTACCGTTAGTCGCGAGCGACTCGTAACCAACATATGGAAGGCGACTGCCCTCCCGGCTTTGCCTGAGCTCGATTCAAAACGCCTCATCGACGTACTGCCCGAAGTATACGATCTGATCAGTCAGGAAGACCTTGATCACACAGATCTCATTTGCAAAGGTGTGCTTGAAATCAATGGCGAAAAGGAAGTCTTCAAGTACTACCTATTTCCCGAAAGCGCGCTCGATGGAGTGTTCCTTGGCTTCGGACTAAAACAGTGACGCCAGCGCAATAACGTGTCGCGAATCTCCTTCCGGGTAATCAAGGGTAGGGTGTGGTGCTACAGCCGCTCTCTCAGAAACTCCAAGTCAGCTTTCATAAGACGCATAATTTCTTCGGCAGACATAGATGGCGATTTCCCGCCATGTTCAGCTCTGCCCAGGGAATATTCGAAATGCATACTTATGGGTATGTCGCCTGGCAATGCCTGGGTCAATGGAAGGAACGCGTCGAAGTCGACCATGCCTTTACCCAACGGAACATTTTCTGTAATCCACTTTCCTTCAGATTGCTTCCAGGCAAAATCCTTTATGTCGAGTGAATTGATATGCGGCTTGATGTACTCAAAGCCCAGCTTCCACGAGCTGGCGCCTTCCACGATGGCGTGACGAATATCATACTGGCATCCGAGCCATGGCGAGTTGACCTGATGGAGAACACGTGCAAGGTCCCATACGGGCGCGCCAAAGCTCACACCGGCGTGGTTTTGATAACCGCCTTTGATTTTGTATTTGCGATTCAGTTCTGCCAGTTCCCTGGTCTTTTGCTGGAACATCTCCAGATTGGCTTCGATATTCTTGTTCGGATCGTAGTCGATCCAGCCCATCCGGTAACATCCAATACCCAGGCGGGAAGCGGTTTCGAGGATAGGTGCGGTGTGCGGGTCGTTCGCGTCCGTGATAGCGGTTGTGATCATACCAACCTTCTTGCCCGTTCGCTGCACCGCCTTCACAGCAAGAGGAAGATCCGTCGTTACGCGGCTTGGTTCCACATGACCGCCAGGTCGTACCGTGAGGTCAACACCGTCGAAGCCGCATTCCGCAGCAAACTCCGCCATGTGGTTGTAGTCGAGCCATTGCAGGTGTTTGGAGAATACATGGATGTCGCGCTTGCCGCGTGCCTGTGCCTTAACACTCCGTGGCAGGCCGATGGCTGAGAGTGTAAGGCCGGCGATACCAATTCCAATAAAATCGCGTCGACTCCAGTGTGAGGTCATTGGGCATCCAAGGTTATTTTATGGAAGTTGTAACCTTTTGATGAAAAAGCCAACCCTTTCTTTGCATCTGCAACTACAAAGAAACTCCTCTCTTCCAGGGAATGAAATCCGTTTGATGCAGGATATCCGCCTTCGTTTTTTTCCTTCCGCTGGCTACATCAATGACAAACTCCAGGATCTTTTCACCCATCTCTTCAATGGAACTTTCACCGGAGATTATTGGTCCTGCGTCGAGGTCAATGATATCTGGCATACGGGCTGCGAGCCGTGAGTTGGATGACACCTTAATCACGGGCGCGATGGGGTTTCCGGTAGGGGTTCCCAGGCCGGTCGTGAAGAGAATCATCGTAGCGCCGGCGCCAGCCATAGCTGTTGTGCTTTCCACATCGTTGCCCGGGGTACACAGGAGGTTGAGTCCGGGGCGTCTCACGTAGTCGCCATAATCAAGTACATCGGTGACCGGAGAAGTGCCCCCTTTGCGGGCGGCTCCGGCTGACTTCATCGCGTCGGTGATGAGCCCGTCGCGGATGTTGCCGGGAGATGGATTCATGTCGAATCCGGATCCCGAAGCTACAGCGGCTCGTTCGTACGCGCGCATCAGCTTAACAAAACGATCGGCTGTTTCGTCGTCAACGCTTCGGTTGATGAGTTCCTGTTCAACGCCGCACAATTCAGGAAACTCGGAGAGTATTGTCGTGGCCTTAAGGGCTGCTAAAAGATCCGAGGTATATCCGATGGCAGGATTCGCCGAGATGCCGGAGAACCCATCCGAACCGCCACACTCAAGGCCTACTACCAGTTTGCTCAGCGGAGCCGGCTGACGTTTGAGTTTATTGGCTTCAACGAGTCCGATGAAGGTCTCCCGGATTGCCACTTCGAGCATGTCTTGTTCGGTGCCGGCCTTCTGTTGTTCGACGATGATAAGCGGTTTCCGATTATCAAAATTCTTTTCCGCAAGCTTGTCCCTGAGAAGCTGGACCTGTGCGTTTTGACATCCGAGGCTCAATACGGTCGCGCCGGCAACATTGGGGTTGTGAATGTATCCGGCGATAAGCCTGCATAAGGCCTCCGCATCCTGACGCGTTCCCCCACAGCCACCATCGTGAGTGAGAAACCTGATCCCGTCGATGTTTTCAAAGAGGCGCTGGCGAGGGGCGCCGACACCGTTGCGCAGGGATGCCCGCGTTATGGCGTCAATGTTTCCTGCCTTGTACAACTGCACCAGGTCGTTGACGAAGTTTTTGTAAGCGTCATTCTTCGCAAAGCCCAGACCTTCTTCGAAGGCGTCGCGGATAGCCTCGACGTTCTTGTTTTCGCAGAAGACGAGCGGGACGACCACCCAATAGTTGGCCACACCCACCTGACCGTCTGGCCTGTGATAGCCGTCGAAGGTTACGTTTTTCCAGCGGGAGACGTCGGGCGGTGTCCATGATAAGGTAGTGGTCCGTCCTGTGTACTCCGACGCCTGGTGTTTAACGTTCTGCGTGGTTATTGCCGTGCCGGCGGCGATGGGTGCGACGGTCTTGCCGACGGTGATGCCGTACATCTTGATCGGCTCCCCCGGCTGGAGGTCGCGAATGACTACTTTATGCTTTGCAGGTACGTCATGTACCGCTGTGAGTCCGTTGACTATTGGTTCTCCCGCCTTCAGATCGGCCAGCGCTACCAGGACGTTATCGTCAGGATGAATTTTCAGAAACTTCTTGGACATACCTTCATTTGAGCTATCTTGCGCAATCGATTGCACTTGCAATATAAAAAGATTCGGAATATAGTTTTTTGTTCAATATTTTCACCCGCCTTATGGCGGGCCTGTAATTGTACCCCATACGACCTGATGATGAGTTGTTCACTTTAGTTTATAACCGTAACAATACAACAAAAAACAGAGATTCTTTTACTTCTAAACATCTATGACTCGAGTCGTTACTTTTGGAGAAATCATGCTCAGGCTGGCAACGCCTGAATTCCTTCGCTTTTCACAGGCAACAACACTGGAAGCTTCCTTTGGAGGAGGCGAAGCAAACGTCGCGGTATCACTGGCGAACTACGGCATTGACGCGCGGTTCGTTACCAGCCTTCCTAAAAATGATATTGGTGAGGCTGCGATCGCGACATTGCGTAAACACAACGTGAGAACAGACTGCATCCACCGCGGCGGCGATCGCATCGGAATATATTTTCTCGAAACAGGGGCGGTGAGCCGCGCCAGCAAGGTCGTATACGACAGGGCGAACAGTTCACTCGCGACTATTAAGAAAGGAACGATCGACTGGGACAAAGCGCTGGACGGTGCTTCGTGGTTTCACTGGACTGGCATCACGCCGTCCGTTTCTCAGGGCGCTGCCGAAGTGTGCCAGGAAGGTATTGAAGCAGCCGTCAGGAAAGGCATTACCGTCTCCACCGACCTCAACTACAGGGCTAAGCTCTGGAAGTGGGGCAAGAAAGCCGGCGAGGTCATGGAGGAACTTGTCAAACATTGCGATGTAATCCTTGGAAATGAGGAAGACGCCGAAATGGTATTCGGCATAAAGCCCGAAGGTGTCGACGTCACTGCAGGTCACGTCACGGGTGCTGCGTATGAATCAGTAGGCCGTCAGCTTATGGCACGCTTCCCTAAGGCACGCAAGGTGATCATCACATTACGCGGCTCAGTCAACGCCAATCATAACTCCTGGTCGGGCGTGCTATGGGATGGAAAGAAACTATACCAGGCACCGACATACCAGATCACACACATTGTCGACCGTGTCGGTGCCGGCGACTCGTTCATGGGAGGGCTCATCTATGGATTGCTTACCTATCCTGACGATGATCAACGTGCCCTGAACTTTGCCGTCGCGGCATCCTGCCTGAAACATACGATCAAAGGCGATTTCAACCTTGTCACCGTCGAAGAGGTCGAGAAACTCATGAAAGGCGATGCCTCAGGACGTGTCTCCCGATAGTGCACACCATGTAAAAACACAATAGCAGCACGAACCTTGCGCTGCACCATGTTGGCCAGCGCCGCAACTTCAACACATCAACACATCAACACATCAATACAATGAAGTTTTCCATCCCCACAGTCATCACTTCCATGAAAGAAACGGGAATGATTCCCGTCTTCTATCATGCAGATATCGATATAGCAAAGTCCGTAGTCGACGCAGCGTATGCGGGCGGTGTCAGAGTCTTTGAGTTCACGAACCGCGGCGGCAATGCGTACGATGTGTTCACGCAACTCCTTACACACGCGAGCCAATACTCAGACCTGATTATGGGCATAGGTACAGTACTCGATGCAGATACTACCAAACGGTTCATTGATGCGGGCGCACATTTCATTGTATCACCGATACTCAGGCCGGAAATGGCAACCGTGTGCAAGGCGCACGACATCGCGTGGATGCCCGGATGTGCTACGTTGACGGAGATCGTCAACGCAAGGGACCTCGGCGCTGCCGTCATCAAGGTTTTCCCCGGATCTGTATTGGGTCCGGGATTTGTCTCTGCCATTATGCCTGTTGTACCAGGGCTGCAAATAATCCCAACCGGCGGCGTAGAACCAACGGAACAAAACCTCAAGGCGTGGTTCAACGCGGGCGTTATGTGCGTAGGCATGGGCTCTCAGCTGTTTACGAAAGATATTATCGCGAATAAAAACTGGTCGTTGCTGACACAGAAAGTCGGGGAGACATTGGAGATCATACGACGCATCAGGAACTGACGCGAGCCAGCCAAGCTGGTATCATGTTCAACCCTAAACCAACCGACCGTGGAACAACTCAACGAGAAGATCGGAAAGTACCGGTGGCGTATCTGCGCCCTGGTATTCTTCGCGACCACTATCAATTATCTGGACCGCAACGTACTGGGCCTCCTGAAAACAACGCTCTCGGACATCGGCATGTTCGGCGAGGATGATGCTGATCAGGAGTTGTATTACTCATACGTTGTGATGGCGTTCCAAATCGCGTATGCGTTGGGTATGCTGGGAGTGGGGCGACTAATCGACAAACTCGGGACGAAGAGAGGTTATGCCATCGCGCTC
>QGUY01000031.1 GCA_003242315.1 Bacteroidota bacterium
CTGGGGCCCACGTTTTATTGGGGTCTTTTTTTCCGGCTTTTCTCCCGAATTTCCCATGGTGCCCCGGGGATTTACAACGCCGCCATGGAAAAGGATTACCATAAGCGTTATGGGGGACTAACGTTCTGGACGCCGAACATCAATATCTTCCGCGACCCGCGTTGGGGTCGGGGCCAGGAAACCTACGGGGAAGATCCTTACCTGACGGCCCGGTTAGGGGCCGCGTATGTGAAAGGTTTGCAGGGCAATGATCCGGTGTACCTGAAGGCGGCAGCATGTGCAAAGCACTACGCCGTGCACAGCGGACCCGAACGTCTGCGGCATGAGTTTGACGCGATCAGCTCCGCGAAAGATCTTCACGAAACATACCTTCCCGCCTTCAAGGCGCTTGTTGATGCCGGCGTGGAGGCGGTCATGTGTGCCTATAATCGCACCAACGGTGAACCCTGCTGTTCCAGCAACACACTGCTTACGGATATTCTCCGCAATCAATGGGGTTTCAAAGGACACATAGTAAGCGACTGCGGTGCGGTGGGTGACTTGTACACGGGACATAAGGTCGTCGCTACAGAGGCTGAGGCAGCTGCCATGGCTGTCAAGGCGGGCGTAGGGTTGGACTGCGGTACGGAGTACAACGCTTTGCTTGATGCCATAAAGCAGGGACTTATTACTGAGGAGGAAATTAATCGCGAGCTGGCCATCCTGCTGCGGACGCGATTCAAGCTCGGCATGTTCGATCCGAAGGGGAAGAATCCGTACGACCGTATTGGCCCCGAGGTCATCAACAGCGAGGCACACCGAAAACTCGCGCGCGAAGCGGCGTTGAAGTCCATCGTGATGCTTAAGAACAATGGAGTACTTCCCCTGAGGAATGACCTGTCCTACTATTTCATTACGGGTCCCAATGCGGCGAGCGTAGAGGCGTTGATCGGCAATTATTATGGTGTGAACCCCGAGATGGTCACCATCCTCGAGGGTATTGCAGCGGCCATTGCGCCAGGCAGCCAACTCCAGTATCGCCATGGCATCTTGCTCGATCGGCCAAACGCTAATCCTATCGATTGGACTACCGGCAACACGAAGATCAGTGATGCAAATTTTGTGGTGTTAGGAATTACCGGACTTATTGAAGGGGAGGAGGGTGCCGCTATAGCATCGCCACACTATGGCGATCGTTTGGATTACAACTTACCGCAGAATCAGATTGACTTCCTTCGGAAAATCCGCGAGAACAATGACCGCCCTGTCATTGCCATCATCACTGGTGGCAGCCCGATGAACCTGGCTGAAGTTCACGAGCTGGCGGACGCCGTGCTACTCGTATGGTATCCCGGTGAAGAAGGCGGCAATGCCGTGGCTGATGTCATTTTTGGGAAGGCGTCACCTTCAGGTCGTCTTCCGATAACCTTCCCCAAGTCGTTCGACCAACTGCCTGACTATGCTGATTACAATATGGAAGGCCGGACATACCGGTACATGAAAGAAGAGCCGTTGTATCCGTTTGGTTTTGGGTTGAGCTATACGACGTTTGAATATTCCGGGGCAACGTTGTCGCGTGACGTTGTACGCAGGAGGAATATGGAACCCATTACTGTGAAGGCGACGGTAACCAACACCGGCAAGTTTGCCGCGGAGGAAGTGGTGCAACTCTATGTTACAGATGAGGCTTCAAAGTACCGCGTACCGTTGTTTACCCTTTCAGGTATCAAGCGAGTTCGACTTGAGCCGGGCCAGTCGACCCAGGTAGAGTTTGAGATCACTCCGGACATGCTTTCCGTGGTAACGGACACGGGCGAAAAGGTGCTTGAACCCGGTCAATTTACGATTTCGGTTGCGGGCGCTGTGCCGGGTAAGCGCAGCGCAGAACTGGGGATAAATCCCCCAGCACAGGCTCGTTTGACGGTACGATAATCTTTGATCAGACAAAAAACACATCAAAAGTGTGCATTTAGTTTTTGTTTTACGCAATCGGTTGCGTAGATTTAACATACGTTTTAACAGCTGTACCATTTAACCATTTTCTATGAAAAGAGTGTTACTATTCCTGACGCTGATGACGGGGAAGCGTCCCACACGCTTCTCGCTCAGTTTGATGCTGACATTGCTATTAATGTCGGCGTTTGTCGCCCAGGCACAGGTTGCCGTAAGGGGCAAGGTTACCGACGAGACGGGCGCAGGACTCCCCGGCACCAACGTCTTGGTCAAGGGCTCAACGACGGGTACGACCACCGACTCTAATGGCGACTATGCCATAGAAGTGCCGCAGTCGGACGCAGTGCTCGTCTTCTCGTTCATTGGGTATGAATCGCAGGAGATTGGCGTGGCGGGTCGAACGACCATCAATGTCACCCTTGTACCGTCCGTTGAATCACTCACCGAAGTGGTTGTGGTCGGCTACGGTGTGCAACGCCAGGAGGCGGTGACAGGTTCGGTTGCTTCCATCAGTGGTGACGCTATCCGGGAGATACCCGCAGGAAACATTACCCAGGCATTGCAGGGTCGTCTCCCCGGTGTCGAATTCACCCAAACATCGTCCAAGCCGGGAGCTACCATGCAGATCCGCGTTCGCGGTACGCGATCGCTTACGGCCAGCAACGATCCCCTCATCGTCCTTGACGGTATTCCGTTTGTTGGTACCATCGCCGACATCAACCCAAATGACATTAAGAGTGTTGACATCCTGAAGGATGCCTCCGCAACCGCCATCTACGGTTCGCGCGGTGCGAACGGTGTCATCCTCATCACCACCCACAAGGGTCAAAAAGGTCAAAAGGCCAGGGTTTCGTACAACGGCTACTACGGCGCGAAGAAGGTGTTCGCCAAGTATCCTATGATGGACGGACCGAAGTTCCTTGCGCTTCGCGAAGCCGCTGGTCTTTACTCACTCGGTTTGGATGAAGCTGAAGATGTGAGCACCGACTGGCAGGATCTGCTGTATCGTACCGGAACTATTACTAGCCACGACGTTGGAATTTCCGGAGGAACCGACCGCGGCAACTACAACTTTGGCATCGGATACTTCCTCGACCAGGCTGTTATTCCTACCCAGCAATACACTCGCTACACCGTACGTGGTTCTATCGACCAGGAAATTGGCAAACATTTCAAGGTTGGATTTACGACCAACAACAACTACAACCTTACGGAAGGAACCCAGATCGATGTGGGAGGTATCCTGAGAATGTCGCCTCTTGCGAATCCGTTCAATCCGGATGGTACCTGGAAGCGCACGGTACGCGCTGGTATCGACGAGCCCTGGGTATACTCAAGAGAAATTGTCGAAAACCTGAAAGATCAATGGCTCAGCGAAACCAGGGGTTATGCTTCATACAACTCGCTCTATGGCGAAGTGAAAATTCCCTGGGTGGAAGGACTCGCGTTCCGCACCAACCTTGGTCTCGATTTTCGCCAGAGCAACGGCGGCTCTTACACGGGACAAGGTATCATGAGCACGAACCCTACTACGGAATCGCGCGCCTCCGTCACCAATTCGCACACATGGCACTGGCTGATTGAAAACATGCTTACCTACGACCGCACGTTTGCTGACAAGCATAACATTAATGTGGTCGCCCTGTATTCTGCTGAACAAAACAGGTTCACACGTTCGCGCATGGAGGCCACCGATATCCCTGCCGATCACTTCCAATTCTATAACCTCGGTCAAGCCGGTGGCCAGCTGATCATCAACCCCGGCGATCAACAGTACGAACTGTGGGGCCTCATGTCGTACATGGGACGTGTGATGTACTCTTATGATGACAAGTACATGCTCACTGCAACAGTCCGTTCAGATGGCTCGTCGCGGCTCGCAGAAGGCCACAAGTGGCATACGTATCCCGCTGTGTCAGTGGGTTGGAATATTGCACGCGAGCCCTTCATGGCTAATGTTGGAGCGGTCAACATGCTGAAGATTCGCGCCGGTTATGGACAAACTTCCAACCAGGCAGTTGCCCCGTATGAAACCCTGGGTCGCCTCAGCACAAGGCCTTACAACTTCGGAAGCGAATTCTCTACCGGATATTATGTAACGCAGCTGCCCAGCCCTCACCTTGGATGGGAGTACTCTGAGACTATGAACTATGGTGTAGACTTCTCCCTCCTGGGCGATCGTCTGTCTGGTACCATCGAATACTACGTGACGAAGACGAAGGACCTGTTGCTGAATGTCAGCCTTCCTCCAACCTCAGGTGTATCGTCAGTTACAGAAAACATTGGTCAGACCGAAAACAAGGGTATCGAAATCAGCCTCAACGGTGTGATCGTCGAATCCAACGGATGGACCTGGGAAGCTGGCATCAACCTGTATGCTAACCGCAACAAGCTCGTGTCGCTGTATTCAGGTGCTGACAGAAATGAAGCCAACTGGTGGTTCGTAGGCCATCCTATTGATGTGATCTTCGACTACAAGCGTATCGGGCTCTGGCAGGAAGAAGATCCCTATCGCGACATCCTGGAACCGGGAGGAAACGTTGGGATGATCAAGGTAGAATACACCGGATCATATAACCCTGATGGTACGCCGACGCGTGCTATTGGACCGGACGACAGGCAGATTATCAGTCTTGAACCTGACTTCCAGGGCGGTTTCAGCACACGTGTCACTTACAAAGGCTTTGACCTGAGCGCTGTGGGTGTGTTCAAGAGAGGTGGTATTCTTAACGCCACTATCTATGGATCCGGAGGTTACACCAACCTGCTGACAGGTCGCAACGGTAACGTCGACGTTGATTGGTGGACACCTGAAAACCCGAATACCAGGTATCCGGCACCAAATGGCGTTCGGAGCAACGACAACCCGAAGTATGCTTCTACGCTCGGTTATTTTGACGCGTCCTATATGAAGATTAGGACCATCACGCTGGGCTACGACTTTAGCAAGCTCTTCCCGAATGCGGATATTAACCTGAGAGCGTACTTTACTGTGCAGAATCCGTTTGTGCTGTTCTCGCCGTACCACGACGAGTCCGGCATGGATCCTGAAACCAACTCGTATGGCAACGAGAATGCGGCGGTACCTCTGTCTGGAAACCTGAGGCGTATACTCACGCTCGGTACTAACACGCCGTCCACACGCAATTACGTCTTCGGTGTCAACTTCACATTCTAGAATAGTACAACATGAAAAGGTTTAAAATAAATAAGCTTGCGGGAACACTTGCGTTGACGATGTTCCTGGTCGGTTGCTCCAACATTTTGGAGGAACAACCGCGCAGCATCTACGAGCCCGGGTTCTTCAAAACAGAAAAGGGCGTTTACGGTGGGCTGACAGCCATGTATGCGCACCTGCGCTACATCTTCGGCCAGGGTTACTTCTACAACACGACACTTGTAGGTACAGACGAGGCTACGTGGGGACAGAGCGCTGATGAAAACTTCAAAGTCATGGACATCAGCGGTCAGGGTCAAATTACTCCTCAAAACAGCCGTGCCGATGTACTATGGGGAAATGCGTTCGCCAATATCAACACCGCGAACGGTATCATTGAGAATGCGACGGAAGTAGGTACAATACCCGCAGCGCTGATTGCTGAGGCCCGGTTCTTCCGTGCGTTCGACTACTTCATGCTCGTGCAGACATTCGGCGGCGTGCCGCTGGATCTGGGTAACGGTGAACTCAAGTTCAATACGTCTCCTGTGAGAACTTCGGTGCGCAATACTGTGCCTGAAGTTTATACGAAGGCCATATTCCCCGACCTCAAAATTGCTGTTCAGGACTTGCCTGCTGTAGGTCGTGTTACCGGCGGCGCAACGAAGACGCTTGCGCGTCTTTATCTCGCAAAAGCATACCTGACGTATGCATGGTGGTTGGAAAACCCGAACAACATCCCGACCTATCCTGAAACACCTCGCGTGGATCCTGACGGTCACGACGCCGCCTGGTACTTCCAGGAAGCTTACAACGTGGCTGTCGAGGCCATCGATGATCCGGGACCGTTTGGTTTGCAACCAACCTACTATGACGTTCACGTTGGTAGCAACGACCGCAACAACGAAATTCTGTTGTACGCCGACCACACCGAAGAAAGCGACTTCTACAACGGAGCTTGTACCAACTGCTTTGGGGACGGTGCAGCGCCCGGAAACTTTGCTGTGTGGTTCATGACGTGGAACTATACGGAAATCAGAAGCGCAGCTAATCCTGACGGCTCGGGTCCCGTTAGCTCTGTTCAGCGTGAAGCGGTGCAACCGCTGGGTCGCCCGTGGATTCGGATGTGTCCGACCATAGGTGTATTCACAAACACGTTCGCAGACAAGACGTTGGATTCACGGTACGACGGTACCTTCACAACAGTGTATCGTGGCAACTGGCCCAAGGGTGGTGTTACCAACGAGGTGTTGTATAACGCAAACAACCTCCCGGTTAGCCCTGGCGACCCGATCCTGACATTCCTGCCGGACGAAACTGAGGCTCCTAACATTACCTATCCGGATGGCCCCGGCCCCAGCAACGTGGGTGCAGGTACGATTCCCGGAAGACCCGACTATGTTGTAACGCCTCGTGCTATAAGCCGACTCATGTATCCAGGCCTATGGAAGCTGGGTACATACCGTACGAACAACGGTAACGGCCTGGGTCAACCGAACGCCACCAACACGCGTCCCTTCAATATTGCTAAGTTCTCGGAACTGTACTTCATCGCTGCAGAAGCGGCAGTGAAGGGTGCTGCTACCGTAGCTGGCAAGACGGCATATGACCTGATCAACGTCATCCGCGCCCGCGCAGGTAAATGGCGCTTCGACAACGCTGCCAACACGGAGCGTATCGAGGACAACAGCGCTGCTATGGTTGCGGCCACTCCGACGGACATTGACATCGACTATATCCTTGAAGAACGGTCGCGCGAATACTTCGGTGAAGGATACCGTTGGTATGACCTGATTCGCACGCAGAAATGGGAAGAGTACGCTTCCACATATGAAATCTGCGGCCCTGCGAAAGGAGACCATACGGTTCAGGTAGTGAATCGCCAGATCCAGCCGTACCACTACCTCCGTCCGATACCGCAAGGTCAGATCGACGCGCTTGAAATGACTCCTGAAGAAAAGCAAGCCTATCAGAATCCTGGTTATGTTACTGAATAGGATTTTGATGGACGACGAACGCAAATAGCTGCAAGAAGAACGGCGGGGTTGGCCAACAGAGCCACCCCGCTTTTTTTATGTAATGGTGATGGGGTGATCGGCGATCGGGTAGTCACTAATTGATGGTATGGCGGTGTGGAAAGGGTGGTAAAATAATGTATAGACTATATGGTAATCGACGATCCGTGGTTGATAAAATGTGATCAGAAATTCGTATGCGGTTGATAGTTATCACGCTGGGCATCCTGCTGTTGCTTACTTATCCCGTTTCAGCGCAGCTTGCGGTGAACAAGTGCAAGTTTCTTGGGAATGTGGTAGGGAATTCTGTTCCTGCGTCGTTCGATCAGTACTGGAACCAGATAACGCCGGAGAACGCGGGGAAGTGGGGAGAGGCGGAACCACAGCGCGATGCAATGAACTGGGCTCCTCTCGATGCGGCATACAATCACGCACTTGCAAAAGGTTATATATTTAAGCAGCATACCTTTATCTGGGAGCAGCAAAAACCCGGATGGCTGGCCGGACTCAGTGCCGCGGAACAGTTGGAAGAGATTGAGGAATGGATGGAGGCGTTTTGCAGTCGATACCCTGCTACCGATATGATCGAGGTAGTAAACGAACCCTTAAACGCGCCTCCAACTTTTGCGCCGGCGCTGGGCGGCGCGGGCAGCACGGGGTATGATTGGGTGATTAAGGCATTCGAACTTGCAAGGAATTATTGCCCCGATGCGAAGCTGCTCATCAACGAATACAACATACTGAATGGTTTTACCTCCACACAATCGTATTTACAGGTTGTCAACCTCTTAAAAGATCGTGGTCTTATTGACGGCATCGGGTTGCAAGGACATAGTATTGAAGAAACGACGGCTTCCGAGTTGAAGTCGCGATTAGATGCGATGGCCACCGCAGGCTTGCCCTTGTACATTACAGAATACGACGTGAGAGGGACTGACAACAAGCAGCTGGACATTTATCGCAACCAGTTTCCTGTCATGTGGGCTCACCCTGCTGTCGAAGGCATTACCCTGTGGGGATACATTCAAGGACAGATGTGGCGTGATGAAGCGCACCTGCTGAGGGCAGGAGGGACGGAACGGCCGGCACTCGTATGGCTTAAGGACTTTGTTGAGAACACTCCCGACGAGCCGTATTGCGACCTGGTAACAGGAGTCGAAGGTGAGGAATCCGGCTTGAGACTTTATCCGAATCCAGCAGTTGACCACCTCGTTCGTGTTGAACGAACTGATGGTATTGGCACTGTAAAAATCATTGATACCCTTGGCCATGTGTTAACGTCAGTGGATGCACGGGGTGAGACATCCATTACCCTGGACCTGGATGGTGTTGCTCCCGGACTTTACGTGGTCACCATAACCCACGTGGGAAAAACGCTTACAAGAAAGCTGTGGGTTGAGCGCTGAAGTACAAATACATGTTCAGCGTTTCTTTCTGAGAGTTGATTCCCGAATGATGAGGTCGGTCTTCAGGGTGATTGTTTCCGACGTAATGATGTCTTTGTGTTCACGGTGTTTTAGTACCTGACGTGCCGCGATCTTACCCATGTCGACCGCGGGGTGAGAAACCGTAGAGAGCGGAGGATCGATAATGAGCGAGATGGGATCGTTATTGAAGCCCATTACCGCCAGCTTTTGCGGAATCTTTATTCCGTTGTGCTTAGCGTATTGAATGGCACTCACGGCGGCGGTGTCGTTCGCTGAGAAGATGGCGTCGGGAGGATTTGGGAGACTCATCAGATGTTCTGTCATGCGGTAGCCCTCTTCGGAGTTCAGCATGACACCGCTGAGCATGAGACTTTCGTCGATCTCCATGTTGTTTCTCCGGAGTGCTTCCATGTACCCTTCCGCGCGTTGCTTGTATATACTTCTGTGTTGCGCGCCACCGATGTGGGCGATGCGCTTGCAGCCCTGTTCTATCAGGTGATTGGTTGCCATGAGACCGGCAGCGAAGTTGTCAATGACAACCTTGTCGCAATTCAAGTCGTCTGTAACGCGGTCGACGAATACGACGGGTATATCGTTCTCAAGAAACGTTGAGAAGTGATTGTACTTCCTCGTCTCCATCGCCAGGGAGACGATCAAACCACCGATGCGGCTGTTGTACAGTGCACGCGCGTTGGCGATCTCATGTTCGTAGCTGTCGTGCGACTGCGAGATGATGACGTTGCAGCCAGCATTGCTCGCTTCTTCTTCGATCCCGCTGATCATGGATGAGATGAAAGGGCGGTTGATCCATGAGATCATCACGCCGATGGTATTGGTCTTGTTCTTTCGCAGGCTGGCTGCAATGTGGTTAGGGCGGTATCCGCGCTCGCGGGCGAGCTTCTTTACCGCTTCGATCATCTCTTTGCCAATGCTGTAGTGGTCCTTGAGGGCACGGGAAACAGTGGAGGGAGAGACATTGAGTTCACTGGCGATGTCGTATATGGTGATCTCCCGTTTCTTTTGCTTCATGGTAATATCCGTTTGTCAGATCTCGGCGGGAACGCCCTCCATCCCGCTTGTCACCGATCCCCAACGTTCAGCGCAACCGATTGCGTAAATATAACAATTTATTGACCCCCTCACGCCAATTACCGCAGAATTAACGGAATGGGCGAGCCTTTTGAGCGTTCCATCAAAACAACCCATTGCGTAAAAAATACACGAAATCCTGCAACGAGGTATTGGAAACATGCGCTTGCTATTCGAATCCATTGTTACTCGCCAACCAAACGTTTAGTGGCGCACGCGTTTGCATCTAATATATTGTCTTTACTCCAGGCTAAGTCAATGCCAAACTTACATGGTAGCCGAATTTCTCTTGAAAACCCCACCGCAAAGAGGTTACCGTCCGATTTCGAAACAGCAGGTGTTCGGGGATCAATGTCTGCGATGACGCGAATACGATTGCAGAAGGGTAGCGCATCATTGTATCCAGATATCAAAATAATTTTGCAACACTCTTGTAACCTGCCTGTGGCGATTACGTTAGTTCCACTGCAATCGATATTATCTGAAATACGATTGCTTTCCTTACAACGGGAAAACCTTACCTGCCTAAGCCCGTACATTTGTAAAGTCAAAACATTTAAAACTAGAATGAAAACGAATTCAATTTTTGTTGCTGCACTTCTTGTGCTTGGAGTATCGGCTTCGGCATTTGCCAACAAGCCGGGTGATAAGTACGGCCTGGCGGCGATCCCCTTGAGAGATAATACAACGTACAAGGTGGTATACGAATCCGAAAAGGCCGGTAAAATCAAACTGAACATTTATGATCAGAACCGGACACGCATCTTCACTCACACCATAGAAGGTCGCGGTTTTATTCAACCGTTGAACTTCAAGGGTCTTGATGCTGGCGTCTATACAGTGGAGATCGTGAACGGCAAGTCGCGCGAGACTGTAACCATCAACCACTTCCCTAAGGTTGAGCCCAGCGCCTTCGTGCATATTTCTAAACTTGTTAACGAAGACGGTAAGTTCCTGGTCTCAGTAGCCAAGGGAAATGATACTGAAGATGAGAGCATTTCGCTGCAAATCTATCAAGACGACAAGCTCATCTACAGAGAGCGAAACACACTTGCCGACGACTTCGCCAGAATCTATGCCGTAAAACCGAGCGGTAAGGTGACAATCGCCGTTACCGACAAGAACGGTAAGACTACAAGCGCCAGCTTCTAAGCAACGACCCCTCGTATACATAGATCATGAAAGCCCCGACATTGAGTCGGGGTTTTTTGTTTTCCCTGAACGGCAACGCGCCATCGTTCATAATTTATATATTGTTTCTCCAAACCAATTACAACTATGAAGTATGTGGCGCTGTGCGGACTCTTAAGCTCCGCCCTTGTTAGTCCTGGTCAGTCGTTCGAAGCCACGCTGTATGAGAGTGTGGATCATACAGCCGAGAACCTGTTTTCAACCAACATTGAGGGTCCTGCTGTCGACAAGAACGGAAATCTATACGTAGTGAATTTCGAGCGCGACGGTACCATCGGAAAGGTAGCATCCGATGGTTCCGTTGAATTGTTCGTTTCCCTTCCGGAAGGAAGTACGGCAAACAGCATTCAATTTAATCGCAAGGGGAATATGTATCTGGCCGACTTCACAGGACACAACGTCCTGCATGTCGATATGAAGACCAAGGCCGTAAGCGTCTATGTTCATAACGATCAATTCAATCAGCCCAATGATCTCTGCATCAATCGCCGCGGGCAGCTTTTCGTTTCAGATCCCAACTGGAGTAACGGGACAGGCAAGCTGTGGCGCATCGACAGGGGAGGGAAGGCTGTTCTCCTTACGGACGACATGGGTACTACAAATGGAATCGAACTCAACCCTGACGAAAATATTCTGTACGTCAACGAGAGTGTTCAGCGCAAAATCTGGGCCTTCGACGTCGACCGCAAAGGAAACATCAGCAACAAGCGACTATTCGCTTCATTCGACGACTATGGATTCGACGGCATGAAGTGCGACAGGGATGGAAATCTCTACGTCACCAGGTACGGCAAGGGCGTGATCGCTGTATTATCCCCTCAAGGTCAATTGATACGGGAAATTCCGCTGACGGGTAAGCGTTGCAGCAACCTCGTATTTGGTGGTGCCGATGGTAAGACGGTGTTCGTGACCTTGCAGGATAGAAAGGGAATGGAGAAGTTCCGGACGGCTGTTCCGGGTAGGACGTTCAAATGATGGCACCTACTGCAACCACGGCTTAATGAGGTACCAGCCCATCATGAAACAAGCCACGAGTTTCAGAAGGGTACCAAACAGGAAACCAATGAAGGATCCAAATGCGGCCCGAAGCGCCAGGTCTGATTGATTGTTCGCAACCAACTCACCCACGAATGCGCCGATGAATGGGCCGGCGATAAGTCCCCATGGCGGGAAGAACAAGCCGACGATTAGTCCAATCGTACAACCCCACATTCCATACTTGCTGCCGCCAAATTTTTTCGTGCCATAGAGCGGGACCAAATAATCCAGGACGGATACAACTATTGTTATCGCAGCCCAGATGAGAAGAAACTTTATTGTATAAGGCGGATCACTCTTAAGCTGCTGTACCAACAATCCGACATACGCCAGGGGAGGGCCCGGAAGAAATGGCAGAACACTGCCGATGATACCGCCAAGTACCAGCAGTGCGCCGAGGATTTGCAGGAATGTGTCCATATTACAAGGTAATGAAATCAGTGAATGAGCGCATGGGTCGGTCTACGTCCATCAGTGGGGAATAATGAGAGGATGATTTTCCACGTCATCCCGGACCTGATAGTCTCCACTGACGCCTTTCGGGCGCTTCTGATCCTTTGGTAGGGAATTTGTCATTATATCCACGTAGAACCAATAAAGGATACGGCTATGAAATCCATGCGACCTGAACTGCGGTATGGGCTGACAATGACAGCCGGACTGATCATTTACTTTCTGATCACGAAGATTCTGGGACTTACCCACATCACCGAACTCCGCGTGTTGAATTTCTTCATCGTGCTTGCCGTATTGTATCGTGCTTTCAAAACCTTCCGGGAGCGCGACATTAACAAGCAATTCAACTACCTTCAGGCCTTCATGTTTGGCTTTTTCACAACCGCTATCGGCACAGTGGTGTTTGCCGTTTTTATTTTCTTCTACATCCAGTTCCTAGATCCCGCATTGATGGAAACGGTAAGGCAGAAGGCGCCTCTTGGAGAATACCTTAATCCTTACCTCGTCGCCTGTGCGCTCATTGCGGAAGGATCGTTGTCGGGTGCGCTCGCCACGTTCATGCTGATTAACGTTAAGAATGCAAACCAGATAGAAGGCCAGCTAAACGGCAGGGAGGATGAAGATGCGTTACCAGCTTCCACCCGATCCGCCGCCACCAAAACTACCGCCGCCAAATCCGCCAAATCCGCCACCTGAGCCACCGCCGAAACCGCCCCATCCGGAGCCGCCACCCCATCCGGATCCGCCTCCGCGATTGCCCCGGCCCATATGGCTCATAAGCCACAGGGCTGTCCAGAAGTCGAGGCCCTTGCTACCGATGTGATTTTTCCTGCGACTCACAGCAGCGATAAACACGATGATCATTATGACCATGATGACGAAAAAGACGGCCATGCCGATAACCACGCCGGGAGGAACTTCCTGTCTCATGTCATCGGCGGTAAACTCACCGGATGCGAGCTTCATCAGCGTTGTGGTGGCCTCATCAAGGCCCTTATAAAAATTGCCCTCGCGGAAGTTCGGGTTCATCTGGTTCTCGCGAATGTGTCGCGTGGCAATGTCAGGGATGACACTTTCCAAACCATAGCCGGTAGCAATGGCTGCCTTGCGATCGTCGATGGCCACCAACACCACCACACCGTTGTTCTTTCCTTTCTGACCCACACCCCACACTTCGCCGATGCGATAGGCATAGTCCATCACGTCGTAACCGCCCAGGTCTTTTACGATCACCACGGCAATCTGTGTTGATGTTGTGTCGTGGTAAGCATTGAGTTTTCGTTCAAGGGCGGCTTTATCCGATGCGCTCAGCACACCGGCAAAGTCGTTAACCAGCCGTGGAGGGTTGGGTGCCGGTGGAACGTCCTGGGCAATAGCCGCAGATACCAGCAAAAGCAAAGGAATAAGAGCTCGTATCATGCGGCTATTGGTTGCCAAACGAAATATCATCGGGAAGTTCGTTCTTGTCGTCTCGTGTGATCGGAAAATATTTCGCCAATTGCTCTCCGGTCATCCGGATTCCATCACATAGACCATCCGTGAATCGGCCCTGGCGAAAGAGGTTTTCCATATGTGCGCGAATCTGATCCCAGAAGCCGGGAGGCACGACCTTGTCAATGCCTTGGTCGCCAAGTACAGCAAATTTGCGATCTTTAAATGCGAGGTAAAACAGTACGCCATTACGGGCTTTTGTCTTCGACACGCCAAGTATGTTGAAGACCTCCACCGCGCGTTCCGCCACAGGCTTCATGGCATGGCCTTCGAGGTGAACCTGGATTTCACCGGTTGTCTTCTGTTCAGCGTCAATGATTGCCTGCCGAATTTGTTGTCGTTCCGTAATTGTGAAAAAATCCCTTGCCATCGATCAGAATTGTACCTGAGGTACTTGCTCGTCTTCCGGGCTCGCGTCGAAATAGCCCCGTTCCTCGAAGCCGTACATGCTAGCCAACAGGTTGCGCGGAAATGTTTTCACGTAAGTATTGTACGACCTAACGGTTTCGTTAAACTTCATACGCTCTACTGCAATTCGGTTCTCCGTCCCTTCCAATTGAGTCTGCAGGTCGAGAAAGTTTTGATTGGCCTTAAGGTCAGGATACCGTTCCACACTGACCAGAAGACGGCCCAGGGCGGTTGACAGTTCGCTCTGCGCTTGCTGGAACTCGGCCACCTTTTCAGGCGTGAGTTCGTTAGGGTCGACGGTTATCGACGTAGCTTTTGCACGCGCTTCGATCACGCGGGTCAGCGTTTCCTGCTCAAAGTCCGCATACCCCTTTACCGTATTGACCAGGTTGGGAATCAGGTCAGCCCTGCGTTTGTAAACGTTCTCTACCTGAGCCCATTGCGCTTCCACATCTTGTTCTCTGGAAACGAGGTTGTTATACGTTCCGGCGAACAGACGGTAGAGGATGATAGCGCCTACGATGACAGCGCCGATGACCAGTATTTTTTTCATAGTAAGGGATTGTTAGTATCCTGACGAATTAGTAGCGAAAACCGTTCCGTTGTTACACCCAACGGTCAGCGGGCGACACTCCAGCGAATCACCTTCTCCAGCTTTTCGGGATGCTTGACCTTGATTTTGCCGCTTATGACGTCGATGATGCCCTCTTCACGGAAATCTGACAACACCCGGATCACCGACTCTGACGCAGTCCCTACAAGCTTCGCGAGGTCTTCCCGCGACACACTAATAACTTCTTTCGAATTCTTGAAGTTCCAGACGCGCAACAACGCTTCTGCAGTACGTTGTCTGACAGAATTGTATGCCAGGTGGAGGAGTTGATCTTCCTTATCGGCCACCTTCTTGCACAGCAGAGAAATGAAAGTCGCCGAAATATCCGGACGTGCATGTACGAGCGTAAGAAAGTCGGCCTTCGGAATCAGCGTCAGTTCGGTGTCCTCCATGGCAATAGCCGATTCGTGGTAGATGCCGTTGTCCAGCAGCGGTTCAAATCCGAAGAAATCGTTCTCTTTGTAGATGTTTGTAATTAGCTCTTTTCCGTCGGGATGCGATTTGAATTCCTTTACGCTTCCTGAGACGATGTAGAACAGGTAAAGCGGTGTTTCCGACTCGGAGTATATTTCAGCTTTCTTCTTGTAGCGCTTTACCTTTCTGTCTTTGCAAAGGTCCTTGAGATTCAGCGCCCGTTGTGCGTCGTTGATGAAGCGGTCAAGTCCTTCCGTGGAAGGTTCATAGTCGCTGCGCTGGAACTCACTCTTGCGCAAACGCGCCTCAACCGCATTCAGAAGGTCGGTGTCGTCGAACGGTTTGGTGAGATAGTCATCCGCGCCGAGCGTCATGCCTTTTCGGATGTCGCTCTTTTCGGTTTTTGCCGTAAGGAATATGAATGGTATCCGCGCGGTTTCTGCTTTTTTTCCCAGGATGTGAAGAACGCCATAGCCATCCAGCTCCGGCATCATGATGTCGCAGATGATCAGGTCGGGAAGTTCTTTTTGCGCCAGCTCAACGCCAATCTTTCCGTTTTCTGCTGTGATGACCTCGTAATTGGCAAGCTCAAGGATTTCGCTGGTGTTCTCGCGTACCTCCGCGTTGTCTTCGATAAGGAGTATCTTCTTCATGTCTAAAATGGTTCTGGATCAGCAGGGCAGCGTCACAGTAAAGGTACTACCTTTTCCGAATTCCGAGCTAAAATCAATGGTGCCATTCAGCAGGCCCACGTAGCGCTTTACAATGTTCAGGCCAAGACCGGTACCCTGAATGTTTGACACGTTGCTGGCCCTGTAAAACCGCTCGAAAATGTGTTTCGCCTCGTCTTCGGGAATGCCCACACCTTCGTCACGTACCGAAATGCGGAGCCGGTCGGGATCAAAGGTCAGGCCCAGGTATATGGTTTTGCCTTCGTCCGAGTACTTGCTGGCGTTGGACACCAGGTTGAAGGTGATGTTTCTGAGTACCTTGGGGTCTGATTGGATTCTGCGTTTGGATCCTTCGCAGCTGATCTTGATCTCCTGACCCGGCTTCAGGGTGAGTCTCAGTTCCTCAACGATATCTTCGAAAATTTCTTCGACGTCGATTTCTTCGGATAGCACTTCCACCTTGCCCTCTTCAAGCTTGCCTAGTGAAAGGAAATCGTTCAGGATGTTTGTAAGGTGGTTGACGGACGACTTGATTCGGTCGATGTGCTTGTCGATGCGGGACAAGTCGCCCTTGTCCCTATACTTCCTGATCAGCGATGCGGAGCTTAACACAGAACTCAGCGGTGTCCGGAATTCATGGGAAGCCATCGAAACGAACTTCGTCTTGAGCTCGTTCACTTCGCGTTCTCTCTGAAGGGCTTTCTTGGCTTCCTCTTCAGCACGTCGGCGTTCCTGTATTTGCTCTTCGAGATCCTTATTCAGCTTTTCCAACTCCCGGATGGTTTTGTCGAGTGCTTCGGTTCGCGACTTGACCTTTCGTTCAAGCTCGGCAGCGTAGATGATGAGCTGTTCCTCACTCTTTCTCAGGGCTTCTTCTGATTTCTTGCGCAGCGTTATGTCGATGATGAAGGCGATCACCAGGGAATGGCCATCGATGGTGACGCTGCTGAGACTGACCTCAACGGGAAATTCTGTGCCGTCCTTTCGGGCGGCCAGCAGATCGCGACCTACACCCATTCGACGGGGGCGGGGATCCTGAAAGAACTGCTCGCGGTAGACGGCATGGCGGGCGCGAAATCGTTCGGGCAGGAGTTTGCCGAGGTGCATGTTCACCAGCTCCCCGGGCTCATAGCCGAACATCTTTTCCGCAACCGGGTTGGCCAGAAATATCCGACCCTCCTCATTAACAATAATGATTCCCTCGGCAGAATTCTGGAAAATCTGGCGAAAGGTGTCCTGGGAAAGGATCGAATCTTTCTGCTCTACAGCCATGGTTGTGGCAATATTGTGCAATATAGGCCACCCGGGGGGATGATAAAAGTCAGGTTAATGACCTGACACTCATCCTGAAATTGGCCAGGCGGGCCGGTTAGCTTTGGATGAATTTGTGTTATGAAAGGGAAGATCCTTTGCCCAATTGACTTTTCTGAGTCGTCCATCGAGGCACTCAAATACGCCATCGAAATGGCGAATAAGGAAGGCCGGGGCGTCACGGTGCTCTATTCCTATCGCCTCATTCAGCCAGACCAGGAGGAAGAAATCCTCAAGTTCAGGAATCGCGTGGAGCTTCGCGCCCGGGAGCGCTTCTGTATGCTTGAACCCTTCTTCCATAACGGTACCGTTACTGACCACGAGTTCCTGATCGAGATTGGATTTTTCTCTGATTGCATACTACGGCAGGTTCGAAACAACCAGGTCGACAAGATCGTTCTGGACAGCAATATGCGTAGGCTGATTGTCGAACGTCCGCATGAGAGTTTCCTTGGCTCCCTTCCTGTTCCGGTTATTATCGTCGGTGGCGACACCCCGTCGCCTTAATTGACATCCTGTCTTGTTCACGAATCAAAAAATGCTTTACTTTCACCAATAACCGAATCCCTGAACCATTTTTTATGAAGAAGATTCTTGTCCCTACCGATTTTTCCAAACCTGCCCGTATTGCACTTGACGTGGCCTCGGAGATTGCCCGTAAGGCCGGAGCCGAACTTATCCTGCTTCACGTAGCGGAAGCTGCTTCGTCAACTTCTTTTGCTGTCACAGGAGATGTGGGGCTTTCTGATTCAGAAGACGCCCTGTTTACAATGAAGCTTATTGAGCGTTCCAAGAAGCAGCTCGAAAAGCTCAGTGCAGACGATAAGCTCAAGGGAATCAAGGTGAGCACGGAACTGCGTGTTGGTACGCCTTTCCACGGCATCAATACTATTGTTGCCAATTCCAAGGTCGACCTTATCGTTATGGGCACTGGTGGACACTCGGGACTTGACAAGGTATTCCTCGGAACCAATACCGAGAAGGTTGTGCGTCGTTCGCATTGTCCGGTACTCACCGTTCAAAAGAAGCCTGCGCGTGTTGACTTCAAGAACATCGTGTATGCTACTTCCATGAGCAAAGAGGAAGAAGTTTTCTCGCGCATCGTTCGCCGTACGCAGGAGATGTACAACTCAACGATTCACCTCGTCCGTATCAACACGCCGGGTAACTTCCAACGCGATGCGGTAGTGCTGAAATACATGCAGGACTTCGCGAAGAAGCTTCAGCTCAAGAATTATACACTCAATGTCTACAACGACCTTACGGAGGAAGAAGGCATCGCCTATTTTGCAGACAGCATTGACGCTGATCTAATCGCGATGGCTACTCATGGAAGAACAGGTGTCGCCCACGTCCTTGCCGGCAGCATTGCGGAGGAAGTGGTGACGCATGCCAAGCGTCCGGTTCTCACCTTCGTTACGAAACATCGTAAATAACCGCTTGCGCATCACTGATTTTGGGGCCCGGCATTCCGGGCTTTTTATTTTTGCCTGATGGCTGACTATTACGAGATCCTCGGTGTAACCGATCATGCTTCGCAGGAAGATATCCGAACGGCTTACCGGAAGCTTGTCATCCGGTATCATCCCGATCGAAATCCCGATCCTTCCGCCGCCGAGAAAATCCGCCAGATAAACGTCGCTTATGACGTACTAAGCGATCCGGAGAAAAGGCGGAAATACGATCTGTCGCGAACAATATCCTGGACGGAGCCTGTCGTAACCCCGCAGCCAGCGCATCGCGACCCGGCTTATCACCGCCGGGCCAGGCCCCGGCCACAGTCAGGACCCCCGCCTGTCAACCCGTGGGTTGTGCGGTATCAAAAGTACGCGCGGGTCATTTCCCGTGTGGCCCTTGTCTTTTGTGTGTTGCTGCTCATAGATGTCGTTTTGCCCACGCGACAGGACGATGAGAAAATAATACAGCTGATCGATCTGGGTGATGGTGCCAACAGGTCGGACCGGCTGGTGATTCGCACAAATTACGGCAGCGAGATTAGCTTCGACACGCATGAGGCTTGGGTGTTCTCGGAAGGGACGGTCGTCTACCTGTACCGCACCCGAATTCTTTCGATCCCACGCAGAATTGCATCCAATGGAGTTATTGAGCGTATTCCTGTCACCCTCTTGGGCAACTTTGTATTTTTTCCCTTGGTACTGGCGGTGACGTCAGTGCTGGGTGTGTTCCGCAGAAGCGATCGTCGGCTCATGAACAGCCTGGGGGTGGTTAACATGTTTCTCTTATTTTTGTGCCTGTTGTTTTGGCTCCTCTTTCGGTAGGGCAGACATTACAAAGCGAAATGGCTAAAAAGAACGAATGGAAGAGGCGGGAAGGAGTGGTTTATTCCACTGATGCGGACTTTAATTACTCTGTCCCCCAACACGAGGAACTCGCTACGCTGCCCCCGGATCAGCAGAGACTGGTGGTATTCCTGGACAAGAGTGGCCGCGCAGGGAAACAGGTAACAGTGGTGGGAGGCTTTACGGGCACTTCTGACGACCTGGAGGCGCTTGCCCGAACACTGAAAACGCGCTGTGGTGTCGGAGGCTCAGTAAAAGCGGGCGAAATCATCATTCAGGGGGATTTGCGTGAAAAAGTGCTGGGTATTTTGAAATCTACCGGGTACCGGGCTCAAAAGCGCTAGTCTTTCCCGGGTGGTCGCCACCCTACCCATCATTTCCGCCATTCCTGTATTGCGCAAAACGAGTCGAAGCGGAATATTTTATCTTTCAGGTTCATTTGAGCTGAATAACCATCGCGAGGATGCGAATATTTGTCGCCAACACGATATGGATTGCCGTGGGCGCACTGCTGGTACTTACCACGGCAGTCGCGCAGGATAAGGAGTTGGCGCCTGTGTCCGACACATATGCAATCCGGAATCTCACCATCATTCCAGCCCCGGGTCGCCGCATCGAAAAAGGCACGATTATCATTCAGAACGGGCTTATTGAAGCCGTAGGGGAGAACGTCCCCATCCCGCCAAAAGCAATAATCATTGAGGGTGATAGCCTGTTTGCATACCCCGCGTTCATTGAAGGCCTGTCGAAAACAGGGGTAAAAAGCCCCGGTGAAGAGGAACCTGGACGCATAGAAGACCCCGGCAATCCACCGCCATCCCGCGCCGGCATCAACCCGCAACGCGATGTGCGCGATTACCTTGACCCCAACGACCCCACAATCAAAGAACTGCGTTGCGCAGGATTTGGCGCTTCGCAGGTGGTGCCGAGAGGAATATTATTACCCGGGTCCGCTGCGGTGATATTGCTCGGGGGCAAAACGTCCGATGAGTTGGTGCTAAAGCCGCGCAGTGCATGCTATTCTGAACTCACATCGAACAGGACGGTTTATCCCAGCACCGTGATGGCTGTCCTCGCCAAATGGCGGGAGCTTTATCGCCAGGCTGAACTTGCGCGGGACTATGCTGCTTTGTACGCCACAAATGCGAGCGGTTTGCCTCGCCCCGAGGCCAACCGCACACTGGAGGCGCTCTATCCCGTAACGACGCGACAGCAGCCCGTGCTCTTCCGCGCTTCAAAGATGCTTGACATTCAGCGCGTCCTTTCATTGCAGAAAGAACTTGGATTCGTTCTTATCCTCGCCGACGTGAGCGAGGGATGGGATCTCACAGAAATGATCAAAGCATCGGGTGCACGCGTTTTTCTCTCTCTTGACCTTCCGGAAGATCCTGCCGAGGAAGAGAAAGCGAAGGCAGACAGTCTCTCAAACCCCGAATTGAAGGCGCTTGTTAAACGGCGCTCTGAATTCATTCAAAAGATGACGGCACAGGCAGCGGCATTTGACTCTGCAGGAATCAAGTTTGGATTCTCCGCCATGGACACCAAATACAGCGAACTGCACAAGAACCTACGCAGGATGGTTGAAGCAGGCCTGAATCCGGAGTCGGCCTTAGCCGCCCTCACGATCAATGCCGCGCAAATTCTCGGAGTCGATGACAGGCTGGGAACCATTGAGAAGGGTAAGATTGCCAACGTGGCCCTGTTCAATAAGCCTATGTTCGACAAAGACGCGAAGGTGATGACAATGTTCGTTGATGGAGCGCTATACACCTGCTTCGAAAAGGATGCGCACAAGAAGTCAGCCTAAGCAGTAGAAGGAACGGGGCGCCGAACCGCGAAAAAAAAAAAAGGAGGAAG
>QGUY01000032.1 GCA_003242315.1 Bacteroidota bacterium
GGAAATTTCTTAGCGCTGGGTGCAAGGCCCCCCCGCTTTTCGGGGTCACCCGCTTTCCGTTCTCGGTCGGAATGTGCGGCTTCATCGCCTGCCATACCTCATTGGACACCGTGATGCCATTGCCGTTGAGATCCATACTCAACGGAGTGACCACTTCGGCCTTCGTTCCAAATCCGATGGTCGCACCGATGGGTTGACCTGCAAGCATGTGTGCGCCATCAAGTTCACCTGATATCACGCGGTCAAGAAGTACCTTCCAATTAGCTTGCGCTTCCAATCTGACGTACAACCCTTCCTCTTCGAAGAAACCCTTCTCTTTGGCGATGGCCAATGGAGCCATGTCCGTGAGCTTAATGAAACCAAGCACCAGTTCAGGTTTCTCGATTACATCTCCGGAAGCAGTTTGCGTTCCCGCAGCAGATGCCTCAGTTACCGGGGAAGATGTTCTCCCGCCACAGGCTGCAAATACCAGAATGGTGACGATGGCACTCGCCGTTGCCATGAGCCAATAGTGTGTAGTTGTAGATTTCATAGCTCGGCCTTGTCGTTTTTAGTGGTGAACAATGTAGGCTTGAAGCTGATCATTGCCCATCCCCAGGTGGGGGTCTTTCCATCAGCGACACCTTTCACAAGTTCAAGCGAATCGGTTTGACGCATTGCAGACCAACCGACATTTAGCACCACGCCGGGTGCGACATTCAGCACGTACACGAGATCGATCTCCGTTCCCAACACTGAAGAGAGACTTTCATTGGACTCGTTAACGATCTCCGACTGAGCAAAGAATTGATGGCCGTGTGCCAACAACGATGACTTCTGCCCCGTCTTGAATTTTGCTCTGACAAACAAGTCGACCAATCCTTTGTTGCCGTGCGCATTCCCCACGTAGAAGTGATCCATGAAACCATAGAACTTGTGATGCGTGCCATAGAGCGGGTTAAATCCCTCATCCTTGCCCGAAGTGTCAGGCTTGTCGCCGGAAAGAAAATCAACACCTACGGATACGTTGTTCGGTCGATTGTTCCAAAACGTGGCATTCACACCAAACATGTATGCGCTGATATCGCGACCGGGAGCACTTTCCCCAATCTGATAATATCCATCATATTCCAGTCGCGTATTCCCAAGGCTTTTTGTACCGTAAAAGCCGAATGTTTGCGTGAAAGTTACTGATGAGTCTATCGGCGACTGTAGCCCATTGTTCAGCAGAAGCAACGACAGACCGGATTGCTTCCAGTCCTTATGCAACCAGGCATACTGCATCGTCTTGTAGTTGCCCGGGACATTGTAAAAGGTGCTGCTAAGCTTTGCCGGTTCGGGTGTGACTGCATCCTGGTTGAAGGCAACACCAACGTGAATGCGCATACCCTCACCGTTATATTCATACTTGATGAGATCGTGTGATCTGCCCTGTGCAGCCCAATCCAGGTTGCCCAGAATTCGCACATTGTCATAATCCAGTTCCATTCTGCCAACGGCGATCGAATGCGTCCCGTTAAACTTGTAGGATGCCCAGGCCTCGTAAACATTTTGGAGGGAGGGATCTGACTTGTACACCTGCGAGACTGCTCCCCAGTTCCTTACATCCTGAAGAGATAGGCGTACATCAAATTTTTCTGAAACGAAGAACGCGTTCAGACGGGAACGCTGCTCAACAAAAAAAGCCGCGTCGGCGTCTTTGGGCAGCACAGTCTTGAACCCATTGCGGTATTCCGCTCTGGGTCTGATCTCTGCGGATAGTGTAAACTGAGCCATCACATGATGGCGCGTCACCACGCAAAAAAGGAGCAATAAGAGTGGTAAGCGGAATTTCTTATACATAAATTTGGTGATTAGTGTAACAACCAGATTCTAGTCCCCTTGACAGAATTCACGGTTCTCAAAGGGGACTTTTTCTTTGCGGCGGGGTCAATGCCTTGCCTGACCTCCGGGGTATTTGTCAGGGTTTCGATTCAATCATAGGCTACGGGGTTGAAGGTTGACCAAACTGTCATTTCAGGAAAAGATGTTTCTAAGTAGTTATTACGTAACAAGTATACGTAAGAATTACGTATTAATACTTAAAAAGTCACTTAAAATCTTCGAAAACGAAGGATTTATCGGGAAAATCGATTGCGAAAAAGACCAATTATCTAAGTAAGAGGTGATTCTCAGGAGGAGGCGGGCTGGCGGTGTGGAAGAAGGATGTAACGGGAGGGCCTGGCCTTCAGATGAGGTTTTCTTTCACGACCTTGTTTACCATATCGATCGCGTTGTTGACGCCGAGTTTTTTCATGATGTTGAAACGGTGGGTTTCAATGGTGCGAACGCTTTTGCCCAGCACATCGGCAATTTGTTTGTTTTGCTTTCCGTCGATAACGAGCCTGAGGATTTCCTTTTCTCTTCGGGTCAGGTGGTAGGGATCGCGCGGCATTGTCGTCGCACTCTTCGAGGGCTTGACATTGAGCAGGCGATTTGCCAGCACATTTGATACCGAGCCGCTGAAGTATTTGTTGCCCGCACTGATTTGTTTAAGTGCACGGATAAATTCATTCTTGTCGGTGTCCTTAAGCAGATATCCGTAGGCACCCGCGTCAAGCGCCTGCAGCACGTACTCTTCAGAGTCGTGCATGGAAAGGATAACAGCCTTCGTATCTGGGGCGACTTCAGGCAGTTTGGCGGCAGCTTCCAGGCCTGTCATACCAGGCATGCGGATGTCGAGTACCAGGATATCGGGATGGAGTTGGCGTGCCACTTCGAGGGCCTCAGCGCCACTTCCGGCCTCGCCCACGACCCGGATGTCGGAATCGGACTCAAGCATGGCTTTTATGCCATTGCGAACCAGCACATGATCATCGGCCAGTACGATATTGATGGTACCGTTCATTGTTACGCTTCAACCGCGGCGGAATTCCGAAGGGGCACGGTAAGTCGCACGGTTGTACCTTCCCCCGGCGCCGACTTGATTTCAAGATTGCCGTTAATATACTCGGTTCTTTCGTACATATTAAAAAATCCGCGGCCGGAGTCGATATTGACGTCGCGTGCTTCCACTATTTTCTCGTCAAATCCACGGCCTTTGTCGCTAACGGTAATGACCAGGTCATTCTCGTCCTGCTTCAAAAGCACATCGATTTTTGGGGCGCCGGAATATTTTATGGCGTTGTTGATTGCTTCCTGAACGATCCGGAAAATGTTGTTTTCCACCTTTTGAGGGAGGCGGTATGTCATACTCCCCTCCGTTCGAAATTCCAGTACCGTGTCACTGAGTTTGCCGATCTCCTGGACGAACACATTGAGCGCGGCCTGTAAACCGTAGTCGCCCAGCACGGTAGGCTTAAGATTGAACGTCACCTTGCGGACTTCCTTAATAACATCCTTAATCCCTTGCTTGATTTCGGCGAGTTTCCGGGCATGGGTTTCTCCCGGAGCGCTGTCCATCGACTCAATCTGAAATTTCAGCGATGTGAGCATCTGGCCGATGCCATCGTGGATATCCATCGCTATGCGCTTGCGTTCCTCCTCCTGCCCTTCCAGGATCAGCACAGAACGGAATTTCTGCTGGTTGATCTTCTTTTCAACTTCCGCGCGGTTCTTTTGCCGCATCGTGCGCTCTGCATGCTTCTGTCGCGTGATGTCGGATCCCAACACAAACAACTCCTCTACCTCGTTGCTATCCCCATAGATCGGCACTATTGTGATCGCAACGGCCGTTTCGCGGTTCTCGGCGCCATTAAAGGTGACCTCGGTTTGAATCGTGCGTCCGTCTGACACCTGTTCGACTGCGTGATCCATCCAATCATCGCCAAGTCCTGAACCGGGAAACAGATCACACAAACGCATATCCGATTCGATGCTCCTGATGCCGCTCATCTCCGAAAAATTTTCAGCGATGAAAGTCACGTTTCCTCCACGGTCCGCCTTTGCATAAAGCTTGGGATTCTCAACGGGCTCATTCACCTGCGACAGCTGCTCGTACGACTTCTCCAACGAGCCATACAGCGCGCCAATTTCTTTTGTTAGCTGCCGGGCATTTTGCTCAGAATTGATAAGCTGGTTGATCGTCTTGTTTACCTGCTTAGCGGTTGGTCGGAATACAAATACGAGTTCCAAACCAATAACCACGAGAGAAATCAACAGCAGGGTGTATTCGAGCCTGCTCAGCATTCTCACTTTGGCATGCGCTTCAGCATCGTATTGAAACACGATCCTATCCATGCCACTGAGAAACGCAGCCTCACTAGTGATGATGCGTACAATATTTGGTTTCAGCGTTTGGTAATCAGCTTGCGGGTTGTTTCGGAGCGTTTCAGTGATTTCCCTTCCGCTCGCGTACATTGTCTCAAACGGGGCACTGGTGCTGTTGAACATTGCCACGATGGTTTCGCTATTGTTGCCCGGAAGACCCAGGCTATCGTTGCCATAGAGCAGGCCATCCTGCGACAACTTCCATAGGGCAAGGGCTGAGCTTAACTCTACGAGGATTTTACTTCTTGCTGTCGAATCCTGGTCGGGCGCCAAAAACAAAGCGGCCTTGCTGATGCGCTGACTGAGCATCCGCTGTCGTCCTGCAACATTGATCACGTGTGAATCGGTGAGTTGTGCGCGAAGATGGCGTTGAATCAGAAATTGGCCCACTAGCAAGGAGCACGCGACCACACTCAACGCAATAACGTACAACAAACCCAGCCGGCTGAAGCGGTTGATACTATGTTGTGCGCCGTTGAATTTGAGGTTCATGTACCGATCTAAAATTAGGCAAATTCCCGCCTTCGTCAGCAAAAAATCCGGACGAGGCGGTCAACCTATTCGGGCACACCAATGTAGACGAATCCGTCTTCGACCTTCACCGGGAACACGGCAATGCGGTCTTCTTCGGCATTGAGACATTGACCCGATCTGAGGGAGAAGGTTTTCTTGTGAAAGGGACAAGCCACCTTGGGTTCGCCTTCCTGTGAGCCGATCAAGCCCCTGGAAAGTACCATTTGCATCTTGTGAGGGCACTGATTCTGACATGCATACCATTCATTGCGGCGTGTGAAATTGAATACAGCGATCTGAAGATTGCGATAGCGAACGCATGCACCTCCGTTTGGCGGGAAGTCGCTCACACGCGCGGCCCTGAACCATGTGGTAGCGGCGGCTGATTCGGATTGTATAGGTTTGATGGTCTCCATTCAAATTGCCATTAAGTGTTCTTGTCCCAGTCGACGGGGCATTTCTGCCCGCGCATCTCCACGAACTGTAGCGTATCGTCCGTCTCCTCGCTATTGACAAAATGCCGGTATTGTGCACGCAGATGCGGCGACTCAACAACTCGCTTCCATTCGCATTCATAGTTATCGATAAGCTCCTGCATCTCTTTTTCCAACGTCTCACCAAGTCCGAGCGAGTCATTGACGATGACATCCCTGAGGTAATCCAGGCCACCTTCCATTTTGTTGAGCCAGGTGGCGGTACGTGTGAGAGGATCAGCTGTGCGGATGTAATACATTAGGAAGCGATCTATGAGCTTAATGCACGTCTCCGTGTCGACATCCGCGACGAGAAGCCGGGCATGCTGAGGTCGAGCACCACCATTGCCGCATACATACAGGTTCCATCCTTTTTCTGTGGCAATGATTCCAAAATCCTTTGACTGTGCTTCGGCGCACTCGCGTATACAACCTGATACGGCGCCTTTAATCTTATGCGGTGCACGAAGTCCCTTATAACGGTTTTCGATAAATATGGCGAATGAAACGGAGTCCTGAACGCCGTACCTGCACCATGTAGAGCCTACACAACTCTTGATGGTGCGCAGCGCCTTGCCGTATGCGTGACCACTTTCAAACCCTTCAGCAATAAGCTCCTCCCATATGTCCGGAAGTTGGTCAACACGTGCGCCAAACATGTCAATGCGCTGACCTCCGGTGATTTTTGTATAGAGGTTATACTTTTTGGCAATGCGTCCGATGGCAATCAGTTTGGCAGGTGTGATCTCTCCACCTGGAATACGAGGCACAACGGAATATGTACCACCGCGCTGGATGTTTGCTAAAAACCTGTCGTTTGTATCCTGAATGGTTGCGTGTTCTGGAACGGGTTCATTCCAGGCGCTGGCTAAAATGGAGGCGACGGCAGGTTTACAGATCTCACAACCGTCGCCCTTCCCGTGTGAGTCGAGCAGGTCATCAAATGTCCTGGCGCCAGTCACGCGCACAATATCATACAACTCCTGGCGTGTATAGTCGAAGTGTTCGCAGAGCGATTTCTTTACGGTATGTCCAAGAGATTCCAGCGTTAACTTGATCAGGTCGTTGACCAGCGGCGCGCAGCCGGCGCATCCGGTACATGCCCGCGTCGCTTTTTTGATGTCTTCAATCTTTGTAGCACCGTGTTCCGTCACCTGGCCGACAATGTCGGCCTTGGTGACGTTCTCACAGGAGCATATCTGTGCGGTGTCGGGTAAATCTCCTATGCCGCTGCCTTTCTTTTCCGGCGCGCCGCCAATGCCTATAAGCGTCTCGGGGTTTTCAGGGAGCGGCATGCGGTTGATCACCATCTGATGCAGCAGGTTGTAGGCAGATGCGTCGCCCACGAGGATGCCGCCGATCAGATGCTTGCCATCTTCCGATATATTGATTCGCTTGTATATTCCTTTTCGGGTATCCCTGAAAGCGATGGGAACACTGCCTGGAGTCTCGGCAAATGGATCACCAAAGCTGGCTACGTCAATACCAATAAGCTTTAGCTTTGTCGACATGTCGAAACCGCGAAACGATCGCGACATGTCGCCATTGAGTTGTCGCACCACCACTTCGGCCATTTCATAGCCGGGCGCAACCAGGCCATACACCATGTTGTTGTGCGAAGCACATTCGCCAATGGCGAAAATGGAAGCGTCATCCGTGCGCATGTAGTCGTCAACAACGACGCCTCCGCGCGCAGCAACACGCAAGCCACACGCGCGGGCAAGTTCATCCCGCGGTCGAATGCCCGCTGATATGACAAGCATGTCAACAGCGAGGCGGCTACCATCGCTAAATATTAATCCCTCCAGCTTTCCATTGCCCTCGATAGCCTGCGTGTTTTTTCCTGTGTGAATGTGCAGCCCGAGTTGCTGAAGCTTCATCTTAAGAATGTCTGCTCCTGCATCATCCACCTGTCTCGGCATGAGCCGCGGCGCGAATTCAACGACATGAGTCTCAAGTCCCAGGTCGACAAGCGCTTTCGCTGCTTCCAATCCAAGCAATCCCCCGCCCATGACTGCGCCGCGGGACACTTTCTTACTGTAGGCTTCGATGTGGTGCAAATCTTCTATGGTACGATACACGAAGACACCGTGGCGCTCTGTGCCTTCCATTGAAGGAACAAAGGCCGCCGATCCTGTGGCAAGAACGAGGACATCATAGCGATCGGTACGACCGTTATGTGTGTGGATGATTTTTTGATTGCGGTCGATCTCGATTACCAATTCACCCGTGTGGAGTTCAATGTTATTCTCCTCATACCAGGATCGCGGCGCCATCAAGAGATTGTCGGCAGTGATCCCGCGGAAATAATCGCTGAGGTGAACGCGGTCGTAAGCCGGACGTGGCTCCTCGCCATACACAATAATTTCAAATTCCGACCTTGCCGCACTGCTCCGCAGTTTTTCGCAGAAACGGTAGCCAACCATCCCGTTACCGACTACAATAATTCGCCGCATTCCGTATAATTACGTATCACTGGTTAGTAAACAACAGTAAAAATACGTAACTAGTACAGATATGCAAGGACAAAATACGTAATTTTACGTATACGTTTGCGGGCTTGAGCCACACTCCTTAGTATATAGATTTGTGAATAGTGATTTTTGATTCGTGATTTGCGATTTTCACCTCAGTCCTCGTTGGGGGTGTCCAATCATAAATCGCAAATCAAGAATCACCGTTCACTAATTATCTCCTTTATGCAGGAAGACAGACTTGCCAGGGCGTTTGAAGCCTTTGACGCGTATAACAGTCAGGACCCCAACCTTGAGACGGATGGCGGACAGTCATTCCCAAAAGAGGTATTGTACGCAAACCGCATGACGCGACGCCTCGCCGCTTTTGCACCGGAAGCTCCGGAGTATGTTCAGCTGGCAGCGCGATGCCAGCACATCGGCCGTTGGGAAATTCCGCGATCCAGCTATCCTATGGATCGAAAGGGATACCTCACATGGCGGACCGAGCTGAAAAGGCATCACGCTTCCATAGCGGAAAGAATTTTGAAGTCGTGCGGTTACGATGACGCCACTATCGAGCTCGTAAAGTTTCTTCTCCTGAAGAAGCAGCTTCACACTAACCCCGACACGCAGTTGCTTGAGGACATCGTCTGTCTGGTCTTTTTGGAGCATTACCTCGAAGACTTTGCCTCGCGCCATGAAGAGGATAAGGTCGTCGAGATCCTTCGGAAGACCCTGAAGAAAATGTCACCGCGCGCAATCAGTGAGGCTCCCGGGTTGGTGCGTTCCGACTACGTACGGAAGCTACTGGAAAAAGCGGTAGCGGAAGCCTAGCGGCTATCCGTCGGGTTTACAGGAAATCGTCGGTTTCGCGATACGCCTTGATGAGCGCAAGTTCACCTTCCTTGCCGGGTAAGGCGTTGCCGTGTTCCATTCCCATCACGCCGCGGTATCCTTTGTTATAGATGTGCTTGAAAACATTCTTGTAGTTTATTTCGCCGGTAGTGGGCTCCTTCCTGCCGGGGTTGTCGCCTATTTGGAAGTATGCGATCTCGTCCCAGCATAAGTCGATGTGCGGGATCAGGTGCCCTTCATTGCGTTGCATGTGATAAATGTCGTACAGGATCTTGCAGGATGGAGAGCCAACCGCCTTGCAGATCATATAGCTTTGATCGGAGTGGCGAAGGAACAGGTCAGGTGTGTCACTCAGCGGTTCCATGACCATGACGAGTCCGTGGGGCTCAAATATTTCCGCGGCACGTTTATATGCCTCGATAACATTGGCAGTCTGAATTCCGATGGGAAGATTTCTTTCAAAGAATCCGGGCACAACCGTCATCCATTTGGCGTTGACACGCTTGGCCGCTTCCACGGACTTCCGGCAGGCTGCCAGAAACACATCAAGGTGTTCCTTCTTGCCGGTCGTCAATGACACCTTCCAGTTTTCTCCACCATCCACAACAAATACCCCCATTGTCATTCCCAGCTTAGTGAGCTCCTCGCCTATCTTTTTTTGCTCCTCAACAGGGCGACTAAGCAGGCCATTGTCTTCTATTGCCCTGAACCCCTGGTCATACATGAATCGAATCTGGTCTATAAAATTGTCCCCCGCGTGATGTTTGAACATCCCAGCGTGTGGCGCATAATTCAGGTTAAAAGGTTTACCGCTGGTGATTTCTTCACCTGCAAAAGCAGTGGTAGCTGTTCCTGCGGTTGCTATACCGGCGGCTGCAGCTACAGCGTTGCGAACAAACTCTCTTCTTTGCATGACTAACAATTATGTTGACACAGATTTTGATTTATTCAAGCTCCACGCGTTCAAAGACGGGAATCGTCTTTTGAAATTCGGGGAGGTCGGCGGCCTTTTCAAAAGTGCTGATCTTGTCTTGCTCCATCCAGTACTCCTGTACTTCGGGATGCTCACCGACAAGGTCGACAGCCTCAGGACTTGCCCATTCGAATATCACGAGGATACGCCCGTCGCGCGCTTTCAGTCCGATAACCTTGGTGTCAGAAATGAAGCCGTTCCGTCGCAACATGGGAAATGCGGCACGGAGGTGGCTGAGTAGCTCTTCCTCCTTACCTTTGTGCGGTCTGTATAAAATGACACCAACGGGGCGCATCTTTCCGGGTTTAAGAATCAATTTAGGAACATTCCAGGAATTACGGAACGCGGCCGTCTGAATGAAAGATACGATGGTATCACAAAAGAAGATACACCGACCTCTTATTGAGGCTGTAGTCCACATTCTGCGGACTGTATTTGAAGAGAACGGATATGCCGACCGGGTCTTGGAAACCATCTTCAAGAATAACCCCAAATGGGGTGCCCGTGACCGACGATTTATTGCCGAAACGGCATACTCGATCATCCGCCAATACCGCCTCCTGAAGGAAAGTGCCCTATGCGAAGACAGTAACTACTACTGCCTCATCGCGGCATATTTGACTCTGAAAGGCTTCGAAATCCCTTCCTGGCCTGAACTTCAGATTGATCGCAACGCAGTGACTACCCGGCACAAAGCCTTGCTCGGTATAAGGAAGATTCGGGAGTCGATACCGGACTGGCTGGACGACCGCGGTGAGCGAGAACTGGGCGAGCGGTGGGAAACAGAATTGCGTGCACTTAACGAGGAAGCACACCTTGTGCTTCGAGCCAACACGCTGAAAAATACGTCCGACCAGTTGATGAACATTCTTCGCGACGAAGGCGTTGAAACCGAACTTGTACCAGGTTTCCCTGATGCCCTCATCGTTAAAAAGAGACAAAACGTTTTCAGGCTAAAGTCGTTTCACGAAGGCCGGTTCGAGGTGCAGGACGCCGCATCCCAGATGGTGGCACCATTTGTAGATGCGGCACCGGGGTCGCGTGTGGTAGATGCATGCGCCGGTGCAGGCGGCAAGAGTCTTCACCTTGCCGCGCTGATGCACAACAGAGGTCGCCTCATCGCGCTCGATGTAGCGGGATGGAAACTGACTGAACTCCGGCGGCGCGCGCGACGCGCAGGCGTGGACAATCTTGAAACCCGATTGATCGATTCACCGAAGGTCATTAAACGACTGGCGGAGACGGCCGACAGGGTATTGCTTGATGTACCCTGTTCCGGGTTGGGTGTGCTTAAACGAAATCCGGACACGAAGTGGAAACTTACCGAAGAACAGATCGAAGAAATCGGAAGACAGCAAGCAGAGATCCTGGATACCTACGCCGCCATGGTACGCCCGGGTGGATACCTTGTTTACGCGACATGCAGCATTCTGCCGTCTGAAAACGAAAATAGAATCAACGCGTTCCTGGAACGACACAGGGGCATGTTTGAAATGGTCGATGAAAAGCGTCTATGGCCATCAAATGGTTTTGACGGATTCTACATGGCGCGATTGCGACGGTCGACCTTATAATACTAATACCCTGTTTGTCAGCAATTAAGCTGTCTTTCACTTGCTGGCGGCTTTTTTTCAGCTATCTTTAAGTTTTTTGACACCCATGTTACTTGTCCTGTTCGCAAAGGAACCCTTAACCTTGCGAGAATTTTGGCAGCACAAGATTCGCACTAACAGAGCCACTTATGCTTTTTAACAGCTTTGCGTTCGTAGTTCTACTGCTGATCACATTCACGTTGTATTACACGCCGCGCTTGTACCGACTCCAGATTCCCATACTCATCGTTTCAAGCCTGATATTCTACTCCTACAACCAACCTGTATTGGTGCTGTTGTTGCTCGGGTCTATCACGATAAACATTTTTACAAGTTACTACGTCACTTATGGAAATCAGGATCGCCGGAAACTTTATGCCATTCTCGGTGTCGTCCTGAATCTGGCCACCTTGTTGTTCTTTAAGTACAGCCCGTTGTTTGGAAGGACATTGTTCCGCGAGACTAGTTCGATCGGAGAGTTTCTCATTACGATACCGCTTCCAATCGGAATTTCATTCTTTACGTTTCAAGGCATCAGTCTTGTCGTTGACGTCTTCAAGCAAAACTATTTCAGGGATCACGATATAATCCCTGCATCGCTATCCCAACACGCGATGCGAACGGCATTCTTCATAGGCTTCTTTCCGGGGTTGGTAGCTGGCCCGATTGTAAAGGCTCACGACTTCCTGCCGCAGATTGAAGCGAAGAAGTTCAAAGACATTGACTGGGAACGATGTTTCCGGTTGCTGGTATTGGGGTACTTTCTCAAGATGGTGATTGCGGATAACCTAAAAGAGTTTACGTTCTGGATCACCTATCCCTACTTTCAGGGATTTAAGACGATCCCGCTCATTGGGCTGTTGTTTGGATACTCTTTCCAGATTTTCGCCGACTTTGCGGGATACTCCCTCATTGCTATCGGTCTGGCCAAACTGTTTGGCTACAATTTCAAAGACAACTTCAACTTCCCCTACATTTCGACTTCCTTCAAGGAGTTTTGGAAGCGATGGCACATTTCGCTGTCGTCCTTCCTTATGGAATATCTGTATATTCCCCTCGGAGGCAACAGAAGAGGCAAAGCAAGAACTTATGTCAACCTCATGCTCACCATGATCCTTGGAGGACTCTGGCATGGTGCAGCATGGAGTTATGCCGTTTGGGGAACATTCCACGGTTTGGCGCTAGCTGTTGAGCGATTCGTTACCGACCGGATAAGAATAAATCCTAATCTTCTGGTCAATACACTGAAAGGAATGATGGTATTCTGCTTCGTGACGCTGGCGTGGCTCTTGTTTAAGTTGCCTGACTTTAGTCATGTAATAGAATACTTTAAGGCAATGTCACTGAACCAGGGACTCATGTCTGGATCCGTGTTGTTGTACATCATGTTATACTCGATACCCGTAATCCTTTACCACATTCACTACCTAGTCAGGGAGAGGACAGTTTACGAGCGTGTCCGCCAGGTGGAGTATCTACCGTACGGACTGATGGTATTCTTAATTATCACCAACAGCGGACCGGCTGGGGCGTTCATTTATTTCCAATTCTGACCATGATTAAGAAATCATTAATAACTGCCTTAGTCTTGCTGCTACTGCATGCCTTAGTCGTATACCTTTATCCCATATCGAGCACGCAATATGCATTGCAGGGTAATACAATCAAGGCACAGCAATTTATCTACGGTGGCGCACAGGAAAACATCATTATCGGCTCTTCTCTGTCTAATCGATTAGTAATGGACAGCCTTCAGGGAATGAGTAACCTGTCATTCTCAGGAATGGGCATTTTTGATGGGCTAAGCATCCTCAATCACAGTGATGTGACACCCCGCATTGTGTTCATCGAAACGAACATTATGTCGCGTGGCGAAAATGAACACTTTACTTCTTACGTAAACTCTCCAATACTAAGCCCTGTTAAGGAGGCGATACCTTCTCTTCGTGATGAATATCAGCCGATTGGCATGCTGGGCCAACTTATCATCAGCACCTTCAAAAAGGATATGGCGGGTCAGGAAGTTATCGATCAGACTGCGACGACACAACAGGAGGGTGACGACGCATTCTTCAGGAAAATGCTCGCCATCGAAGCCGAAAAACTCAGCAAAGTACCCGATACCGCGAGTCTGATTCCGCGCTTTGAACAACTGGCACTTGAGGTAGAACGCCTCGAAGCAAAGGGTGCGAGGGTAATCTTTTTCGAGATGCCCGTAAACGAGACGCTTTGCGATCTCCCTCAACCGCAAACCATCCGCTCGCTCTACCGCAAGTACTTTCCCGAAAGCAAATACGCCTATATCACGGTACCGCACTGCTCCGGCTACAAAACTACCGATGGTGCCCATCTCGCCGGCGAAGAGGCGACGCGATATACGATGTATTTCAAAACTCACGCCGAAGCGCTATTGGCGAACCAGGGCCGGCTTGTCAATCAACCCTGAACGCTCCGGCATTGTCATCAGTAAACCTGTTCAAATCCTTCACGTTCAACAATCGTGTTTACCTGTACACGTTGATGAAACTCCGGCTCAGAATATTTGAAGTGTTACCGTAAAGCGACCTCGGTCTGCTTACAGCAACACTCCAACACTCCAGCACTTTACCTCATCGCCTCCAACCGGTTCGGAGGAATGGGTGCAGGTACCGCGTTTTCTACGGGCTTGATGGATTTCAGGTACGCGAAAATTGACCTGAGATCTTCATCTGTGAAGTGACGGTACATCTCCCAGGGCATGGGCGGCAACAGGGGACGATTTGTTTCAAGACCTTTGGCCTTGCCTCTGCGGATGGCGGTTTCGAATTGCTCGTAGGACCAGTTGCCAATGCCCGTTTCGTCGGGTGTGAGGTTAGCGGAAAATGACACACCCCAGGGACCAACAAACGCAGTCAATCCCATGTCAAAAAGCACCCATTGCCTTGCATCCTGCGGAATATCGGCCACAGGTTGCTGACTCGGATGGCCCGATAACAACCTTGCGGTGTCAATCTGTGGTCCTTCAGGGGTCATCACTTTAGGTGAGTGGCAATCGTGACAGGCACCTATAGTAACCAGGTAAGCGCCACGTTCTATCATTTCGGCGGAATCACCCGAAGCATAGGGTTCGGACCATGTGCCATGATCTTCTTCACTGTGTGAACCACACGCCGCCATTAACAGCATGGCTGCAATTAGTATTACACTTTGTTTCATTTGAACCATCATTTTTATTGACTTTATGCACCTAAACGAAGGCTGGTTGGCGTGCCGTCAACGCATGGTCGATGAAGACCTACGCGAAATCACCGAATCTCATATACCATCCCGGAAGGCAGGGAGAAAACAAAAAAAGCGGTTCGGGTGTAACCCTATCCCGCAAATTCCGTGATAAGCACGTATTGAAATCCGGCCATATGAAAGGTCCGTCCGGTATGTAATCCCTGTCCGATGAGTTCAGTTCACAATTACATTGCCGTCAATAATCCAGATATTCCCCTTCTGAGTCCGGAAGGTCACTCTGATCCGCGGATGGGTGTACTGACGGACGTTTCAAGTCTCATGGCATCGTCGTTCAATCCCAACGAACTTCCCAGTGGCTATGAGGCGCGCCTGCACGATATCTACCTTCCGAACGCTACCGTCAGAACTTATCGTGGCAAGTTTGCCTATAACGTACGACTGGTGACAGAAAGCGGGGCCAACAGCGAACAGGTAGGCAGCTGTCTTTTCCTCGACGGAAGAATGACCACAATGCTGAATGGAAAAAGCAAAGGTATAGTGATCAGCAAGGGCCAGCAGAATTTCAAGTACGATCCCAATCGGGAGTTTTCTCATTGGGGAGATGCTGATACCTCGTATCACATCCTCCACTTCTCTATCGATCCAAAGTATTTCATTTCTTTTTTGCCTCAGGATGAACCGTGGGCTGACGATCTCACGAACAGGATATTAAGAAGTGAACGCATTATCGGTGATAGCCCTGCTTATATCAGTTTGCAGCAACACAAGGTGATTCAGAATTTGCTTGACTGCCCAATGTCAGGCAAGATGGCGCAGATTCTGATGGAAACCTCCGTGGTCCAAATTGTCTTGTGGCAGCTGCACGCGCTCTTCCGCGATACAGAAGGCAGGCGACCTGCCCGCATCGCGCAGCACGACCACGATGTAGCGAATGCGTTGAAGGAATATCTCACCGCAAACTTTCTCGACGACCATTCGCTCGCCAGTCTGGCCCGGCACTTCGGCGTGAATTCGAACAAGCTCATGTTCCTTTTCAAGAGTGTCTTCGGCACCAGCATCTTTGAATACATCAGCGATCTGAAAATGGAATATGCGATGCGACTCATCCGTGAAGACCAAAAGTTTGTAACGGAAGCGGCGCGCATCCTCGGCTATAAGAACCCGCACCACTTCTCAGCTGCATTCAAGAAGAAGTTTGGTATTTGTCCTTCCGCTGTCAAGTAGTTCGTTACTTACATGATCTACGTCACACAACTGATCCACGTACGCGAAACAAATTCCAATACGTTTGCAGCGTTTGACAGCGCTTTAAGCGCACTGATCCAACGCCATAGTGGAATATTTCTGTTTCGTCTAAGGCCCGATCCGCTCAACCTCGTTGCATCGACGATTGGCATTCCTTACGAAGTTCAGTTGTTGCGCTTCGAGACTGAAGAAGCTTTCGAAAATTTTATGCACGACGAAGAAAGAAAACGTCTGCTTCTTTCGAAGGAACACGCTATTCGCTCAGTAATTCTCATCAAAGGACAACTGGTTACATCAGCTCCGAAGAAGTCAACCATACTCTGACTTTATAATCATTAGTCCTCCTTAGACATCCTTTGGTCGACAACTTCCGTTATCTGTCGCCGGTTCGCCAACTATCAGTGGGTATACCGACTGGTTTTGGTATCTTTGCCTTTTACCCTCGAACCAAAAGAATGGAAATTGTACTGCTATGGATGTAATGGATGAACAAAAGCATTGGGATTCGATCGGAAGCAGGTACGACGAGGAAATTTTTGATGTCTTCCGATTGAACAAGGCACGCAAGCTTCAGAAGTATCTGAAGAAGCATGCTAATCCCAAACACCGGGCAACAGACTTTGGTTGTGGCACTGGTAAGTCGTTTCCTTACCTTGCCCCGTCGTTTAATGAAGTTCTTGCCATTGACATTTCTCAAAACCTGATAGACATCGCAAGGGAGTCGGGTCATCCTAACGTAACGTTTATGCGTATGGATTTGACGGAAGAAAATCTCAATCTTCCGAAGACCGACTTCGCGTTTTGTTGCAATGTCGCCATCCTTCCGGAGCCTGAAGGAAATCAGGCAATACTTCGTAACATTCAGGAAACACTTAAACGGAACGGCACCGCGATCGTGGTTGTGCCCTCGCTGGAGTCAGCATTGTACTCGTCCTGGATGCTCGTTGAATGGTACAGGCGCGAGGGTGTCGATACCCATGAGATTCCCGAAGCCGAACTGAGCTACTTTAACGGAAGAAAAAACATCGCTCAGGGCGTGGTCTTTATCGATGGCGTTCCAACCAAACACTACCTGGAAACGGAACTCGAAGTGTTGTTCAACAGCATTGACCTCAGTATCGACAAGATTGACCGACTGGAGTACGACTGGAGTACAGAGTTCGACTCGCCTCCCGACTGGATGGCCGAGCCCTATCCCTGGGACTGGCTCATTGAATGCAGAAAAAGATAACATCAAAAATCCGCCGCACCCCGGCGGATTTTTGCTTTTCAACTATCCTGTACCAGCCTGCCTTTATTCTCTCCGTTGCTCAAAACAAACATCGATTTTCTTTTGAGACCCTTCCATATTTTCAGTAATTTGTTATTTCCCCTGAGACTCATAATAGATGAACTTACTCGATTTGAGGCGTTTGACTTGCTACTCGATCATTGCGACGTTCGTTGTTGGTTCCGGCGTTGCTCATGCGCAGCGCATCAAATCATACGTCCAGGAAATACCGGGCACTGACGTCAGCTTCAAAATGGTCGCCATCCCGGCAGGCACATTTACCATTGGAAGTCCCGCAGGGGCTCCCGGCAGGGAAAGTGACGAGGGTCCCCAAAAGACGATATCAATTTCGGCCTTCTGGATGGGTGAAAAAGAGGTGACGTTTGCCGAGTGGGACCTGTTTTTCAAGGACACGCAGTTGCCGCAGCAGAAGAATATCGATGGGGTTTCACGACCCACAGCTCAATACATTGACCTAACGTGGGGAATGGGTAGAAGTCCCAAACATCCGGCAAACAGCATGAGCCAGCAGGCAGCCATGGCATACTGCAAGTGGCTTTATGATAAGACCGGCGTGTTCTATCGTCTTCCCACCGAAGCTGAATGGGAATATGCTTGTCGAGCCGGCAACCCTGCACAGTATCCATTTGGCAACAGTCCTGAGCAATTAAAGGAGTATGGCTTTTTCAAGGAAAACAGTGGCGGAAAATATCAGGAAACGGGAAAGCTCAAGCCCAATGCGTGGGGCCTTTACGACATCCTGGGCAACCTTAGTGAATGGACGTTGGATGGATATGTGGCGAACGGATACGAAACAATGAAATCCAGCGATCCACTCACCCTTCCTACCCGGCGCTATCCTCGTGTAGCGCGCGGTGGATCTTATCTCGACGACGCCGGAGAGCTTCGCTGCGCTAATCGTATTCCATCACGCTCGGAATGGAATCAGCGTGACCCGCAGATACCCAAGAGCAAGTGGTGGCTTACCGACGGGATGTTTATGGGATTCCGCCTGGTGCGTCCATTCAAGACTCCTACGAAGGAAGAAATCGAAAAATTTTATGAGGCATATCTGGATAAATAGTATGAACTTAGTCGTACTAAGCCTTTCGGATAGCCTCGTCTAGTTAAACTCATGCCATACACACAAAACAAACCATTACAATTATGAACTCCAGTAATAATGAGAATCGCCTTTCCCGTCGCTCATTTATGAAGAATTCCGCTGTGTTAGGTGGCGGTTTGGTGGCTATGCCTTTGTTCTCGAATGCAGGATATTTTACGTCCGTCGATGATACGATCAAAGTTGTCCTCATCGGATGCGGAGGTCGCGGAACGGGCGCAGCACGTCAGGCGCTGTTGTCTAATCAAAATGTTAAGCTGGTAGCCATGGCAGATGCTTTTCGCGACAGGATTGACAGCAGTCTGAAAGCCATCACCGCTGAAGATGATGACGGTGTAACCGTTAAGGATCGCGTAAGCGTGACAGAGGATACGAAGTTTGTTGGCTTTGATGCATATCTCAAAGCAATACCGCTGGCCGACGTGGTGATCCTCACAACACCTCCCGGATTCCGCCCTATACATTTCGAAGAAGCCATCAAGCAGGGCAAGCACGTCTTTATGGAAAAACCCGTAGCCACGGATCCTGCAGGCGTAAAGAAGGTGCTGGAAGTGGCTGCTTTGGCGAAGCAGAAAAAGCTTAATGTGGTCGTGGGGCTGCAACGTCACTATCAGAATTCCTATCGTGAACTCATAAAGAGAGTGCGTGATGGAATGATTGGCGACATCACTTCAGGACAAGTATACTGGAACAGCGACGGTGTGTGGGTATACAAGAGGCAACCGGGTCAGAGCGAAATGGAGTACCAGATGAGAAACTGGTACTATTTCAACTGGCTCTGCGGTGACCACATCGTTGAACAACACATACACAATATCGACGTCATGAACTGGTTTAAGGACGCCTACCCCGTAAAGGCAATGGGTATGGGCGGACGTCAGGTAAGAACTGGCAAGGAGTATGGAGAAATATTCGACCACCATTACGTCGAATACCACTATGCTGACGGTACCATTATGAACAGTCAGTGCCGTCACATCAAGGGCACGTATTCAAAGGTAGATGAAACCATAGTAGGAACGAAGGGAACTGTTTACTGTGGCGCTGGTCAGATACAACTCGGAGGCAAGACGCTGTATGCTTTTGACATGAAGAAGGAAAACAATCCTTATCAGACAGAGCACGACGAACTGTTTGCCGCCATTGCCAAAGGAGAATATAAGTTTGCGGATGCAGAGAACGGAGCCAAGTCGACGTTAACCGCCATCATTGGGCGACTGGCAACGTATTCCGGCCAGGTCATCGACTGGGATACTGCATTGAACTCAGGCCTCAGCATTCAGCCGGCGAAATATGCGTTTGACGCGACGCCTCCTGTTCTACCTGACGCGGACGGCTACTACCCGATTGCCGTTCCTGGTAAGACGAAATATTTCACGGAAAGCGTAGCTGCCGGAGGCAAGTAGAGATTTTCCAGAACCTGTGCGGATGTCCGCAGCATGAACGGGCCTCCGCACAGGATTTTTTGCTATTACCACGTCAGTTCTCATCGCCTGCCGATTTTCCTTATCTTGCAGGTTTTACATTCCATTGAAACTACTTCGTTCCATACTTTCCACCCTCTACAAGATTTGGGTGTTCCTGGTATTTACAGTGTTCATGATCCTGCTGTTGCCGGGTATCATTCTTCCATTCCTGTTTGGGCAACGCGCGGGATGGCTCAGCTACAGATTCCTCGCGCTTTGGTCATGGATCTTCAGCAAGTTGAATTTCATTCGGTACCGGATCAGTGGCAAGGAAAACATCGTGCGGGGTGAGTCGGTGATTTATGTAAGCAATCACACGTCGTTTCTGGATATTCCCGGGATCACGCTGGCGATACCGGGTCAATACCGGCCATTGGCCAAGAAGGAACTCCTCAAAATTCCAATCTTTGGCTGGATCGCGCGGTCGGCATCAGTGATTGTCGATCGATCCAATCCAAAAAGCAGGAAAGAAAGCATGGAGCGCCTCAAGCGCATTGTCAACATGGGCATTCCGATCCTGATTTTTGCGGAAGGAACCCAAAACCGGACGAAGGAAATACTTCAGCCCTTTAAGGACGGTGCGTTTCGGATGGCGATCGACACACAGCGACCCATCCAGCCCATTGTGGTGTTGGGTGCGGGACCGCTCATGCCTCCGGGAACGATCGACTTGAAACCGGGCACAATTCGAGTCGTTATCGGACACAGGATTCCAACGGAAGGATTAACGGCCGCAGACGTTGCTGAATTGAAAGCACGGACTTTCAACATCATGAAAACGATGATTGAAACCGAAAACAAAAAAGGTAACCCCCTGATTCAGCAGTAAGTTTTCAATATCCTTACACGGCTGACGAAGGCGAGACAAATCGGATCAAGGGTCATTTTTCGGTCCCTGGCTGCATCCTGGAGGAACGCATAGCCAATGCGTTGCGGGCGTGTGACCATAAAAATGTGTTGCGATGACTGCAGGGAGCGATATTCCTACATTGCAACGAAAATAGGAGGCCGACGGGCTAACTTTGGGGTTTGAGAATCGAAGAGGACCGTTATGAAGAAGTTTATCGCATTTTTTCCCGTCATTTTTCTGGCAACCATTCTCTGCAACGCACAAACACTTAACAATAATTGGACATCCGATCTGGAGACCGACCTGCGGGAGTTCACCTCCTGTGATGACGATATGGATTGTTCGGAGTTCTCCGGCAAGGCGCTGCAAACCGTTTACAAGCTCAACGATTTTTATCAACCTAAGGAGAAGCGCTATATGCGCGTTTCGGAAATTATTGCGTTTCTGCAGGAGAGTACATCGTGGACTAAGCTCGGACCCGCATACCAGCAGAGCATTCTCAATCAAGCTCAGGAGTACGCGAACAATAAGAAAGCTGTCATCGCAGTCTTGCCTGGAGCAAATGGCGTGGGGCATGTTGCGCTGATATTGCCTGGTGAGCTTCAGGCGTCAGGTTCGTGGGGGCTTAGTGTTCCGAATTCAGCATCGTTTCTGACGATAGATCCTGCAAAATCGTATGTTGGCAAAGGGCTTTCGTATGCCTTTACAAAGAATCACCTCAAAGACGTAGTGATCTTTGCGCGCAACTACTGACGCGCCAACCGATCCACTTAACATATGTTAATTAATGCGCCAATTCATCGTTGGCGCTCTTATTTTTTTGCATTCTCACTTGACACGAGTTTCTTCCATTTTTTATTTTTAATCAACCAATAGGCCTATTGTTATAGTCGAAAAAAAAGGACTAACCCTCTCAACTCATGAAAGCCCTCATATGCTGGCTGGGTCACTGCCTAGCCTTTCTGGTCGATACTGTTTTCTATTCGCCGCCTGCCGCCGGCAATTCTTCATTCATTTT
>QGUY01000293.1 GCA_003242315.1 Bacteroidota bacterium
CTTCTTGATTTGATGGGCATCGACTAGTTTTCATATCCCGAATCAGACCCTTCATAGCGCTTGGCTTATCGCCTTGATCTTAAAGGTGTGGTCGAGTCGTATAAGATTTCAGATGAATACCATCTCCTGGAAGTAAAGGTTCCCGACCGTTACGTCGGTACGCGCGTAAGCGAGATCAACTTCGTCGGCGAACATCAGGTTCAATTGCTGACCGTTATTCGCCCGGAGAAACAAAGAAACCTGCTCGGTACCGTCCACACCGTCAGACGAGCCCAGGGCATTATCACATCCGATATCGAGCTTGCAAAGGATGACACGTTGCTGCTATTTGGCGAAGTGAAAAGGCTGGAAGAATTCATCGGGCAATACGAGTGACGCTGGCGGACAAAATACTGGATTTTCTTTCAACGCTTCCCAATCCCGGTCCACTGCCCAAAGGCGTGGAGGTGATGAACCCTTTTGCTGATGCGAACGCGTTTGCATTGGTGGAATGTTTTTATAGAGCGTTCTATGACGATAACTCGCCACGCACTGCGATACTTGGAATAAATCCCGGTCGCTTCGGAGGCGGAATCACGGGCATTCCGTTTACCGATCCGATCAAGCTGGAGAAGTATTGTGGCATTGCGAATGATTACGAGAAGAGAGCAGAGCTTTCGGCCGATTTCATCTACCGGATGATTGAAGCGTTTGGAGGACCAAAACAATTTTACGGACAATTCTACATCAGCGCCGTTTCACCGCTCGGGTTTGTGTCTAATGGCAAGAACATGAACTATTACGACGACACGAAACTGGAACGCAGCCTCCGCGACTTCATCGTAACTTGTCTGAAGAAACAACTCGACTTTCCGCTCAACCGAAAACGATGCTTCTGCCTGGGCGAAGGAAAAAATTTCAACTACCTTGTCAAACTGAACCGCGACCACGCTTTCTTCGACGAAATCATCCCCCTCCCGCATCCGAGATTTATCATGCAGTATCGGAGACGAAGGGTGGAGGAGTTCGTAGAGCTTTACGTTGGCAAACTGGCCGGCGGGTGATAGATGCAGATGCAGATGCACTTTTTACACACCCTCGATCTCATTCGCCGTGAGCGTCAGGAAGACCTTGAGCAGTATCGCCAGAAGGTCTTGCTGACGCCGTTGCACAAGAGGACCCAGGAGGGCGTGTGCTGGTACCCGGTGAGGATGCGAAGGAATTATATCGGCACCGGTGAGCGTCTCATTATTGAAGTGGAGCGCACTACGCACCTGGAACAGCCCCATGTGTTTCAGTCGGGCAAAGTAGTGAGCCTATTCTCCAACGCGGAAGGGAAGCCGGAACGCGATCACACCGGGGGTGTGGTGAACTATGTGCGTGACAACAACATGGTCATCACGCTTAACGCGGATGATCTTCCAGACTGGCTCGAAGATGGTCACCTGGGTGTCGATGTCATGTTCGATGAGGGTACGTACCGCGAAATGGAGTACGCCCTGAAGACGGTGATGCAGGCTGAAGATTCGCGACTCGCAGAATTACGTGACATCCTCCTCGGCACAAAACCGGCACGTTTTGCCCAACGAGAGTCCACAACTGCTCCGGCGTTAAATGAAAGCCAGCTCAAAGCGATGAACCGCGTGCTCGCTGCGCGCGATGTGGGAATTGTCCATGGTCCGCCTGGAACAGGAAAGACGACAACCCTCGTTAAAGCCATCACGGTATGCCTCAAGACCGAAAAACAGGTACTGGTATGTGCGCCAAGCAATGCCGCGATCGACCTTCTCGCTGAGAAGCTTGGTGATGAAGGTTTGCGGGTATTGCGGATAGGGCATCCCGCCCGCGTCAGCGAGCAGTCGCTAAGCAAGACACTGGACGCGCGTATTGCCGCGCACCCAAACTACAGGGAACTCAAGCAACTCCGCCGCCGTATGGAAGAACTGCGTGTAGCGGCTTTCAAATACAAACGGAAATACGGCTACAACGAGAAGAACCGGAGGAGGATGCTGCTGAGGGAGTCAAAGGCATTGAAAGCCGACGCTGACGTGCTTGAATTTTACATTATCAACGATTTGATTCAAAACAGCGACGTCATCACCTGCACACTCGTCGGCGCAGCTCACCCGTTACTCAGAAATCGGACCTTCAGGACTGTATTCATTGACGAGGCTGCACAGGCTTTGGAACCCGCTTGCTGGATTCCCATCATGCGTGCGGGTCGCGTGATCTTTGCCGGTGATCACCATCAACTCCCCCCTACAATCAAGTCGAAGGAGGCTGCAGCCGCCGGGCTGGCCACCACGCTCTTTGAACGATGCATCGAGCATCATCCGGAAACGGCCACCATGCTCGAGATACAATACCGGATGCATGAAGATATCATGGCATTCCCATCGAACTACTTCTACGAAGGCAAACTCATTGCACATGAGTCGGTGCGCCACGCGACACTTGGCCCCGACATGCCGCCGGTTGAGTTTATCGACACGGCGGGTTGTGGCTTTACAGAGGAACAGGATCCGGAGACGCTGAGCCGCTACAATGTGGAAGAAGCATCGTTCGTGGTTCGGTACGTCGACCGACTCGTACAGGATGCCGACCTCGTGAACCATCCTCGGACAATGGGTGTGATCACACCCTATCGTGCCCAGGTGGAACGACTGACCGCGGGTATTGAAGATCTGGAATGGTATGAGGTACTCAAATCAGAAATCACCATCGACACCGTCGACGCCTTCCAGGGCCAGGAGCGAGATATCATTGTGTTAAGCTTCGTCCGCTCCAACGACAAAGGGGAAGTCGGCTTCCTCGCCGACATCCGCAGAACGAACGTCGCCATGACAAGGGCAAAAAAGAAACTCATCATGATCGGCGACTCAGCAACCCTTAGCGCACATCCTTTTTATATGGAGTTGTTGGAGTATGTGCAGGGGCAGGGGTTTTACAAGACGGTGTGGGAGATTTCTTTTTAATAATTAAATAAAAAGATAAGCACGTGTCATCCTGAGCGGCGGAAGCGCGTCGGGCCTGCGCAAGGACCCCATCAGTTTTCGCACGATCTATCAGGTCCGCAGTGCTTATTTATTTATACTATCTTCGCCGCATGGACCTCAACCCCATTCTCCAAGCCTTCAACCTCACCTCCGCTAACGTCATACCGCTCTCCGGAGGCCTCATCAACTCCACCTGGAAAATCGAAACGCAAACCCGCTCCTACATCCTCCAACGCATCAACCGCGCCGTTTTCAAATCTCCGGAGAAGATCGATGAGAACATTAGCCGGATAGCAGAGTATCTCGAAAAGCATCATCCGGACTATTATTTTATTTCTCCGCTTGCGGGAAAAGACGGTCGTACACTCGTACAAACGGATGATGGATATTTCAGACTCCTGCCGTTCGTGGATGACTCTGTGACACTGCACACGGTTACCCATGCGGAACAGGCATACGAAGCGGCCAAACAGTTTGGAAAATTTACAAAGCTGCTTTCGGGATTCGACGCCAACACGTTGCAGATCACCATACCGGATTTTCACAACCTCAGTCTCAGGTACGAACAGTTCAATACAGCGTTGTCAAAAGGAAATCCAACGCGCATTGCGGAAACGAAGGAAATGATTGAAGCGCTGACCAGATACCGATGGATTGTGGACGACTTTGAAGCGATCCGGAAAAATCCCGACTTCCGCACCCGCGTCACGCATCACGATACTAAGATCAGCAACGTACTGTTTGACAGGAATGGAAATGGCGTTTGTGTAATTGATCTTGACACGGTGATGCCTGGGTATTTCATCAGCGACTTCGGTGACATGATCCGCACGTATGTGTCGCCCGCCAATGAAGAGGAACGCGATTTCGACAAGATTCGCGTTCGTGAAGACATCCTCGACGCCATCACCAAAGGCTACCTGGAGTTCATGGGCGACGAGCTCACCGACACCGAGAAAAAACACATTCGCTATTCCGGGATGTTCATGATCTACATGCAGGCGCTGCGCTTCCTCACCGACTATCTCAATGATGATGTGTACTACGGAGCGAGGTATGAAGGGCATAATAGAGTGCGTGCGATGAATCAGATCAAGCTTTTGGAGGCGCTGAGTGGTTAAGGGGTTGAACCACATAGGACATAGAACGCATAGGTTACACATAGAAAAATCCCTATGTGCCGTCTATTTCTACTATATGGTTCAATTTTTCTCACCCGAAGATGATCTCTCTGTCTAACTCCGTGTCTCTGTGGTGAAGTGGTTTTTTCCTACCTTGTAACATCATAAAGCAACTGTCGCCATGAAATCGAACCGCAGAAAATTCCTCCAGAACCTGGCGCTGGGGACGGGAGCCGTAGCCGCCGGAATGCCATCATTTGCCTTCACTGGTGAAACCGAAGAAAGTCTCTCCAACGGCGTAGAGCGTGGAAATGGCAAGCAGACATTTAACATGAGTGGATACGCCGCGCCGAAACTGGACGTCGTGCGCATCGGTATCATCGGGCTGGGGAACCGCGGTTCTGGCGCCGTTTCGCGACTGTGCCGCATCGAAGGCGTAGAGATCACGGTGCTGTGCGACAAGTACCCGGAACGCATCGCGCGGGCCCAACAGCAGCTTGCCAAATCCGGGCGACCGAAAGCCAAAGAATTCAGCGGCGAGGAAG
>QGUY01000033.1 GCA_003242315.1 Bacteroidota bacterium
GCGCCGTCAACTATTTTAACGACAAGACCGACTGCGTCAAGAACCAGATCACCGGTGAGTATGGTCCTGTGCCCGCTACGCAACGTGCCTACAAAGCCGCTGGCATTCCTACAATCGTAGTTGGCGACCACAACTATGGCGAAGGATCTTCGCGCGAGCACGCGGCCATGCAACCTCGCCACCTCGGCATACGCGTGATCCTTGTCAAGTCGTTTGCCCGCATTCACGAAACCAACCTAAAGAAGCAGGGCATGCTGGCTTTGACTTTTGCGGACGAAGCGGATTACGACAAGATTCTCGAAGATGATACCATCGATATCATCGACCTTACAGAATTTGCACCCGGTAGACCACTGACGCTGGTGCTTCGCCATGCCGACGGCACAACCGACACGATCCTTGCCAACCACTCCTACAATGCAGGGCAGATCGAATGGTTTAAGGCGGGATCGGCGCTCAACCGGATGGCACTGCAATTCGAAATCGAAAAGCATTCCAACGGAGCACCCCCAAGTAGGAAGGCACGCTCCTCCAGACCCAAAGTGGCTGTTAAGGTCGCTGTAAAGAAGTCCGTTAAGAAGTCCGCCCGTAAAGTTGCCGGAAAAGCCGTCGCACCCAAGAAGGTCACTACGAAGAAGGCAACGGCAAAGGTCGCAGCTAAGAAAGCAGCAGCTAAGAAAGCAGCAGCCAAGAAGACAGTCGGCAAGAAGGCAGCCGCTAAAAAGGCTGTGGTCAAGAAGAAGGCATCGGTAAAGAAATCCGTTAAGGCGGCAACCAAAAAAGTCGCCAGGAAAGCCGCAGCCAATGCCCGCAAGATTGCACGCGGCGTTGTCCGCGCGAGGAAGGCCGCAGGTCGCAAGCTATCAGGACTGGTGAAAAAGGTTAAGAAGGCCGTTCGGAAAAAGAAGTAGGCTTCAGAGTTTTACCTGCAGCGTCAGATAATAATTGCGACCGTCCGATGGGAGGATACCCGGTCCCGGGTAACCGCTTGCGCGCCGCGTAAAGTACATGTTGTCGGTGAGGTTATTGACCCCCGTCTCCACGGTGAGGAACTTGTACGTGTACTTCGCCGCAATGTCCATCACGTGGTAAGCAGGGATAAGTCCTTCAACAGCAGATGGTGTATAGGTTGCGTTGCTGACGTCGCTGTATTGCTTCGCCGTAAAGGCACCCTGCCAGGTTACCATTAGATCCTTCCACTCCCAGGTCAATCCCGTCCGGATATTGTATCGGGGTACCAGTTCCACCTCCTTGCCATCGACGGCCGATTCTGCGCTGTTTACATAGACCGCATCGATCACAGCAATATTGCCAAACACTGTCAACTTGTGGCTGCGTTCTTGCGGCAAAAAGAGATGCAACAAATCATACTGGCCAAAGGCTTCAATACCGACGTGGCGCGAGTCGGCGACGTTTGTCCGATATCGGTAAATCCCCTCGCGTAGTATCGATCCTATCCGACCTTCATACCGCAGGTAGAACACGCTGACGTCAAAATTGTATACGCCATCGTGGCCACCACGTGCACCGAGGTCGAAGTTAAAACCTTCCTCGTCAGTGATCTCCGGATCAACCCTCTGGTTCGGATTCACCACCCGAATGTCGTTAAAGTTTATCGCGCGGTAGTTTTGCGAGAAATTGCCATAAACTTCCATGCGTTCACTGGACCGATAGCTGACGCCCACGCCCGCGATGAGGAAGTTCCGAACGCGATCGCGTTCTTCAAAAACCTGGAAAGTGGAGTCTTCCGCAATGCCAGTGTCAGGATTCGGACGGAGGATGCTTTTCTTATAGTAACCCTTGGCTTTTGTCTGTATCCGTTCGAAACGAATCCCGGGTGTTACACTCAACTTTTCCGTAAGGTTGAAGATGTTTTCAGCAAAAAACGACTCGTTGTTTCCGGGAAAATCATAGTTCGAGCCTTCGAGATCGTCCGGGTTGAGAAAACGAAACGTTGCCTCACTCCCATCCGGCGCCATCCCCTGACGTCGATACGTAAACCCATGATAATACCGCGTGCCCAGGACCAGCGCAGCGGGATTTCTTCCAGCAGTATAATGGTGAACGAACCGAAGTTCCCCGCCGAAGTTTGTGAAGTCGTCGGAGAATAAATCGCGCGGACCACCATCATCAGCACGGTCGATACGGCCCAGGTTACCTAAGGCGTCGCGTGCACCCAGGAGTCCGAACAACCTCACATTCATCCGCCAGCTGTCCGACAGCTTTCCATCGGCAAGCACCGCGATCAAATTCCAGTTCACTTTGAACCAGTTTCTTTCGCGGATAGACTGACGCGGATTCTCCTGGAACATCGCATCCGTCAACCCGCCTGGCTGCCTGGCAAGGTAATCCATATGCGTGTACTGCGTCGTGACGCTGAGCTTGTCCGACACCGGCACCGTCAAAGAAACATAGCCCGTGTTTTGGTCAAACTCTGAGTTTGGTCTCCACCCATCAGCATGCTTGTGGTGATAGAACCCATAATACCGGACCTTCCCCTTGGTGCCGCCGACGCTGTTGAAAGAATTAAAGAGTCCAAAAGATCCCAACGACTGGCGACTGACGATTTCCAGCGGGCGCGACGTGGGTCCATCCTTCATCACGAAATTCAACAAGCCACCGAATTGGGTTCCATACTGAAGTGAAGCGGCTCCGCGCACAACTTCAATGCGTTCGACGGCCTCCGTGGGTGGAACGTAGTAGCTTTCAGGATACCCAAGTGCATCCGCGCTGATGTCGTAACCGTTTTGACGGACATTGAAGTTTGAAGTGCGGTTCGGATCAAGTCCACGAGCCCCGATGCCCAGTTGAAGTCCGGCACCATCACTCTCGTAGATGTTGAGTCCTGGAACTTTAGCGTAAATCTGCCGTGCGTTGTTCGTCGCAAGGTTGGCAGCCATGTCGCCGATTTCGATCACCTCGGTCTTTTTCGACTCGTAGATCGCAGCGCCTTCAAGACCACTAAGTCGTCGAATGCCACCATTGCTGACCCGGTGATCCTCTACGGTTACAGTCTGCAGAACGTCGCGGATTTCCTCGAGGCGAACGTCAAGCCGGTTATCACCTGTGCGCAGGGTGATGCTGATCTCCTGCAGTGCCTTTTCGGGCGCAAACACTGAGACGCGGTGAGCGCCCGCGGGAAGATCGGTGATCCTGAATTCCCCATTCGCATTTGTCGTCGCGCCACGCGAAACGGAATGCACGAACACTTCTGCGCCTTCGATGGCAGCGCCGCTGTTGCCGTCCTTAACGGAACCGATTAGCGTGCATTGCGCGAACAGGGTGTGGCCAGTCGCGAAAAGGACTCCGAACGTCAGGGTAATATGGAATACCAGATTCTTCATTGATTGAGGTCAACGATCCATTTTTTATGCCGGAACCCGTCGCGCTCCTGTGTAAGGTCTACCTGGTCGTCGATGAACAACCGCGAACCTCTGCCATTCAGTGTCACGTATGCCTCAGCACGAACGATGGCGTCGTTCATTCCTTCGGCGCGATATTTTTCTTCCAGGAAGTGCGCAAACTGCAGGATCATATCCGGCTGTGTAGACATCATCTTCTCCTGAATGGGTGTGAGGTAGTCGCCGGGCATAACATCCCACCGTTTTCCTGTAATCGGGTCCTCAACATGGAACACCACGTATCCTGCCTTCTCCATCAGCATAACACGCCATGAGAACCTGTATCCCTGCTCCGTCCAGAACAGGTCGCCGGGATAGAGAAGGTAACGCCAGGGAGCGAGCACCTGAATAACGATGAATACTGCCATGAATCCGGTAATGATGCGGGGAACAGGAAGAATCTTTGTGGTATTGGAGGTGTCCGGGCGAGGGATGGTGTTAAGTCTCAGGCGAAGGACAGCAGCCAACCTTTCGAGAAGCCTGGTGTGAAATGTTGGTGAAAAAAATATCAGTGTGCTGAGGATCATGATGAAGGGGAACATCCCGATCGGAAACAGCATCCACGTGATCATATGAAAGCCGATGACGGCGATGTAGGCCCAGGGCCGCGTCCGGGCGTTGAGAAGGAAGAAGACGATCGTGAGATCGTACAGCGCCCCCATCCAACTGAAAGCATAGGCGGCGAACGCCGTTGACAAAAAGCCACCGATGACCGGAAGGTGACTCTGCGCCGGCAGCCAAATGCGAAGCGGCATGGCATCCAGGAGCCATTCCGCATTGAGCTTGGCGATGCCGGCGTAGATGTACACGATAGCCAACTGAAGCTTTAAGATCGTCACGCTCCATGCCGGTACCTCTCCTGCCGCGAGCGTTGGCTTGCGAAGCATATCGAGAGAGAAAGCGCGGTTAGCAGGCACAAAGCAGAGGAGCAGCGCCACCAGGCTAACGAAGTAATAATGATTGAGATAGTAGGTCTTGTCGATGAGTTCAACATAGGTGAACGACAGGAAGAACAACGCGGCAGACAGCCGATAACGCCAGCCGAGCATAATCCCTATCGCCGATGCCAGCATGATGCCGAACAGCGCGTACATGCCCACCGGCCCAGGGGCCGTCACCCATTCAAAGCCGTAGTAAGTAAAGTGTACCTCCGGCTCAATGTAGAACTCGCGGATCCAGCCGTTGGCCCAAAAGCGGACTACGCTGATGGCCATCATTAACCCGAAGACGATACGGAAGGTGACCAGAGGCGCAATGGGCGTAGGTTCATACCATGCCGACCTCAACGCATTAACTAACCGGCTGTGCAAGCTAATCGCCGTCATTATCCTGGTAAGTAATCAGTATCCCAAGGGCTGACATCATGTCTGCTTTCAGCAGAACCACCAGCTTCTGTAACTCCTGATAGGCTGCCATAGCTGGATCGGGATTCTGCTCCACAGTCTCCGAATAAGGCTCAGGAATGGCGGCTATCTTGGTTAACGCAAGATCGATCTGAGAAGCGATGACGCTCGCTAACGCGTCTCCATTGTGCCGCGCATTCAGTGCGGTAAGGTAATCATCGAACCCAACGCCGTCTGTTTTTCCTTTACCCAAGTAAAGATTCTGCAAACCTTTAATGGATTCGACGGCAAGGAGAATGGACTGTTGTGCATAAAGGGCTTCGCAGTTGGCGGGTATCGGAACGTTGAGCGAACGGACGCCGAGGGGTATACCGATCTTGCCATCCCGCACATCACTCTCGCAGTATTGGATGGCACCATTGAGCAACATGCCTGTTGCGCTCCCGACATCGTTACCCGTGAGACTGACAAAAGTTCCGAGATAATTATCTCCTGCAGGAGACCATCGTTCATACACGGCATCACATCGTGCTCTGAGATCTTCAACAACATCAAGGAGGTACTGACGTCGCGCCGACGCTTCGTCGTCAGAATCGAACAGTTCGACGACGTTTTCTGCATCGGGGTTCTCGCCATAAAGCAGATAGTCAAGCGCAGCGAATCCCTTCGCCGAGTTGCTGCTAATGGCGTTGAGGTCATACGATCCCGAGGATATATTGTCGTCGATCTTGATGCGGCTTATCGGGTAGGTGTTGACGGACGCGTTGAATATCAGGTTATCGGCTGGTCCGAAGTTAAAGTATCCGCAATGCTGGAAGGCTACATAGGCTGACAGCCAGGCGTCGCGCAGTTTCCCCAGGGTCTGCTCGTTGCGTGTTTCGGTAAACTCGATGGCTGCCTCCTCCAGCCTCGCAGCCCTGCGGGCAAGCGAGTCGTAAGCAGGGACAATAATGTTCACACCCAGGTTCTCCAGCAAAGGCCCGCGGTCGAAACCCGGGGAGTTCGACGACTCCTTATCGCACGACGCCGCCACCGCGGAGATCACGAGCAAGATCGAAGCTTTTAGGAATCGGTGCCGTATCATAGTCTATTAAAGAGCGTCTTTAACGTTAGCCAGTTCGGGGAAAGCATCAACCAGGAGATCAATTGCTTCGTCAAGGCCCGACAGGTCCGTCTCTGGTAGTTCCCAGAAGTTTTCACCGATGTGTGTCTCCAGGATCTCGTTGATCGTAGCATCACTGATCCTCTTCTTCGGGCTGATGCGGAGTGCGCGGATGAACATGTATCCTTCGGACAACGCGTGAAGTGCTTCACCAAACGAAGATTCACCTTCACCGAGCAATTCCTTTGCTGTGTTCAGGTAGTGAATTGCCGTTGCGGCTGTCACCAACTCAAAACCCTTATATATGATCTCGCGCTGTTCATTCTTGACAGGATAGTTCTTTGCAACAATTGCAGCGCGGCCGGTGAGGAACGCGTCCATGAGCATTTTGTTAGAGCCAATCAGCGGGTCGCGACCGTTGCTGTAGTTCGCAAAGAACCTGAGATTTTGTGTGTTGTTCGGGAAGTCTACAGGAACACCCCAATATCCGAACGCCTCATCCCAGTGATGCTCCATCGGCGTGTAATTGTTGGCGCCATCAAGTTCGGTGTTCTCTACCTCATCGCCGACGCGGGAATCCGTCATGTACACGTTAAAGATCTGGTGAAGGAACACTGAACCCATGATCCCTTTTTCAAAGGTTTGCGTGAATTCGTGACCGTTGGCATCAACCAGCATTGTTGACCCATTCTTGCGTGTGATGTACCCGGCTGTTCCATTGGCGGCGCTGAGGCCCGCCACACTGGCATTCTCGGCATCGATAAACAGGTCTTCAAAGAAGGCCACGTCAGCGGGAAAGGTTTTGTCCTTGAGTTGCCGGTCGGACGTGAAAGAAAAGTTGCCGTCGCCATCGCCCCCGGCGTTTTCGTACATTGCCAGAAGCGTCTCAGCATCGAGGACTATTTCCTTCTTGTCGCCCTTCTGAAAGTAGGCCTTGATTTCCGAGGTTTGGTTCAGTCGGTCAGTCTGGCCACCATAGTAAACGGACGACTGTCCGTTTCTTGTAAACTCATAAGTATCAGGCACTTGTAGGGCGGGGCCGCTATCGTCATCATCATTACAGGAAAGGACGATAAGAGCGGAGAGGAAAAGGCAGGGGAAGAAAAACTTCATCCTTATTTAGATTATTTTTAAATAGGCCACAATGTTATCATTATTTAGAATTAATTCAAATAAAAAAATGTTTGTCGTGCCTCTCCTCACGGACCGACCCGTGGGGGCGAAGCTTTATTCATTCTGATTCCAAAGAAGCTCTGTTTTTTGCGGCTGTGGGGGCGGTGATTTATCTTGGCTCACACTAATTTTTTCTCTCTATGAAACAGCAGATTGTGACCCCCAAGCGCTCCCTGACCAAGGAAACTGAAGCCTTGTTGAACAAGCAGATTGAAATGGAAGGCAAATCCTCCGCGGCATACCTTTCCATGGCCTCCTGGTGCGAAACGAAGGGATACGACACGTCTTCCCAGTTCCTTTACAAGCATTCCGAGGAAGAGCGCATGCACATGCTGAAGCTGTTTCACTACATTAATGCTGCGGGTGGGCACGCCATTCAACCGGAAATCAGCGGCATTAAGCACTCATTCAAGAGCCTCAGGGAGGTATTCAATGACGTGCTCACGCACGAACTTGAGGTTACAAAATCCATAAACCACATCGTCGACCACTGCTTTTCTATCAAGGACTTCGCGACGTTCAACTTCCTGCAATGGTATGTCATGGAGCAGCGGGAAGAAGAAACGTTGGCGCGCAGGGCGGTGGAGCTCTTCGACATCATCGGCGAAGAGGGCGTCGGCCTGTGGATGATCGATCAGGAGATCGGAAAGCTGGAGATGTACGCCGCAAAGAGCTCAGGTACTACGACTTAACGCATCACTCCAAACCTGCTCTTCCATCGACACCCGGGACACCGGGTGTTCGCATTTCCAAGCCATTCGTCCGGCAATGAACTCCCTCGCCCGGATTTGCATTGTTTGCCTTGTATAATATTGCGTACTAGTAAAGAGTTATCTTGTACAAAGGGCGGACTATGTGGAGATTCATCCTCGTTCTGATTGTCGGTGTGGCGGCACTCGGGAGCGTTAATGCTCAGGATCCGGGACGTGTTCCTCCTCCCCGTCCGCTCCAGGATACGATCGTCCAGGTCGACATTGTCATCGACACTGTCGTGCTTGAACAGGAGACGCCGTCGTCGGTGCCACTGGGCAACGAGCCCGTTTCCGGCCCCCGCTCCTACCGGCGCGTCATAAAATCTGACGCCATCACGCGCAGGGGTCTGTTCACCATTCACAAGGTTGAAGACAAATACTACTTTGAGATCGCCGACAGTCTGCTCGGCCGCGATATGCTGGTGGTGACCCGTATTGCCCGCGGTGCCGCCGGTGTTCGTCCCGGACACTCGGGGTATGCCGGAGACCAGATCGGCTCTACCGTCATCCGGTTCGAGAAGGGACCTGACGACAACCTCTTTCTCAGACGCGTTTCCTTTGGCGACTATGTTGGGGACAGTACCAATTCACTCTTTGACGCCGTCATACGTTCCAACCTTCAACCGCTCGCCGCATCGTTTGGCATCAGCGCGTACACACCGGACCGCACAGGTAGCGTGATCGAGGTTACGAACTACATCAACGGCGACAACGACGTACTCTTCTTCTCACCCGGTGTGAAACAGCAGATGAGGGTTGGGCGCATGCTTCCCAACATGTGCTACATCAAAGACATTCAGCCTTATCCCCTCAACGTTGAAATACGCACCATTAAAACATATGAGCGCGAAGGGGGCGGCGCTTCGGGCAACGCGTTCACCTGGGAAATCAATACATCGATCATGGTATTGCCCAAGGTTCCCATGCAAAAGCGCTTTGCCGATCGACGCGTAGGGTACTTCACAGAACGCTATACCGACTACAGCACCAACCCGCAAGGCGTGGAAGTTGTTAGCTACGTGAAGCGGTGGCGATTGGAACCGAGACCGGAAGACCTCCAACGATACTTTCGCGGTGAACTTGTCGAACCTGCCAAACCGATCGTCTTCTACATCGATCCCGCCACTCCGCGAAAGTGGGTGCCGTATATCATCCAGGGTGTGAACGACTGGCAAAAAGCGTTCGAAGCGGCGGGCTTCAAGAATGCCATCATGGCCCGTGAAATCCCGGACAAGACCGAAGACCCCAATTTCAACATTGAAGATTCCCGCCATTCGATGATCGTGTACAAACCTTCCGAATGGACGAATGCCACCGGACACATTATTACCGACCCAAGAAGCGGTGAGATCATTGCTGCGCAAGTAAACTTCTATCACAACATCATGTCCATGCTCCGGACGTGGTACATGGTACAATGTGGCGCTACTGATCCTCGCGCGCAGCGAATGCAATTCGATGACGCGCTTATGGGACGACTCATCCGCTCCGTGGTTAGCCATGAGACCGGCCACGCGCTCGGCCTGCTGCACAATTTCGGAGCAAGCTCATCGGTCCCGGTAGAACGCTTGCGAGACCGAGCGTGGCTTGAGGAACACGGAATATGTCCCTCAATTATGGACTACGCCCGCTTTAACTACGTGGCACAGCCGCAGGATTCCGTTGGTATCGAGGGACTCGTAGCGCGTATCGGCGAGTACGACAAGTGGGCCATCGAGTGGGGATACCGACTCCTTCCCTTGTCTCCGCTGGATGATCCGAAGCAGTACCTGAGTTCATGGACGAACACGCGCCTCCAGGATCCCCAACTCTGGTACGGATCGGAATTCTCTCCCGGCGATCCGCGCAGCCAGACAGAAGATCTGGGCGACAACGCTATGCGCGCATCCCAATACGGAATGAAAAATCTGCAGAAGGTCGTACCCAACCTGATTCAATGGACATATCAGGATGGCGCCGACTACGGTGGCCTTGCTGAAGTGTACGGCGGCGTAACAGAACAGTACGGAAATTACCTGCGACACGTCATGCGATATGTGGGCGGAACGTACCAGACGTTAAAGACCTACAATCAGAAAGGCGCGGTTTATCGGCCAGTGCCGGCCCACCTGCAACGCAACGCCATTCATTTTCTCGATGAATATCTGTTTACCACGCCCACGTGGCTCCTCGACTCTGTCGTCCTCGCGCGCGTCGGACGCTCTCCCCTGCAGGTCATCGAAAGATTTCAAAACCAGGTACTCTCCAACCTGCTTAGTCCGTCTTCGCTGCGCGAACTCGTCAATGCGGAGTCGATGCACGGCATGAGAACCTATAGTCTGTCCAGTTTCTATTACGACATGGATCGCTTTATCATGCGTGAGGTAAGAACGTATGAGCCCGTCGACATCTTTCGTCGTTCGCTGCAACGCAACTATGTCGACAGACTGCTTCGCCTGATAGAGCCATCCTCCTCTCCGGCAAGAAGCTACAACGATATCGTGCCCGAAACACTCGCACAACTCAGGTCGCTTCGCGATCGGTTACCCAAAGCCATCCGGAAAGTTGATGACGTGCCAACGCGCAATCACTTCCAGTACATTCTGGATCAGTTGAACGAAGCGCTACCACCGAAATGAGCTCTACTTCACCACAGAATCTCTGTGACGAATTCTTATTGCCCTAATGACCGCGCAGCAGCAACCGGAATTCATTCAATATCATCGCTGTCGCGCCCCACACGACTTCCTTTTGTACTTCAAAGTGAGGCGCAAGCAATGACAGCCTGGCACCCGAGATCACTTCGCGTTTTGTGATCTCCTGTTGCTGACGAAGCTGCGATACAGAACCCAGCAACACATGGTCCACCTCGTGGGGATCAGGAACGAACTCCGGCACTCCTTCATAGATGCCTACAATAGGCGTAATGTATATGTTGCTAACCAGTACATTGAAGCTTGTGAGCTGTCCCACCGCAGTCACTTTGTGGCCGACAATGCCAATCTCCTCCTCTCCTTCCCTCAGCGCAGTTTGCAAAGCCGTCTCACCGGGCTCAGCCTTTCCCCCTGGAAGGCTCACCTGTCCGCCATGAACTCCTGCGTATGCCGGGCGCTTGATCAACGGAAAGTAAATGCCTCCATTCTCCTCGAAGAGTAACAACAACACGCTACCCTGACGGGGTGGTGTGGCAAACTTGTACCGTGCCTGGATCTCATCTCTTGATGCGGGAAACATGGCCTCGTGCGCTGTGATGCCCGGCAAGGGCTGTTGCAGGCGTTCCTGAAGGTATCGCGCCAGATCCGAAAGGTTCAGCTCACCAGCGAGTGTCATGTGATTATCAACCCTTCTTTTCCCGAGCCAGTTCCAGGTAACGCTTCGCCTCTTTTACGGTAGAGTCCATCTCGACAGCACGTTCCAGCAGCCGCACCGCGTTGGCGAAGTCGCCGGACTGATAGTAATAAATACCTTTGTTACGATAGGCCCATGCGTTCCTGGGGTCGCCGACGATACTCTTATCGATGTCTTCCAGAGCCTCCGGAAGCCGCCCCATCTTGAGCAACAGATAGCCACGGTTATTGAGGAAGTAAGGATCTCCCGGGCGAAGTGTGAGTGCCTTTCCGATGTAATCCATCGCCCGATCATATTGCCCTTCATCCATACTGATCAGCGCAAGCGTGTTATAAGCATTCGGTTCATTGGGAGCAAGGCTCACAGCCGTTTCCGTGACGACGCGAGCGGAATCCAGCTTGCCTTCGTTATAGAGGACGGTACCCAAATTCACCCAGGCTTCGGCATCCTCACTATCTTTTTCCAGGAGACTTAAGAATTCACGCTTTGCCTTGTTGTACTCCCGGCTTGATGTGTATATGAGTCCCCTGAGGTGTGGGATTACAGTGGTATCGGGCTTGAGCGTTTCGGCTTTGGCGAGATCGTTGAGCGCCTGTGACCAGTCGCCCAGCTGATATCCGACATTTGCGCGGTTAAGAAGCGCATCCACAAAATCCGGACGGCACATCAGGGCGTGCGAATAGCTTTCCATGGCTTCCGCATGGCTCCCGCGATTGAACTGAAGCGTTCCGAGGTTGTTCCAGGCATCGGCAAAACAGCTGTCGAGCGCCAGCGCCTCCCGAAAAAACCGCTCCGCCTGTTCCAGACTGTTACGCCTGACCATCTCATTACCTCGCATCAGAAACCGCTGCACCCGCACCTCACGACTCTCCTGGCAAGCAACCGTTAGCCCCGCCAACGCAGTCGTAGCAAGAGCGTACAGAAAAACATAGAAATACCTCATCCATAAAGCCATAGAGCCAAATTTATCATTAAATGCGGTAGAAAAGGGACCCAACATTTTGATTTTACCCGCTGACTTCATTACTTCGCAGTGCGAAAATCTTATGAAAGTAACGTTCAGCACCAGCTTGCATCACCACCATCATGGATCGACCCACGATGCGTGACTAGCTGTTTGCTGACTGAAACCTATAGGAACAAAAGGCTTGTCACGTTGTGACAGGCCTTTTTTGTTGACCCCTAACGACCATATTAAAATGACCACAGTACTCAGGATCGCCATTCAGAAATCAGGACGCCTTCAGCAGGGCTCGCTGGACCTGCTGAAAGAAAGTGGCCTCTCATTTAGCAACGGGAAAGATCAGCTCAAGGCACCCGCACAAAACTTTCCCGCGGAAGTATTGTTTCTGCGCGACGACGACATCCCGCAGTATGTAGAGGACCGCGTCGCCGATGCAGGAATCGTTGGAGAAAATATCGTCGCGGAAAAGAAGAAAAAGATAAACATCATCAAGCGTCTTGACTTCGCCCGTTGCCGTCTGTCACTGGCTATTCCGCGAGGCGAACAATACAACGGACTCGAGTGGTTCAATGGCAAAAACATCGCTACATCATACCCTAACATTGTCACCGACTTTCTGAAAGAGCGAGGCATTAACGCAGGCATTCACGAAATCAGCGGATCAGTAGAGATTGCTCCGGGTATAGGACTTGCAGAGGCCGTGTGTGACCTGGTAAGCAGTGGGAGCACGCTGCTCAGCAATGGTCTTCGCGAAGTGGAGGTTGTCATGCAATCGGAAGCCGTTCTCGTTGCAAATCCTGACCTGTCGCCCGAGAAAAGCGAGATACTGGACAAGCTATTATTCCGCATCACCGCGGTAATGAAGGCAAAGAACAGCAAATACATTCTTCTAAACTGTCCTAACGAAGCCATTGAAAGAATTACGAAGATTATCCCAGGGATGAAAAGTCCAACGGTAATGCCGCTGAGTCGCGAAGGTTGGAGCTCACTGCACTCCGTCGTCGACGAGAATGACTTTTGGAATCGCATCGATCAGCTACGCGAGTCCGGTGCCGAAGGCATCCTCGTAATTCCAATAGAAAAGATGATTGTCTGAGCGTGGTCATGAAAGTAATCTACAACCCACAACCGGATACGTGGAAAGCCTTGTGCGCACGTCCACAGATCGACCAGGAAGTTCTTGATCCGGCCATTCGTCGCATTCTCAGCGACGTGCGGTCAAAAGGTGATCAGGCACTCAAAGATCTGACGTTGGAATTTGATGGTGTTCGTCTTCCATCCCTTGCCGTCACCGACGCAGAGATGGTATCGGCTATCATGACGCTGGACGACAACCTCAAGGTGGCCATGCAGACAGCCGCGAAAAACATCGAAACCTTTCACGCGAGTCAGCATCAGGAGAGCAAGGTTATTGAAACAATGCGGGGCGTAAGGTGCTGGCGTAAGGCGGTACCGATCGACAGGGTCGGGATATACATTCCAGGCGGTTCAGCTCCTTTATTCTCTACCGTACTTATGCTTGGTATCCCGGCGCGTCTTGCAGGCTGTGGTGACGTTATCCTGTGCACACCACCCGACAAGCAAGGAAACGTTAACCCGGCGATTCTCTATGCAGCCAGTCTGGCCAGCATCAGCAAGGTGTTCAAAGTAGGCGGCGCGCAAGCTATCGCAGCCATGGCTTACGGCACGGAATCGATTCCGCAGGTATACAAAATATTCGGTCCCGGTAACCAGTTCGTTACGCGTGCAAAGCAGCTGGTGAGCGAGGAGGGCATTGCCATTGACATGCCAGCCGGACCGTCGGAGGTGCTGGTCATTGCCGACGCCGCAGCAAACACTGCGTTCGTTGCGGCCGACTTGTTGTCGCAGGCGGAGCACGGGGCCGACAGCCAGGTCATGCTTGTTGCGTTAAGCAATGTGAACATTGAAGCGATACAAGCTGAGGTCAACCGGCAGCTGCAGGATCTGCCGCGTCGGGATATCGCGGCCAAAGCGCTTGAGAATAGCCGTATCGTGGTATTTGACTCCCTCGATGCAGCGATACAATTCTCCAACGCCTATGCTCCGGAACACCTGATCATTAACACCGTCGAGGCATCGGCAATAGCAGAGCGCGTAATTAATGCCGGATCCGTGTTTCTCGGAGCCTGGACACCGGAGTCGGCTGGCGACTACGCTTCAGGGACAAACCACACGTTGCCCACAAACGGCTACGCGCGGGCTTTTGCAGGCGTGTCGTTCGACAGCTTTGTAAAGTACATCACGTTCCAGGAAATTTCTGAAGAGGGAATAAGAGCGATTGGTCCAGTGGTGGAAACCATGGCCGATGCTGAGTCGCTGCAGGCGCACAAGGCAGCTGTTACAAAACGTCTTGAATATCTGAACAGCAATTGATTGAAAGTATGATGAACATCGCTGATCTCGTCCGTCGTAATATCCGCGAACTCAAACCCTATTCATCGGCGCGTGATGAATTCATCGGCGAAGCCGCGGTATTCCTTGACGCCAACGAGAACCCCTACCCTTCACCGTACAACCGGTATCCCGATCCGCTGCAAAAGAAACTGAAACAGCGAATCTCCGAGTTGAAGGGTGTACCCATGGAGAATATTTTTCTGGGAAACGGAAGCGATGAAGCTATTGACCTGATTATCCGTGCATTTTGTGAACCGTCTCAAGACGTCATACTGATCACCGAACCCACATACGGCATGTACGCTGTATGTGCGGATGTAAATAACGTCGGTGTCAGACGCGTAACCCTTACAAGCGACTTTCAGCTCGACATTGAAGCGATACGGGCGAACGCAGACCCATCGGTGAAAGCCATATTCCTTTGCAGTCCAAATAATCCAACCGGCAACCTTCTGGATCTTGATAGTATCCTCCGCCTTGTGCGCGAATTCAGGGGACTTGTTGTCGTAGACGAAGCGTATATCGACTTCGCTGCTACTGAAAGCCTTACCCGGTATCTGGACGACAATCCCAATCTAGTAGTACTTCAAACGCTTTCCAAAGCATGGGGTCTTGCCGGTCTGCGCGTCGGAATGTGCTTTGCTTCTTCATTCATCATAGGCATACTCAATAAGATCAAATACCCGTATAACATCAGTTCGCTCACGCAACAGTATGCTTTGGAGGCTTTGCAGAACGAGCGACAAAAGGAAGCATGGGTTCGCGAAATTCTGAGCGAGCGCACTGCTGTCACCGCAGCCCTGAAAGAATTGTCGATCGTGCGTCGCATTTATCCCAGCAACGCCAATTTCATTTTGGTTCAGGTGGAAAACGCACCGTTGGTATACCAGAAGCTGGTGGAGCAAGGCACGATTGTGAGAGACAGGTCACGGGTTGTCCTATGCGAAAATTGTCTTCGAATCACTATTGGAACGCCGTCTGAGAATGTCACCCTCATTCGTCAGCTAAGCGAAATCACAACGACGGAACTGACAACAAAATCAAACTCATGAAACGCGTCCTTTTCATAGACCGCGACGGAACTCTCATTGTCGAACCTCCTGATGAGCAGGTCGACAGCCTGGAAAAGCTGGACTACTACCCCGGCGTATTTACCTGGCTGGGAAAGATAGCCCGCGAATGTCCATACAGCCTGGTCATGGTTACGAACCAGGACGGCCTCGGCACAGACCGCTTCCCCGAAGCTAACTTCAGGCCGGTTCACGAGCGCATGATGCGAACATTGGCGGCCGAAGGAATCGTTTTTGACGACGTTCACATTGATCGCTCACTTCCTGAAGAAAACCTGCCTACCCGAAAGCCGGGCACCGGAATGCTTACCGCATACTTCAGCGGCGCGTATGACCTTGCCGGCTCCTTCGTTATCGGCGACCGGCTTACCGATGTAGAACTTGCAAAAAACCTTGGGGCACGAGCGTTCCTCCTGAACGATGGCAGCCTTCGCGAGGCCCTCGTTGAACGAGGTCTGGATAAATACTGCGCGCTCGTAACGCCATCATGGCAGGACATTTATGAATACCTCATCCTCCCTCCGCGAACCGGCCACGTTCGTCGCACCACCCGCGAAACAGATATTGACGTGATCGTCGGCCTGGATGGAACCGGGACTTCTTCTATTTCAACAGGCATTGGGTTCTTCGACCACATGCTGGATCAGCTCGCACGGCATGGCGGCATCGACCTGACCATTACGGTGAAGGGTGACTTGCACATCGACGAACATCACACCATCGAGGATACCGCGCTCGCGTTGGGCGAAGCCTTTGCGAAAGCCTTGGGCGACAAAAGAGGTCTTGCACGCTATGGATTTTGTCTTCCGATGGATGATTGCCTGGCGCAGGTTGCGATCGACTTTGGTGGTCGCCCCTGGCTCGTGTGGGATGCAACGTTTGCGCGTGAAAAGATCGGCGAGATGCCAACTGAAATGTTCTTTCACTTTTTCAAGTCGTTTGCCGATTCGTCAAAGGCAAACCTCAACATCAAGGCGGAAGGCACCAACGAGCATCACAAAATTGAGGCGATATTCAAAGCCTTCGCTAAAGCCATTAAAATGGCTGTGAAGCGCGAACCGGGCAGTCTTGAACTGCCCACGACAAAAGGAGTGTTATGAGACTCGCAATAATAAAATACAACGCCGGAAACATTCAGTCGGTGTCGTTTGCCCTGGAGCGGCTGGGAATTGCTTTCGACATCACGGATGATCATGAGACCATCGCGAAAGCCGATCGGGTTATCTTTCCCGGCGTTGGAGAAGCCCGCAATACGATGGCGTACCTCAGGGAAAGAAAACTTGACGCATTGATAAAAAGCCTTCGTCAGCCCGTTCTCGGAATATGCCTGGGTATGCAATTGCTCTGCACACATTCAGAAGAATATGACACGCCCTGTCTGGGTGTTTTTGATCAGACCGTAAAACGATTTATACCGACTGGCGACCTGAAAGTGCCACACATGGGATGGAATACATTGCAGGTCACGAGTGGATGGCTGGATCCGTTACTGAATGGAGCCCACGTGTACTTTGTGCATAGCTATTATGTGCCGACGAATGAGTGGACCTCGGCGATAACCGACTATACTGTCCCCTTCAGCGCGGCCATGCGCAAGGAAAATTTCTTTGCGGTGCAATTTCACCCTGAAAAATCAGCAGAAGCAGGTGTGCGGGTACTCAAGAGTTTCATGAACGCGAACCCTCATTGAAAGAACCTGACAACATGTATATCATACCGGCAATTGATCTCATTGGTGGGAAATGCGTGAGGCTTACGCAGGGAGACTATGCGCGTGAAAAAGTGTATCGGGACAACCCTGTTGATGTGGCGAAGGAATTTCAGGATGCGGGCTTCACGCGACTGCATCTCGTCGATCTCGACGGCGCGAAGAATGGTCGGGTTGTTAACTGGGACGTAATTGGATCGATTTGTCGGGAAACATCACTAAAGGTCGATGTAGGTGGAGGCATCAAGACGGAGGAAGAATTAAAACGCCTTCTCGACTTAGGTGCAAGCCAGGTTAACCTTGGAAGTATAGCAGTGAAAAATACCGAACTCGTGCGCTCATGGATCGAAAAATATGGCGAACGGATCATCCTTAGCGCCGATGTACGAGACGGGCGCGTGGCGGTTGCCGGATGGCAAGAAGCGTCCTCCCTTACGGTGGATGAGTTGATAATGACGTATGAACCGGCAGGGTTATCATTTGCGACGTGCACGGAAATATCGGCTGACGGGACGCTTGCAGGACCGGCTGTCGAGTTATATGCGAGGTTGGTTGAAGCTTTTCCCTCCATACGAGTCATAGCAAGCGGAGGTGTAGGATCGATAGATCACATTGATAAACTATCGACAACCGGTGTGTATGGCGTCATCGTCGGGAAAGCAATTTACGAAGGGAAAATAACCGCTGCTGAACTAGTAGCGCGATCAGAGAAATAGAATATGTTGACACGTCGGATTATACCATGTCTGGATATTAAAGACGGGCGAACCGTCAAGGGCGTAAACTTTGTCAACATTCGCGACGCCGGCGATCCGGTGGCCCTGGCGGCCGGATATGCCGAGCAGGGGGCTGACGAGCTTGTGTTTCTCGACATATCCGCAACAAATGAGCAACGCAAGACATTCGCAGGCCTCGTCAGGGAAATAGCCCGGGTCATCAACATACCCTTCACTGTTGGCGGTGGCATTTCATCCGTGGCCGATGTTGCGCCCCTCCTCGAATCCGGTGCAGACAAAGTAAGTGTGAACTCTTCCGCAGTACGAAGGCCGGAGCTCATCGATGAACTTGTACAGGCATTTGGATCACAGTGCATCGTACTGGCTATAGACGCCAGGAAGATGGGGAACATCTGGACGGTTCATACCCACGGCGGAAAGAAGCCCAGCGACAAGCGATTGTTTTCATGGGCGAAAGAAGGACAGGAACGCGGTGCGGGTGAAATCCTGTTCACCAGCATGGATCACGATGGCACAAAGACGGGTTTCGCCAACGACGCGCTGCGAAAACTGCACGAGTTGCTGACAATCCCCGTGATCGCATCAGGCGGGGCGGGCAACATGGAGCACTTCCTGGAAGCATTCGTCATCGGAAAGGCTGACGCCGCACTCGCTGCAAGCATCTTTCACTACGGTGAAGTAGGAATCAGAGAACTCAAACAATATCTGGCGGACCGAAATGTCCCGGTACGCCTGTAAAAAGAAATTTTGAATCATGGAACTTAAGGTCGATTTTGAAAAAAACGGCGGACTCGTCCCCTGCATCGTGCAGGATGACCGCACGCTTCGTGTATTGATGATGGGATACATGAACGCGGAGGCTCTGAAAAAGACGCAGGACGAACGTCGCGTTACGTTTTACAGCCGCAGCAAGGGAAGGCTCTGGACAAAAGGTGAGACATCTGGAAATTTCCTGGATGTCGTCTCCATTGTTTCCGACTGCGACAATGACACGCTGCTTATCCGCGCAGTTCCGCACGGTCCGGTATGCCACACGGGGGCCGACACCTGCTTCGGCGAAGCAAACAATAGCTTTTCACTCACCTATCTCGAAAGTGTCATTCGAAAAAGACGCGACGAAGCAAGCGAGGGATCGTACACCGCCAGCTTGTTCAAAAAGGGTATCAACAAGATCGCGCAAAAGGTCGGTGAAGAGGCCGTCGAGTTGGTCATTGAATCAAAGGATAACAACAACGATTTGTTTCTCAACGAAGCAGCAGATTTAATGTATCACTATTTGGTTCTGCTGGCAGCGAAGGGATTCAGTTTGGACGACGTTATCAACAATCTCGCCTCCCGTCACGGAAAATAATAGATAATATGTCGGTTTACTCAGGATATATCTTCAAAAAGGTGAGCTTGTAAACCACTGTACTCCGCGCCTCCGTCACCGTGTACTCCCCTTCGACCAAATCAGCATCACGCGTCATGGTAAACGATAACGATGTTCCATCGGGTTCAAGGTGTTTATAGATAAGGCCCCGCCCTTCGCCAAAAGAATCGAATTGACCAACGATAGGATATTTTCCCGGCTCGCGATAACTTAACGAGACGGCAATGAATGCACGCGACGCACCGGGTCGTTCGCGAATGATGGCGATACGCGCGTAGTTGTCGCGCCGCTCAATTACGCGCTCGCGTTCTGTTCCGGACAACAAGCCCTTACCTTTTCGAATAATTACACAGGAAACGGAATAGATGCCCTCTACTTCATTCCAGGGACCATCCGATTTGTCGAGATATCGCTTGGACAAATCTTCGAATGTTACTTCTTCGTAGGGCACCGGACCCGGCTTCAGGCCAAAAAGTTTCTGGGCCTGAACCACGACACAGCCCGACGTCACGAGACACAGCAACAATGCGGTGGGCAGCCCAATCGTGTTAAAACCTGATATCCTCATACACTCCGGCTGTGCTGGTTCTGCAGGAAAGGCGTCCTTTGAGGGCATAGGGTTTGAATAACGATTTGCCAAGAAGCATGCGGACACACTCCTGTATGCCTTCCGTAATGGACGGATGCGGATGAACACATTCAGCCAACTCCTCCACACCCTTGTTCATGGAGATCAGCAACGCAACGGCTTGTATCGCACTACTCGCGTGATTTCCTACAACCTTCATGCCGAGGATTTTCATCTTGTCGTCGTTTGTCACCAGCAGTTTGATAAATCCCTGGGTGTTTCTCTTTGCGATGGCTCTTGGAATGCAGCTGTAGTCGAGCCTAACCACTTTGTAGTCGATCCCTTTCTCCTTGGCCTGCGTTTCGTTTAACCCCACGCTGGCCACCTCGGGATTAAGGAACATAATCGTGCTGATATTCTCATACACGAGCTTGCGCTTAGGATTTCCGAAAATCCGCTCTACGGCGTAACGACCTTCCAGTTCACCAACATTGACGAGTGAAATATCCGCTGTAAGGTCACCTACGGCGTAGATCGTCGGCACGTTCGTTTGCGTATCGTGGTCTTCGATACCTCGTTTGCCGATTGTAATGTTTACGTTTTCATCCCAAAGGTTCTCATAGTTAGGCACGCGGCCTACTGCGATGAGCGCCTTAGCAACGGTGAAGGTAGCTTTGCTTCCATCGTCGTATTGCAGTTCGTATTCTACCTTTCCATTCTTTACTTCAAGACGGACGAGACGTGAATTGCGGTGGATCAGCACACCGTTGCTTTCCATGTTGCGTTCGATGACGCGAACAACGTCTTCATCTTCAAAGGGAAGTATTCGATCGCCCTTATCAATCAAATGCACCTTGGTCTTGCCGAAACCGGAAAATATCGTCGCGTACTCGCAACCAATCACCCCTGCCCCCACGATTACCATGCTTTCCGGGAATTCTTCCATGTTTTCGATGCCGTCGCTGGTCATGATGTATTTCTCATCGACATCAATTCCCGGCAGTGTACGCGGCCGGCTTCCTGTGGCCAGGATGATATAATCGCCCCACACAACGTCTCGGTTTTCCCCGTCGGTGATTTCAATTTCATTCTGGCTTAGCAAGCGGGCCGTTCCTCTTCGGAAAGTAAGCAACCCTGCATACTCA
>QGUY01000294.1 GCA_003242315.1 Bacteroidota bacterium
TAACAAACAAACCATGGAAGACAACGTTCCTCCCGTCAATCTACCTCGTTACCTTAAAAGCGGACACTTTCTGCAAAGCACTTTTGAAAATTGGGAAAGTGAGTTTCTGCAGATGACGGCTTACATTCTGCTGACAGTATCCTTGCGGCAAATTGGTTCGAGCGAATCCAAACCCATTGGAAAGGAGGAATCGGTCGATCGCGAACCTGATCCAAGGAGAGAGGGAGCGCCGTGGCCGGTAAGAAAAGGAGGCATAGCCATTGCGTTATACAAGAACTCACTGTCGATCGCCTTCGCGCTGTTGTTTCTCGCAAGCTTTGCCTTGCACCTATATGGCAGTCATAAAGATTTTAACGAAGAGCAATCCAGAAAGGGCAGGCCGGGCAAAACTATGGCAGCGTATTTCAGTGAATCGCGACCCTGGTTTGAGTCATTCCAAAACTGGCAGAGCGAATTCATTTCCGTAGCTGCCATCGTAGTGCTTTCGATCTTTCTGCGGCAGAAAGGATCGCCGGAATCGAAGCCGGTGGATACGCCGAACATGGAAACCGAAGGCTAACAAACTCTGTGCCGGTCCAATACCGACGCGGCTTCCAAGGGTCAAAAAAGCACCCGGCCTTTTCAGATTTTTCGTCATTTTTTAAATTTTGCGCCGTGTACAAAAAGTCATTAAAAAATTATGGAAAGGTTTTTTATGCCCTTGCGTACATGGCTCGCGAACAGCATTCTCTTTGCGTTCGCACTAAGCCCTCTCACGGCTCTGTCCGCTCCGGATCTGATCCTATATACTCCATATAAAGGTATTTCCGTTTCGCCGGGTCAGTCGATCGATTACAATATCGACGTCATCAACAAAGCCAGCGGTGTACGCGATGCTACGCTTGTTGTTAGGGGTCTTCCGAAAGACTGGACCTATGAACTGAAATCCGGAGGATGGGTGCTTGAAACACTCTCTGTCCTACCGGATGAAAAGCGTGCCGTTACGCTCAAGGTGAACGTTCCACTTAAGGTCAAGAAAGGAGTTTACCGCTTTAGCGTTGTGGCGGGCAGCGCCGTTCTGCCGCTAAAAGTTACCGTTGAGGAAGAAGGAACGTTTCGTTCAGAGCTTACGACGCAACGCCCGAATATGGAGGGGAACTCCAACTCCACATTCACCTTTACGGCGGATCTGCGAAACGTGACCGCTGACGAGCAACTGTATGCGCTGCGATCCAATGCGGAACGCGGTTGGAATGTTTCCTTCAAGGCGGATGGTCGCCAGGTTAGCTCAGTAAAGGTTGGGCCTAATCAACGTCAGAGTATCACGATTGAAGTCGACCCGCCCGATGTGATTGAGGCAAAGAGTTATAAGATTCCCATTATCGCTTCATCAAGTTCCACGTCGGCGGAACTCGAACTCGAAGTGGTGATTAAGGGCAGTTATGCGATGGAGTTGACAACCCCAACCGGATTGCTTAGCACCGGAATAACGGCCGGCAAAACCAGGCGTGTGGAACTCACGGTGATTAACAAAGGATCTGCTCCATTGACAAATGTTAAGTTAAATCACAGCGCGCCGATCAACTGGGATGTAACCTTTGAGCCGGCCAGCATTGACCGGCTAGAGCCCGGGGAACAGGCGCAGGTCTTTGCAACCATCAGCGCTGATGAAAAAGCTATTGCAGGCGACTACGTTGTAACCATGGAATCGAAAACCCCGGAGGTCTCTTCGAAAGCTACCTTCAGGGTTTCTGTAAAGACGCCGATTCTGTATGGATGGTTGGGTATTCTGGTTATTGGTGGAGCCCTGGGAGGTGTGTACACGCTGTTTCGCAAATACGGAAGGAGGTAGCCTTGGCTGAGAATGTGATTGAGATTTCCGCGCTGACGAAGCGGTACGGAAACTACACCGCCGTCGACAACCTGAACCTATCCATTGCAAGAGGGGAAATCTTCGGTTTGCTCGGGCCAAACGGTGCGGGAAAATCGACGACTATCCTCATGATGCTCGGGCTCACCGAACCCACATCAGGTTCAGTGACAGTGTGCGGTATAGACGCTACCAGAAATCCGATTGAAGTCAAGCGCAAGGTGGGTTATCTGCCCGAGGATGTCGGCTTCTACGAAGACCTTACTGGTCTTGAAAATCTGCTGTATACCGCACAACTCAATGGAATGACAATGAAAGCTGCGGAGGATCGTGCGCGTCATCTGTTGGCTCGCGTTGGACTTGCGGGTGAAGCGGACAAGAAGGCCGGCAAATATTCGCGCGGTATGCGGCAGCGTCTCGGGCTGGCCGACGTTCTGATAAAAAGCCCGGAAGTCATCATACTGGACGAACCGACCTTGGGCATTGACCCTCAGGGGGTACGTGAGTTTCTAACCCTGATCGCAAAACTCAGTCATGACGAAGGCCTCACGGTTTTGCTTTCGTCACACCATCTTCACCAGATTCAGGAGGTTTGCGATCGCGTAGGGTTGTTTGTGAAGGGTAAGTTGCTCGCGGTAGGCACCATCGGGCAACTTTCACAGGAATTGTTTTCGAATGAACCGTTCTTGATCGAGGCCGGGATAGATAATTCTTCAGAGGTTCTGAAGGAGAAGCTGGCCGGCATTCCGGGAGTTCTGTCTGTTGTGCCTGAATTGGGCGTGTGGCGCATCGGCTGCAGTCGCAATGCGGCGCCTGACATAGCGCGCACGGTTGTTGAAAGCGGTGCAACACTCAACTTCCTGAAGCAAAACCAGTACGGCCTGGACGATATTTACTATCACTATTTCGAGAAAAATGGAACTGCCCTTAGCGCTGCTTCGTAAGCTGTCGTTTCCTCGTGTCAGCAAACGGTCAGCATCAATGGCAGCTGACCCGTTTCGCGTGATGGTTCGCAAGGAGATCGCGGATCATGTAAGAAGCTGGAGATTCATCATACTGGTTATTCTTATCGCGATGACGTGCCTTGGGTCGCTGTACACGGCGGTAGGACAAATGGCCAAGGCCACTAAGGCGGACGATCCCGAGGGAGCTTTCTTTTTCCTTAAACTGTTTACGCTCACTGATGGCTCGTTGCCATCGTTCACTGTATTCATCAGCTTTCTTGGTCCTTTACTTGGCATAAGCCTTGGATTCGATGCCATCAACTCCGAGCAGAATCGCGGCACACTCAGTCGCCTCATGGCTCAACCTATACCGCGCGATTATGTGATCAACGCCAAGTTCACCGCTGCCCTGATCGTGATCGCCGTGATGCTGTTTGCGTTAGGGTTCCTGGTGATGGGACTTGGGTTAATCCGGGTTGGCGTGCTACCCACCGCGGAGGAATTCATGCGCGTCATCTGTTTTCTCCTGGTAAGCGTATGTTACGTCGCCTTTTGGTTGAACCTGTCTATCTTCTTTTCGATCCGTTTTCGTCAACCCGCTACGTCGGCCCTGGCCAGCATGGCGGCGTGGTTGTTCTTCACGGTGTTTTATCAATTAATCGTCAATGTGATTGCCCGCGTTGCGGCACCATCTGCGACATCCAATCCCCTGCAGATTCTGAAGTATGAGGCCTTCGTGGCAAACCTGCTCCGCCTTGTACCGAGCCAGCTTTTCAGCGAGGCGACCACCACGTTGCTGATGCCATCAGTACGAAGTCTCGGACCACTCTCCATTGAACAAGTGTACGGCTCGATACCGGCTCCACTCCCTCTTGACCAAAGTTTGCTCATCGTGTGGCCACAGCTAACAGGTTTGATCGCCGCTACCGTGGTTTGCTTCGCGCTGTCCTACGCGTCATTCATGAGGCGTGAAGTGCGCTCACGCTAACTCCCTATTGTCCTATGTGATGCGTCCTATGTCCCTATGTGATTCAAGAAGTTTCGAATCACACAGGACACATAGAATCACATAGGGGAGTTGGAAAGTTGAGGATATTTTAGCGACCTTTCGAAAAGCCTCCCCACCGCACCGTGCCCTATGGTCACAAACCTGAAGGAAAAAGACGATCTCCCCTTCGAATGGATTGATATCGCTAACCCCGAAAAGCATGAGCTGCGTGAGGTTGCAGCGAAATACGATCTCCACAGCGCACTTGTTGAGGATTTCCTCCAGCCGGAACACCTGCCCAAGTATCGTTCTCTCATCTTTTCTCACCTATGAGCGGCCCCTCGCTCAGCTTATGAACGCGATCGAAAAGTTTGAGCCGATGCTTTTCCTTCAAAAGAGGATGCCTGCGTTACTGGAAGACTTGTATTACATCAAGCGGCAGGCATATGTAATCAACAAGCTCCTCAACCTGTCGCGGGGTATTGTCGACCACCTGGCGGAAAAGATTCCGGCACCAGACCTCAACAATCTCAAGGACGAGCTACTAAGGCAATACACCAACAGCGATCACGTCATGGACCACTCCAACACACTGCTTAACACCTATATCTCCCTGACATCACAAAGAACAAATGAAGTTGTTCGCGTGCTGACGGTTTTTTCAGTCTTTTTTATGCCACTAACCTTTATTGTCGGGATATACGGAATGAACTTCAAATACATGCCCGAACTCAACTGGCCGTTCGGTTATCCCGCATTGTTATTACTGATGGCCGGTGTGACGGTATTGGTGTATGTGTGGTTTAAGCGGAAAGGGTGGCTCTGATGTGTTGATGTGTTGTCTTTTATACAA